>JBBQDT010000017.1:0-40339 GCA_038319955.1 Gemmatimonadales bacterium | reverse complement strand
GCCGAGCTCGTTCCTGTTGCGAAAGGGAACGACGACGCGCGAGCCGGGTGCGACGCTTCCCGTGAGGGTGTCCGGAACGTTGTAGGTGAACGTGCGGAACAGCGGGAGGGCGAGGGCGACGTCGACAAGGGACATTGCTGCGGAATATAGCGGCCCCGTCGCAGAGCAGTCCGACGCCAGTGCTACGGTCTCGGTGGCGTAGCGAAGCCGCTGGTCTAGACTGGCGCAGCCACCGTCGGCGTCACGGACTCACCAGAATGGTGGCCGAGCGCGCGGAGGTAGGTGTCGATCGTCGCGTTGTGGCCCATCACGAACCTCGACACGAAGCGGAACACCGGATTGTACACCTCGCCGTTTTCCGTCACCGTGACCACCGAACCGGCGTCGAGCATCGCCACGTCGACGATCCACTCGCCGCCGTACGGCAGGTCCCTGCTCACGATGCGCGAGATGAAGCGGCCCGGTACGCCGGGCGATGGCGGGCGGACGATCTCGCCGTCGTAGTTCACCGCGCCGTGCTTCGATACCTCGCGCCACGCGATGCGATTGCCGTTCGGCGGCAGCATCTCGATGCGCTCGACGTCCTTCCGCCAGGTGGCGGCCGTCGCGACATCGGTGATGGTGCGAAAGAGATCCGCGGCCGGCCGCTTGAATTGCGCCGCTAAATCTCCCGCATCGTGACGCCGAGGCCGGGGCCGTCCGGCAGGCGAATGACGCCACCGTCGATCGTCGCGCCGACGTATGGATCGTCCGCCACCAGCGCGGCGCCGTCGTAGTCGGCGCAGTCGAGCAACGGCGCGAACTGCGCCGCGGCCGTGATGCCGAGCGAGCTTTCGATCATGCAGCCGGCCATCACGAGCATGTCGTGCGCGCGCGCGGTCGCGACCATGCGGAGTGCTTCGCGCAGGCCGCCGCACTTCGCGAGCTTGATGTTGATGCCGTCCACGACACCGGCGAGCTTGGCGACATCGGACGCCACCAGACAGCTCTCGTCGGCAATGATGGGCAACGCCGATCGGTCACGCACGAACTTGAGGCCTTCGAGATCGCCTGGCGGCAGCGGCTGCTCGACAAACTCCACACCAAGCTCCTGGAGCATCGGCACGATACGCAGGGTCGACTTGGGGGTCCACGCAGCATTCGCGTCGATGCGCAGCACCTTGTGCGGCGCAAGCTCGCGCACCACGCGCACGATGCGCTCGTCCCAGTTGGTGCCGAGCTTGATCTTGAGGACCGGGTACTGCTCCGCCTCCGTGACGCGCTGACGCAGCGTCGGCTCATCGGGCGCGATGCCGATGGTGAAGCTCGTCGGCGGCGACGCCGTGGGATCGAGGCCCCAGAGCCGGTACAGCGGCACGCCGAGCCGCTTCCCGACAAGATCGTGCAGCGCCGCACTCACGCCGGCGCGCGCCGCACCGTTGTAGCGCACGCACTTCGCGAGCGCATGCTCCATGGCGTCGAGCGACCAGCCGTCCATGTACGTGATGCACTCGGCGAGCTGCGGCAGCACGGCCACTACGGTGTCTGCCGTCTCGCCATAGAACTTGCTCGGCGCTGCCTCACCCCACCCCTCGGCGCCGTCGGGCCCCGTGACGGTGATGCGGACGACGCGATACTCGGTGTCGCCGCCGCGGGCGATGACGAACGGATTCTTCGTGTGCAGCGTGACGATTTCGTGCGAGAGTTTCATACGCGTTCCGATGGCACTGGGCGTCGGGCGAGAGCGGCGGAGCGACGCGCCCCGGCTGCGTCCTCCGTCGAGGAGAGGTAGTCAAGCAGCGCGTCGGCAAGCTCGTCGCCGCGCGCGTACCGTTCGTCGACAGGCTTGTTGAGACACCGCATCACGACCGCCACGAGACTCGCCGGCAGGCGCGAATCAACCTCGGCAAGGCTGACCGGCAGTTCGTGGACGTGCTTGTAGCCCACGGAGAAGGCATCCGCACCATCGAACGGCGGAAAGCCCACGAGCGCCTCGTACATCACCACGCCGAGCGCGTACAGATCGCTGCGTCCGTCCACCAGCTTGCCCATCGCCTGCTCGGGGCTCATGTAGTGCGGCGTGCCCATGGCCCGACCGGTGGCGGTGAGGCGGCCGTGAAAGCGCGCCGTCGCAATGCCGAAGTCGGTGATGAACGCGTTGCCGTCGTCGTCGAAAAGGATGTTGTCCGGCTTCACGTCGCGATGCACCACGCCCCGCCGGTGCGCGTGGTCGAGACCTACCGCCACCTGTGCCGCCGCCGCGGCGACGATGGCCGGGGCAACCGCACGCTCCTTCTGCACCCGTTCGGCGAGCGAGCCGCCGCCGAGAAAGGGCATCACGATGTAGACCGTCTCCGCCGAGCGACCGAAGTCGAGCAGCGGACAGATGAACGGATGCACGAGCTGCGCAGCCGCTTCTGCCTCGCGGCGAAATCGCTCGGCCATCTCGGCATCGCGGGAGAGGTGCGCGTGCAGCACCTTCACCACGACGTCGCGACCCAGGGGCATCTGCTCCGCGCGATAGACCGTCGCCATGCCCCCGCCGCCGAGGCGGCGCATGATGCGATAACGGCTGCCCGTGGCGCGACGCAGCGCAGTGATCTCGTCATCCGGCTTTTCCACCGGCGTACCGGAGACGACCGGAAGCGGACCACCGCACCGGCTGCACGCCGCAGCACTCGCACGGTTCCACGTTCCGCACTCTGGACAGAACACCCTACGCTCCGAGCTGCATCTGGACGAAATCGTAGGGCGGAAATGGCCCGGTGAGCTCGAAGCGGACGCTCGGCGTCATCTTCGCCTGCGCGTCCACCTCCGCGACGAATTCCCGCCACATCGCCTGGTCGACGAGAAAGGCCGCGCTCAGCACGATGCCAGTGAGCTTCTCCGCCCGAAGTGGCAGCGACGCGACAGCCGACCGCCGCAGGATGCGCAGGCTCTCCGCCGCGGCCGCCGCGAGATCGGAGCCCACCTCGCGCTCCTCGGGCTTGCCGGGCCGCCACACGTGAACGCGGCCGGCCACACGGTTCTCGACGAACGTCATCGCTTCGCTCAACGCACCATAGTGCAACTCGAGCCAACGCTGTACGGAGTCCTCCGAACGAAACACCACGCCGACAGGCGCAGGGAGAACGGGGCTCGTCACCGCATACGCCGCGACAACCTCGGCATTTCGCATGATCACGTCCTCGTCCGGAACGATGGCGCGATGCTCGACCTCCGCGCAGATCGCCGCGAGTTCGCGAACCGTCACCAGCTGCACGCCGGGAACTGCCGCCCGCGCCGAATGTGCGTCGTTCACCGTTACGCCGAACAGATTCAGGGCCACTCGCCAACTCCGTTCATCAGTCGACCGCGCGGTCTGCACGGCGCCGGAAGATACTCCGTGCGACACTGGGCTGACAGGCGGAACCTCGAGTGGTCAAAGGAGCGCTCGCATATGCCGCACACAGGCCACGCCGAGGCGGTCGGGTGCATAGCCACCTTCGAGTGCGCTGACGAGGCGTCCCCCACACCACTGCGTCGCACGCGACACCAGCTCGGTCGACAGGCGGTCGAAGTCGTCGTATTCGAGAGTGAATTGGCCCAGAGGATCGCCGGCCAGGGAGTCAAAGCCCGCGGAGAGCAACACGAGATCTGGCGTGAAGCCTTCGCTCGCAGCGTCCACGGCGCCGAGAAAGGCATCCACATAGCGCTCACGCGGCAGGCCGCCGGGCATCGGGACGTTCCAGACGTTATCGTGCGGCCCACGATCGCTTGCGGCGCCGGTGCCCGGATACCATGGCCACTGATGCATCGAGACGAAATGGATGTCCTTCGTCTGCTCGACCAGTGCCTGGGTGCCGTTGCCGTGATGGACATCCCAGTCCACGATGAGCACTCGCTCCGCGCCATGCGTGATGCGCGCATAATGCGCCGCGAGTGCGACGTTGCCGAAGAGACAGAACCCCATGCCGTTCGTCCGAAGGGCGTGGTGGCCCGGTGGACGAACAGCGCAGAAGCTGCGCACCGCGCCCTTACCGAAGGCGAGATCCACTCCATCGAGCACCGCGCCGGCCCCCGCGGTCGCGGCGAGCCAGCTGCCCAGGCTCACCACCGTGTCGGCGTCGAGCCTGCCGCCGCCCGACGCCGCCAGCGTTTCCACCTGCACCACGTATCGCGGATCGTGCACGACCGCGAGCTCCTCCGCCGTGGCGTGACGCGCTTCGCGATGTTCCAGCTGGTGATAGAGCTCGAAGTCGTCACGCAGTGCGCGAGGAATGGCGCGCAGCCGTCCGACATGCTCGGGATGCCCCCAGCCGGTATCGTGGCCGCCGCAGTCAGCGTGCGAGATATAGGCGACAGTGCTCATGGTGCTCCACGAAAGCGACGAGACGCAATCTCGGCAAGCAGGCAGGCCGAGGCGATGATCAGGAGGACAATCGGCAGCGAGTCGCGCGTCGGCTGGCTGCGCGTCACCTCGGCGGGCGACGGTTGGCCCAATGCCGCCATGAGCGCTGCGAGTGGGGCCGCGTCGCCGGTGGACAACATCGACGCCTCGCGAGCCGGCGCGACGGCGCCCACCTCGCTCGACCACCACTCGCGGTGCGCCGCCGGCCCGCTCACACCGCCGAGCATGCGCCAGCGCCAGCTCTCGTCGTAGCCGATGGCGAGCACGCGCCCCAGGCCGGCGCGTCGCGCGACGAGCGTGACACCCTGCTGTTCGCGCTGGAGCGTCACGGCGTCGGATCGCGCGAGGGTCAACGGACGCACCGGGAGGTCGCGCGGGGTGACCGAGTCATCGGCGAGCAGGATGCGGCCGGGTCGCCGCTCCCCTGCGCGCGCCGGTGCAAGGCGACCCAACTGGCCGATCTCCAGCGCGTCGCCGGCGGCAACCAACCCGCCGCCCTCGGCGACGAAGCGCACGATGGCGGACGCCATGTCGGCCGCAGAGGAATCGAGCGCGACGACGACGTCGTAGCGAGCCGTGTCGAGCGGAAGAATGCCTGCGTCGCGCACATCGACGTTGGGTGCGGCGGGAATCCTTGCGCGCACCATCCATCCCGCCTCGTTGAGCGCGCGCATGACGAACTTGGTTTCCCAGTCGGCGCGACCCAGCACGAGCACCGCGCGACGCGCTTCCTGGTCGGGCGCATGTGCACTCGCCGCGAATGGTCCCTGCTGCGCGCGCACATCTCCGACGATGCTCGCCGCATCGATTGTGGCGCCGCTGCCGGCGCGCACGGTGTCGAGCAGGCCGGCCGAGTCCACGAGCGCGATGGTCTGCGCGCCTCCGCCGGTGACGTGTAGCCGTGCACGCGCCTCCGGCTCACGCGCGCGCGTGAGCTCGAGCGCAAGCGGCGGCGGTGACCCGCTCCATCGCACTGCCACTCCGTTGCGGCGCAGCGCGATGAGGGCGTCGCGCTCTGCGCGCGTGGGCGTGGCGTCGACGGCGAGATTTACGGACGACACCCGCGCACTTGCCGCAAAGGAGGCGAGGTCGCGCATCATCGCGGACGTCGACGTGGTGCGCGATGTACGCGACGCAACTTCTGGTTCGAGGCTGCGCCACAACGCGACGCCGAGCACGACGAGCAGCGCGGCGCGCAGCACCCATTCGCCGATGCGGCGGCGCTCAGCGGGTGAGGGCATATACCACGATGTTCACGGCGAACTTCGTATTGTCCACCGAAAGGAAGCGCTTGTTCTCGGGGTGGTAGTTCCATTCCGAGCTGTAGTCCTTGCTGCTGTACAGCAACACGAGACGGCCACTTCGCTCGACACCGGAGAGTGTCGTGTGCACGAGGTTGTCGCCCCACCCATTCAACTCGTGGCTGGTGGTCGGCGGCCCGTCATCGAAATGGAAGAACGACGTGTAGAGTGGATGCGTCTTCGCGAGCGGCTTCGGTATGCCGAATGTGCGCGACAGCTCTTCCGTCGCCGTCTTGTGAAACACGCCGTCGATGTCGTGGTTGTGATCATCGACGAACAACAGCCCGCCGCGTTCGGCATATCGCTGGAGATTGGTCCGCTCACTCGGGGCGAAGCGCACCGGCAGGTGTCCGGTGAGATACACGAGCGGATAGCGGAACAGCGCCGGCGACGACAGCGGCACGATCACGCCACTTGGCGCGACGTCGATGCTCGTGTACCGGGCAATCGTGTCGATGATGTTCGCGGGCACGAGCGGCGCCGAGTCCCAATCGCCGGATTCGTACTGCGCAGTGGCGAACACGAAGTCGCTCATGGTGCGCCTCCCCAGGCGGACACGCCGGCACGCTGCACCGGCGGTCCGCCGAGTGCACGGCGCACGCGGATCCAGGCGAGCTCGATGTTCGTGTTGTCGCGCTTGCGCAGCGCACGCGCCGCGTCGTCGAGCGCGGAGGCGAGGGCGGGCGCGTCGCTGAGCGCGTCCACGCGCATGAGCAGCAGCGAGTCGGCCGCGGCATCGGGGTCGCGCCCCATGAGCGACGTGACGCGCGCGAACGTTGCGGTTCGGCGCCTGAGCACCGGATCGACGACCGGCCGCGGCTCGCGAATCGAGGCGATGCCCTTGTCCTTGCCGGAGAGGCGCGCTTTGGCGACGTCCACGATCGCCGTGCCGGGCTTTCCGCGCAGGTAGATGCGCTCCGCCTGTCGCGCCTTCTCGATCGCAGCGAGTGCGATGCGCATCGGCGGCAGTGCCTTGGCCGGCTCGCCCACCTCGAGTGCGCGGCCCGCATCCCACATCGCGTTGAAGGCTTCGAGCAGCGGCTTGTTGATGGCGAGAATCGGCGTCTCATCGCCTTCGACGTCCATCACGGCTCCATTCGTTCCCGTGACCGAGTCGGCCATGGCCAGCACCTGTTCCGGTGTGAGCTTGCCTCGCTCCGGCGCGTCGCTGCCTTCCTCGGACAGGGGCTCGCCACCCATGCGCTGAAACACGACGTCGCCCACGCGTTTGCGCAGCTTCTTCTGGTCGCCGGCGATGCGCTGTGACTCGGAGATGAGCATCGGCCGCGCAAGCGACCGCTGACGCTTCACCAGCGCCTCGGTGAGGTTGATCAGCATCCGCTGGCTGAGCACCGACGCCTGCTCCTCCGGCGGCGGCAGAGCTTCGACGGAGACCGAGTCGTACTCGTCGGTGCGAGCGACGCGCAGCGAACGCGTTTCCGAGCTGCCGATGCCCGGCCCATTCACGGTGTTGGCGTCGCGCGCCACCGCGCGAAGCTGGAGGATGTCGCCGGGCTGAAGCTTCAACGAGTCGAGCGACACCCGCGCATCGAGTGTGGTCTCCGTCCGAAGTCCCAGCGACGTGCGCGCGATGGTGGTGGTGCGGAAGGTGAAGTTCTCGCCAGAGCCGGAGCTCACCACCAGCTCGAACGACGCATCGCGCAGCCCGATGTCGTCGCGCAGCTGGGCATGCAGCGGGAACATGCCGGTGGCGCGTCGCACGATGGTGTCGTGCGCCGGCACGAGCAGCGTCACGACCGGTGCGGCGTCGGCAATGGGCGCGAGGACGATCAGTTTGTTGCGTCCTGCTGCGGAATGCAGATGAATGATGCCGGGACGAGCAGGCATCACGAGCGTGAGGCTCCACCCGCTGCCGCGCTGTGCGACGCTCCGCGACGCCGAGTCGGCCGTGGCGGTGAGGAGCCTCGCCTCGCCGTTGCCGCTCACGGTGATCACGCTTCCAATGAGCGTCTCGATACTCGTCGGGTCGTCGACGCTGGTGGCGGGTCGCGTGGAATACGCCGGCGGCGTCACAGCGACATGCACCACCGCGAGTACGTCGGTGACGCTGGCAGCACGCGCTACGCCCGATGGTGACGCCAGGCGTTCGACGGTCCGCTCTGCCGCCGGCGCCCAGATCGTCATCGCGGCCGCGAGCAGCGCAGCGAGAGCCGGAACGACGAGCGCCTTTCGCAGCACACGCTGCGCATCTGTCCACCACTCGACGCCGAGTGCCTGTGCATCGACGCTCGGCGACTGGACGCCGTCGGCGACGGTGACGAGCGCATAGCGCAACGACGGTGTCAGCTCTTCCGCCCACAGCGCAACGCGCGACAATGAGCGCACGCCCCGCATCCGCAGCAGCATCGCGACCGCAATGCCGCCACCAGCAAGCACCGAGAGTGCGACGCTCCACGCCGGCAGTCCGAGTACGCGGATGATCGCCAGCAAGGTCAATGCGATGGCGACGCCGACGAGCAGCGCTCGCGCCGCCATCGTGATCGACAACGTGCGCTGGAGACGAAGCAGCCGGTCGCGCGCCGTCATGCTTCCTCGGGCTCCCGCCTGGTGCGGACCGCCAGTTCGACGAGTGCAAGCAGCATGGCGATGCCGAGCAGCCAGCGCGCGAGTGGCGAGGGCCGAACGTCGGCATCACGAAGCGTGCTGGCCTGCGCAGCGTTCGTCGTCGCGCCACCAAGCCACGCCAGCGCAACGGAATCGGCGGAGCGCTCGGCCGCGGCAACGCCGCAGGGCGTAAGCAGCGTGCGGACGATGCGCTGGAAGGGAGGATGCAGCGCGAGGTCACCTGCGGCGGGAATCGTGACGCCGACGTCGCGCAGGCATCCGCTGCCCACGCGTGCTTCCGTTGCGGCCGCGGTGCCGTCGGCCCATCGGGCGACAACCTCGCCATTCGTCGACATCGCCCGACGGCCGAGCGCCGCAACGATCACCTCGTCGCCGACGGCGAGTCCTTCGGCGACCGGTCGCACGGCGGCCGTGCTGTCCCATCGCACCACCGTTCCACCATTGCGCGCGAACGCACTGTCGGCCGCCGTCGCCATGGCGCGAACGAGTCGCGTGACGACGACGCCCGCACCTGGCGCCGACGACATCATCGCCGGTCCGAGTTGATCGTCGGCGGGTAACTGCGTCTGGAGTGTCCACACAGCGCTCGAGTCGGCGCGCAGCGCGAGCCGTTCGATGCGAATCGCGCCGGGCCATTCGGCACGGAGACGTCGTGTCGCCGAATCGATCTCGCTCGCCGCCACAGGCGACACCAGCACGAGCTGGATCGAATCAGTGCTTTCGGCGAGCAATGCGCTCGCGCGTCGAGCGGCGATGAGCGCCGCGCTCAGCGAACCGATGGCGGCCGAACGAGGGACGCTCGCCAGCGAGTCCAGCGCAGTTGGCGTGAGCACGTGCGGCATGCTGTCGAATGCGATGAGCGTCGTGGGCACGCCGTCGCTGAGCAGCGCCTTCGCTTTTTCGGTGGCTTCGGTAACGCTGGCCACGGCGCGAGAGCGATCGACCAGCACGATGCGCGACATGGAGCCGCGACGTGGCGTGACCACCGGCCGCGCGAACGCCGCGCCCGCACTCAGCAGCAGCAGCACACGCAGTGCGAGCAACACGAGGTCGCGCGGACGCGTCGCGGCACGACTCACCAGCGTGCGCTGGTCGGGAATGAAGCGCGTCGTCGGCAGCAGGAACGCTGCGGGCCGCTGACGCGCGACGAGGTGGAGCACCACCATTCCTGCTGCGGCGATGCCCGCGATGGCGAACGCCCACGGCGCGAGGAAGCTCATGCGCCTCGGCGCGCCGTTTCGCCGGCGATCCGACGCACGAGATGCGGCGCAGGTTCTCCGGTGGTCGCGCGCACGTAGCGAACGCCGGCGGCGCGCAGCGCGGTCGACGTGTCGTCGAGCCACCGCATGAATGCCTCGCGATACGCGGCGCGAAGATCACCATTGAGGATACGCCGCAGTTGCGGCGCTTCCGGATCCACGGCGAGCAGTGCACCGCCCGGCGGATCGAGCTCCTCGTCGGCAACGATGTGGACGACGATGACTTCACTCCCCGACGCCACGCGCAGCCGCGCAGCGGCAAGCAGGTCGTCGAAGTCACCGAGCAGGTCGGTGATGACAACGAGTCTCGACGCGCGCGCGCTGGTGACGAACGGCGCGAGCGCTGTGGATCCGGCAGGCGTCGTTGCGTCCAGTGCTCGCATCATCTCGAGCAGCACGCTCCGTCGCGCGCGTGGGGCGAGGACGGCCTGCCCCGCGCCGGCAATGGCGAGTCCGACGGGGTCTGCTTCGGCGTGCGCGACTGACGCGAGGCCGACGGCGAGCTCGCGTGCGAGCCGCCACTTGTCGAGCTGCGGCAGGGGGAATGCCATCGACGCCGAGGCGTCGACGATCATGCTGGTTCGAAACGTCGCGCGATCGGTGGTGAGGCGGACGTAGGCGCGGTCGCTGCGCGCGAGCAGCCGCCAGTCGACGCGACGCGGGTCGTCGCCCTGCCGATACGGCCGGAACTCACTGAACTCGGAGGAATTGCCGCGCAACTGCGACGGATGCGCGCCGAGCGTCGCGCCCATGACGCGTCGCGCCGCAGGCCAGCGGACGCCGCGGACGGCGTCGAGCAGCGCGCCGTACGGGCCAGTCGGCATCTAGCGGGCGGGAACGAAGTTCATTGTAAAGCGATGGCGGATACGACGACGAACATCTCTCGAGTGCTACGAGGAACGACTGACTGCATGGGCGGGACGACCGCAAAGCATTCTACCGCAGACGGCGCAGAGGCCAACGAAGACCTATATCGCCAGCCCACTCCGCGGCGGCGACACACGCTCCAGGATGTCCGCGATCACGGATTCGGGCGTCAGCCCCTCCGCTTCGGCCGCGAAGCTCGCCAGCACGCGGTGACGCAGCACTGGGAGCGCGACGCGCACGATGTCCTCCGGCGCCACCGCCGCGCGACCTGCCAGGAACGCATGCGCCTTGGCGCCGAGCACCAGTGCCTGACCCGCGCGCGGACCGGCGCCCCAACGCACGGCGCGCTTCACCAGCGCCGTCGCCGTGACATCGTCGGGCCGCGTCGCGCGCGCAAGCGACGCCGCGTAGCGCAGCGCGAGCTCCGATGCGGCGACGTCGCGTACGGCACGCTGAAGCGCGACCGCCTCCTCCGCGCTCAGCACGGGACGCAATGCGTCCTGCGTTGCGCCCGTGGTCGACCGCAGAATGGACACCTCATCGTCCGCCGACGGATAGCCCACACGTACGTCGAACAGGAACCGATCGAGCTGCGCCTCGGGCAATGGATACGTGCCCTCTTGCTCGATGGGATTCTGCGTGGCGAGCACGAAGAACGGCTCCGGAAGCTTGAGCGACTCGCCTGCCGCCGTGACGCGATGCTCCTGCATCGCCTCGAGGAGCGCGGCCTGCGTGCGCGGCGGCGCGCGATTGATCTCGTCGGCAAGGACGATGTTCGCGAAGATCGGCCCGCGGACGAAGCGAAAGCTGCGTGCCCCCGTCGCGTGATCCTCCTCGAGGATCTCGCTGCCCGTGATGTCGCTCGGCACCAGGTCCGGCGTGAACTGGATGCGCCGGAAGTCGAGCGCCAACGCTTCGGCGATCGAGCGAATCATGAGCGTCTTGGCGAGTCCCGGCACACCGACGAGCAACGCGTGACCGCCCGCGGCCAGCGCCATCAGGATTTCGTCGAGCGCCTTCTCCTGGCCGACGATGCGCTTCTGCACCTCGGCGCGAAGGCGGCGCAAGGCCTCGCGCAACGCCTCGGGCGACGGAGATCCCGTTGAGCGCGGGCTCGCGGGAACCACGGAACTGGCCGCGGTGCTCAGCGGACGGCGCGCCGGCGGCGGTACGTGAGAAGGAAGATCGAACCGTCGCGCGCGCCGACATCGGCGATCGTCGCGTTCTCGTCGAGCACTTCCCATCCACGCAGCTTGAGGACGAACGCCTCGGCCGGCTCGTCCACGGGATACAACGCCTCGAGCGCGCGCACCTTGAGCTCGCGCACCATCGTGGCTGGCGTCACCCACGCCTTCACCGTGTCCCAGATCTCCGGCATCTCCACTCGCACCGTGATTGACGGCGCACCGTCC
Source organism: Gemmatimonadales bacterium (assembly GCA_038319955.1). Classification (GTDB taxonomy): domain Bacteria; phylum Gemmatimonadota; class Gemmatimonadetes; order Gemmatimonadales; family Gemmatimonadaceae; genus AG11. Next base: position 28,545 of record JBBQDT010000017.1, on the reverse strand, counting down.
GCGGCGATCTGGAGCGCGGTGCCGCGAGTGCGAAGCTGCGCCACGAATGGCTCGCTCATGCCGTCACCGCGTTGTGGTCGGCGGGCGGCGGCGGCAAGAGGATCTCCGTGACCTCGACGGGGGGCAGCGTGGTGAAGAACCGCGCGACCTGCATGTCGAAGATGTACGACGACCCCGTGACGAGCGTAGCGTCGCCGCTGGCCGACACACCGATGACGAGCTCTTCACCGCCCTGTCCCCGATAGGTCTGGTGAATCGGACTCTCCTGCTCGATGAACACGGCATAGAGGCTGTTCCGCGTGCTGAAGAACGTCTTCGCGCGCGAGAGCACCTCCGCGGCGGGAAGTGTGGTACGGAACTCCTGCATGGTGCGCTGGGACTGTATCATGATTCTGGGAGATGCCTGTTGGACAACGGTCAACTCGGGTTGGTTGTTGAAGCTTAATCAGGCGACCAGCAAGCTGGTCGCCGCAGCCCGTTCGCGTTGCGCTTCCGACCCGGGTCTACGGTCGATCGGGATCCGGATACTCGATGGGAAGCTCGACCAGGAACGTCGATCCCTCGCCGAGTGCGGACTCCAGATAGATCTCGCCACCCAGCAGATGAGCCAGCCGCTGTGCGAGCGAGAGTCCGAGCCCCGATCCGCCGAAGCGCCGCGTGCTCGAGCCGTCCACCTGGCGGAACTCCTCGAACACAAGCGTTCGCATCTCTTCCGGGATCCCGATCCCCGTGTCCACTACGCGGTAGACGACTCGGTCGTTGCGCGTGAAGACGGACACACGCACCTCGCCGGACGACGTGAACTTGTAGGCATTGGAGAGCAGCGCGACGAGCAGCTTCACGATCTTCCGTCTGTCGCTCACCATCATGACCGGCGACTCCGGCTCGCTCACGCGAAGTGCCACGCCATCCGCCCGGCCACGAGTGGCGGTGATGGCATCGTGCAGCGGATCCCTGATGTCGAACGCCGACGTCGCCACCGCGATCGCGCCACGCTTCAGCGTCGTGAGCTCCAGCAGGTCGCCGATGAGGTCGAGCAGGTGATGGCTCGACGTCTTCACCTGAGCGAGCGTCTTGCGCTGCTCGGGGGTCACCGGGCCGGCGAGACCCTCTTCCATCAGGGACAGGTAGCCCATCACCGCCGTGAGCGGCGTGCGCAGTTCGTGCGAGATGTTGGCGAGGAACTCGTCCTTCACACGCCGCGCCTCGAGCAGCGCGAGATACTGCGCCTCCAACTCGGCGTTGGTCTCAATCAGCGCGGCGTTCGCGCGACGCAGGTCGTCGATGAGCCGGGCCTTCTGCGCCGTGGCGGCCATCTGGTCGGCCACCATGCGGAGCAGGCTGCGGGTTTCTGCACTGATGGTGCCGGCGCGCTCGAAATAGAAAGCGACGGCGCCAAGGACGCCGTCGCCGGTCTGCAATGGAAGCGCGACGATGGCGCGGAAACCCAGCTCGTTCGCCACTTCCGCCCAATCTTCCAGCGACGCATCCGACGTGACGTCGGGTACCTCGATGACTCGTCGCTCGGCGGCAGCTTCGCCGCTCGGTCCGAAGCCGAGCCGTACGCGCATCTCGCCGAGGAATGGCGTGAACCGCTCGGGCCAGTTGTGCACCGCCGCGAGCCGCATCAGCTCGGACGCCCCGTCGATGAGATACACGCACGCGAACGACGCGCCGACCAGCGGACTGACGCGATCCAGCGCGAACTGAAAAACCTCCTCCGGTCGGTCGGCCGTAAGGAAAGCGTGCACGATCTCGCGGATTGCGATGAGCTCGCGCAGCCCCGAGTCCGTCGTCTCGGAGGCTGTGCGAAATCGCTCGTTGCTGGCCGGTGTGCTCCTGGTCACGCCGCCAATATGGGACGTAACCCGTTGGCATGCCAGATGTTTAGTCCTCCCGTCTTTTCGGCGAGTTCAACGTCCTCACCTCCAACCGGTGCACCAGCATCGCGCCCGGCGCTCCCACGACGAAACTCACGGCGTCCGCGACATCCTCCGCGGCGAGCTTCCATGCGTCCGCCTGCGTCGGCGCCTTGCCGCCGAATTCCGTGGCCACTCCGCCGGGCATCACCACCGACACCTTCACGCCGCGGTCTCGCACCTCGAGCAGCAACGACTCCGACCACGACGTGACGAACGCCTTCGTGGCCGCGTAGCACGACCCACCCGAGAACGCCGAGCGCCCCGCGATCGAGCCGATGGTGCAGATGTGGCCGTGGCCGCGCTCGATCATGCCCGGCAACAAGGCCCGCGTGACGTGGTATAGCGCGTTGACATTCACGTCGATCATGCGGTGCCACTCGTCTGGCGCGAGGTCCATGAACGGCTTGGTAATCCCGACGCCGGCGTTGTTCACCAGCACGTCGACGTGCAGGCCATACAGCACCGCGGCGATCGCCGGTGGATGCGCGAGGTCGAGTGCGATGATCCGGCACTTCCGTCCAAGCTGCGCGATCTCGATGCCCAGCCCCTCCAGCGCCGGCTCGCTGCGGGCGACCGCGACGATGTCGTAGCCGTCGCGCGCGAGCCGCAGACAGGTCGCTCGGCCGATTCCGCGCGAGGCGCCCGTGACCAGCGCGGCGGGCCGCGACCCATTCGCGCTGGCGTGAGGAGCCTGCTTCGCTCCCGACTTCGTGGCTCCCGCCTTCGTGGCTCCCGCCTTTGTCGCGATCTTCGGCATGGTCAGCGCGCGACGCGCGATATGGCGCCGTAGATCATCTTCGTGCCGAACTCGAGACTCTGCAGCGGGACGCGCTCGTCGTTGCCGTGCATGCGGTCCTCGTCGTCCTGGTTCATCGGGAACGGCAGCAAGCCGAATGCCTGCATGCCCCAGACGCGCAGACGAGCGCTGTCGGTGGCACCGGTGCTCAGGTACGGCACCACCGCCAGCGACGGATCGAGCGCCTGTGCGCTCTCGCGGATGGCCGTGAACATCGGCGAATGGAAATCCGACGCCGGCGAATCGCTGCCACGCTCGGCGATCGTGATGTCCACCAGCGGATCACCCACGACCTTCTTCAGTCGAGCCACCACGGTGTCGATCGACTGGCCGGGCAGTGTGCGGACGTTGAGCTTGGCTGTCGCATCCGTGGGGATGACGTTCGTGCGGATGCCGCCCTCGAGCATCGTCGGCGAGATGCCCGTCCGCATCACGGCGTTGAACACTGGAATCTTCTCGAGCACGCGCGAACCTCGCTGCTGTCGGCGCGTGTCTACCGACGCTACATCCGCCATGGCGAGCTTTTCCTCCTTGTTCGGCCACACCTTGCTCAGCTGCGAGAAGAATTCGCGCGTCGTCGTCGTGAGATAGAGCGGCTCCTTGTGCGCCGCGAGCTTGGCGAGGGCGCGGCCCAGCCGCGAGATGACGTTGCCCTCGAGCGGGATCGACGCGTGACCTCCCGGCCCATGCGCCGTCACGGCCACGACGTGCGACACCTTCTCCGTATTCTGTACGGCGACATAGAGCAGCTTGCCGCCCACAATGCGTGTGCGACCGCCTTCGTTGAGCGCGAATTCCGCCTTGATCAGCTCGGGATGATGCTCGATCAGCCATCCCATCCCGAAGTCGCCACCCTGTTCCTCGTCGGAGTTCGCGACGAAGATGACGTCGCGCGAGAGCGACCCGCCCTTGTCGATGACGTTTCGCTTGAGCAGCAGCATGGTCTCGAGATTCGCCGCGAGCATGCCCTTGTCGTCGATCGCTCCGCGACCGTACAGGTAGCCGTCCTTGATCTCGGCGGCGAACGGGTCCACCGACCACTTGGCCTTCTCGACGCCGACGACGTCCATGTGGCCCATGATGAGCACGGGCTGCTTGCTGCCGTTGCCCTTGAGCCGTGCGACGAGCGCGGCGCGGCCCGGCGCGGGCTCGAACAGGTGCGTCTCGATGCCCGCCGCCTTGAGCGTGCTGTCGAGGAACTTCGCGACCTGCATCTCGTTGCCCGGCGGGTTCACCGTATTGAGGCGAATCATCGTCCGAAGATGGCCGAGCGTCTCCGTGCGCGCGGCGTTCCAGTCGGGCTCCTGCGCGACGAGGGGAATGGTCGTGACCGTCATGAGCAGAGCGACAACAGGAAAGCGGAATCGCGGCATGGAGCTCCATCCGGGATGGGCATGTGAGATCGGGAAAGTTTGCGGGTTCCCAACTACATCGCGGCCGTACTTTCGTCCGCCGCGATTGGTTGGTGGAGATGCACCGGCGCCGATTTCTTCCGAATGCGCAGGTTGAGTCCCTCCACGAACAGCGAGAACGCCATCGCGGAGTAGATGTAGCCCTTCGAAATATGCTGGTCGAAGCCTTCGGCGATGAGCGTGGTGCCGATGAGGAGCAGGAACGCCAGCGCCAGCATCTTGAGCGTCGGGTGCTTTTCCACGAATCCGCTGATCGTCCCGGCAAAGCCGAGCATGACGAGGAGCGCCACGACCACGGCCGCGACCATGACTTCGATCTGCTCCACCATGCCGACCGCCGTGATGACGGAATCGAGGGAGAACACCACATCGAGCAGCAGGATCTGGACGATGACGGACGCAAAGCCTGGAGCCACCTTGCCGCTGGATTCATGACTCTCCTCGCCCTCGAGGTGTCCGTGCATCTCATGGGTGCTCTTTCCGATGAGGAACAGGCCACCGATGATGAGGATGAGGTCCCGCCCGGAGATGTCGTGGCCCAGCACCGCGAACAGCGGTGCGGTGAGCTTCACGATCCACGCGAGCGAGAGCAGCAGCAGGATGCGCGTGATCAGCGCGAGGCTGAGGCCGATGGTGCGTGCGCGCTTCCGGTCGGCCGGCGGCAGCTTGCCCGCAAGAATCGAGATGAAGACGACGTTGTCCACGCCGAGTACGATCTCGAGGAGCAGCAGCGTTCCGAACGCGACCCAGACTTGGGGATTGGCGAGGAGGTCCAAGGTACGAATCGTGGGTTGGTGGGGTGTTGAATCGTAACCAGTTTGCGGCTCGACGGTGTGTATGCACACCGTCATGTCGTCAGCCGAGCATGCGCTCGATGCTGCGAATGAGCGGCGCGAAGCTCAGCGTCTTCCCCGACACGCGCATCGCCTGCTCGTGCGCGAGCTCGCACTGCGCCTGCGAGAACAGCGACTCCACCATCCAGGGACCGCAGCGCGGATTGCGCCACCAGTCCGCATCGAACTGCTGCGTGAGCGTCTCGGTGAGCAGCGCCTGCAGCTGCCACGCACGGAGGTAGCGGGCTGCATAGAAGCGCGGGTCCACGTCGACGAATGCATCGGCGCGCGCGTACTGAAAGCTCGTGGCGCTGGTGAGCTGCTCCACGTACAGGTCGGGCAGCGCCTCCCACGAGAGCTCGCCGCCGTACAGCTCCGTCTCGTAGACGAGCTTCGCGCAGTAGCGGCGCAGGAAGTGGAGCTCCTCGAAGCCCGCACTGTGCAGGAAGGCCGGCGACGTCGTCTTCTCCAGCCCGGTGTAGCGATGCAGCCAGCCGGCATCCTGCGTGAGATGATCGAAGAGCATTGCATACCCCTCCGTCACCGAGTTGTCGCCGAGGAAGCGGAACTCCATCGGCAGGTCGGGGCTCATGTACGCGTAATGCAGCGCGTGCCCCAGCTCGTGCAGGAATGTGTTCCAGTCGGTCTGGCCGCCGTGCGGACGCAGCACGAGGTACACCTCTTCCGGAATGCGGACCGGCGAGCAGAACGCGCGGGAGCGCTTCCCTTCCCTGTCGCTCGTGTCGAGGATGATGCGGCCGTTGGCCTCGGGATCGATACCCATCTCCATAACCTGCCGACGGATCGCCGACTCCATGTCGCGCGCCGGGAAGAACTCGTCGAACTCGCGCGCGCGAAAGAGCGCGAGCGCATCGGCGCGCGTCGTCTCCTTCAACGCCATGCCGAGCACGCGCTTCGCCACGCGTGGTGCGACGTCGTCCCACATGGCCTGCGTGTCGCGCAGGAATGCTTCGCACTCCGCACGGAGTCCGCTCAGCGAGATGCCACTCAGCAGCTCCCATGTGGCGTTGTATCCGTTCGCGATCCCGATGGACTCGGTGATGTCCCGCTCGCGTTGAAAGCGCTCCTTCTTGATCGGCGCCAGCTCGCGTTCGACGAGCTTCGCCCGCGCAGCCTCGATCATCGCGCGCTCGTGACGGTCCGTGCTGTTGCCGAGCTCGATCGACGTGCGCTGATACGGGATCTGCCGGCCGTCGGAGAGTTGCACCACCGCTTCGCCTTCCCATGCGATCTCGCGCTCGTCCAGCGCCGCGAGCTGGCGACTACTGTGCGATTCCACCTGCCAGTCGAGCAGGAGCCGCGCCGAACGACGCGCCTCGGTCCCCTCGCTGCTGCCGACGAACGCCTCCCGGGCGATCTCGAGGGCGTCGTCGCTGAAGATGGCGCGATACTTCTCGTACAGCGGCTGGATCTGCGCTTCGGCCTTGAGTCCGCTCAGCGACTCGTAAAACTCGCGCGACAGCTCCTCGTTGAACGACTCCCCATCCCTGCGGAGCCGTTCGAGCGACAACGGCTCACTCATCCCGGGAGACGCTCCGTGAGATACTCGCGCACGGCGTCGGCGGAGATGCGGTCCTGCTTCAGCGTGTCGCGGTCGCGCACGGTCACCGTGCCGTCCTTCACCGACTCCGTATCCACCGTGATGCAGAACGGCGTACCCACCTCATCCTGCCGGCGATAGCGCTTGCCGATGCTGCCCGTCTCGTCGTAATCCACGGGAAAATACTGGCGCAGTCCATTGGCGATCCTGTGCGCCATATCGGGCATGCCCTCCTTCTTGGTCAGCGCGAACACCGCCGCCTTGATTGGCGCCAGCGACGGATGCAGCCCGAGCACCGTGCGGCCTTCCTCCTCCCCCTCCACGGTCTCCTCGCGATAGGCGTTCACCAAAGCCGCGAGCGTCGTGCGATCCGCACCCACCGATGTCTCGATGACGTATGGCAGGTAGCGCTTGTTGTTCGGCTGGTCGAAGTACTCGAGCTTCTTCCCCGAATACTCCTGATGACGGCCGAGGTCGAAGTCGCCACGATTGTGGATGCCCTCGATCTCCTGGAAGCCGAGCGTGCCGCCGAAGTCGAACTCGATGTCGAACGCCGCGCGCGCATAGTGCGCCAGCTCGGTGCCCGCGTGCTGATGGTAGTTCAGCCGCTCCGGCGCCAGGCCGAGCGACTTGTGCCAGGCCATGCGCTCGGCTTTCCAGTACTCGAACCACTTCATGTCTTCGCCCGGCTCGACGAAGAACTGCATCTCCATCTGCTCGAACTCACGGGTGCGGAAGATGAAGTTGCCCGGCGTGATCTCGTTGCGGAACGCCTTGCCGATCTGCGCGATGCCGAAGGGCACCTTCTGCCGCGTGCTCTGCTGCACGTTGAGGAAGTTCACGAAGATCCCCTGTGCCGTCTCGGGGCGCAGGTACACCGTGGACGCGCTCTCCTCCACAGGGCCCATGAACGTCGTGAACATGAGGTTGAACATGCGCGGCTCGGTGAGCTGGCACTGCTCCGCCTCACCCGGGCGCTTGCTCGGCTTCTGCGGACAGCGCGCATCCTCGAGCTTGTCGGCGCGGAAGCGGCCCTTGCACACCTTGCAGTCGACGAGCGGATCAGTGAAGCCGGCGACGTGGCCGCTGGCCTCCCAGGTCCTCGGATGCATCAGGATCGCCGCGTCGAGGCCCTCGACGTCATCGCGCATGCGGACCATCGCCTTCCACCACTGGTCCTTGAGATTCTTCTTCAACTCGACGCCGAGCGGACCGTAATCCCACACGGACCCCGTGCCTCCGTAAATCTCGGAGCTCTGGAAGATGAAGCCGCGCCGCTTGCAGAGCGACACGAGCTTGTCCATCACGTCGGGTTGGGTACTGGCGGCCATGTGGTGTGTAGCGAATGAGCGTGGAGGTTGTCGTCCCGAGCCAACAGCCAGAGACCTGCTTTCTTCCGACAGCCAGAGCAAGTCCCTCGAAACGCTCGGGACGACACAGGGGGAAAGCTATTCAGGTATCGAGTTCGGCGCTGAGACGCGGCGGTGGCGGAACGGGCGCGCCCTCGAGGTGCGCCACGATCTTGTCGCCGTGAAAGCGGCCATTCTCGATGAACACCTTGTTGGCGTCGTACCCCGCCACCACCACACCGGCGATGTACAGGCCGGCGACCGACGTCTCGAGTGTGTCGGGGTCATGCTGTGGAACACCCGTCGTGGCATCGATGGGCACGCCGGCGTCGCGCAACAGGTCCACATTCGGCGCGAAGCCCGTCATCACATAGACGAATCGCGCGGGCAGTTCCTCGCCACCACTCATTGTCTCGATCGACACGGTGCCCGCATCGATGGCCGTCACGCGGCTGCTCCAGCGCACCGCGATCGCGCCCTCCTTGATGCGGTTCTGCAGGTCGGGGAGGATCCACGGCTTGATGCGCTTGTCGAAGTCCGGCCCGAAGTGCACCAGCGTCACGCGGCCACCGGCGCGCCAGAGGTCGAGTGCCGCCTCGGCCGCCGAGTTGCCCCCGCCCACGACGACCACGTCCTGATCGAACGCCTCGTGCCCTTCACGATACACGTGCCGGACGGTCGGTCGTGACTCGCCAGGCACGCCGAGATAGTTCGGCGAGCCGAAGTAGCCGGTGGCCACGACGACGTTCTTCGCGCGCGTCACCCGCGCTTCGCCCTCGAGTGTCTCCGTGTGCACGCTCCACGCATCATCCACGCGCTCGAGCCTCATCACACGCTCGTACTGGTGCACATCGAGTGCGAAGTGGCGCACGATCGCACGGTAGTACGCGAGCCCGTCACGCCGCGACGGCTTGTCCGTCGCCACGACGAAGGGCACGCCGCCGAGCGACAGCTTCTCCGCCGTGGAGAAGAAGCTCACGTAGTAGGGATACTGCGTGATGGTGCTGACCACCGACCCCGCATCGACGACACGCGCACTGAGCCCGGCGCGCTGCGCGGATATCGCAGCCGCCAGTCCACACGGTCCCGCGCCGACGATGAGGAGGTCGATCATTCCAGCGAGACTGCGGTCAGGTGAGTCCAATGATCTGATCCCGTCGAGTGCCGACACTGACATAGGTGATCGGCGCCTCCACGAGCGACTCGATCCGGTCGAGATACCCTCGCGCCGCGGAGGGCAGGTCGCTGAGCGCGCGCGCGTCTGCCGTCGAGGTCTTCCAGCCGGGGAACGTCTCGTAGCGCGGCACCACCTTCTCCAGCGCCAACAGGTCGCTCGGGAAGTCCTCGTGCACCTCACCGTCGATTTCGTAGCCCGTGCAGATCTTGAGCTCGGGCAGCGTATCGAGGACGTCGAGCTTGGTCACAGCGAGGTCGCTCAAGCCGTTCACCCGCGTCGCATACTTCACCACCAGCGCATCGAACCAGCCGCAGCGACGTGCTCGGCCCGTGGTGGCGCCGAACTCGTTGCCCAGCGCACGCACCTCGCTCTGGAGCGGCTCGTCGAATTCCGTCGGCAGGGGCCCGTTGCCCACGCGCGTGGTATACGCCTTCACCACGCCGAGCACGCGGTCGATCTCGCTCGGGCCGATGCCGACGCCGATGGCGGCGCCGCCCGCTGTCGTGTTGCTCGACGTCACGTATGGGTACGTGCCGTGGTCGATGTCGAGCAGCGAGCCCTGCGCGCCCTCGAGCAGTATCGCTGCCTTCGCCTTCACCGCACGATGCACGGTGAGGCTCACGTCGTCGGCAAGGGGGAGCAGGCGCTGGCCCAGCCGCTCGAGCAACTCCACCACGGCGTCGACATCGATGACCTTGTCCGACCCGTAACGAACGAGACGTGCCTGCGCATTCTCCGCCCCTTTCTCGACGACCTCGCGCAACCGCTCCGGATGCCTGAGGTCGAGCACCCGGACGCCGCGTCGCGCGACCTTGTCCTCGTACGCCGGCCCGATGCCGCGCCCCGTCGTGCCGATCGCTTTGCTCGATGCGCTCTCACCGTCGACGAGCTTGTGATACGGCAGCACCAGGTGCGCGCGCTCACTGACGTAGAGTCGCCCCTCGACGTCCACGCCAGCCTTCACGAGGCCGTCGATCTCGTCGAACAGGGTGTCGGGGTCGAGCACGACCCCGTTGCCGATGGCGCACCGCACCCCTGGGTGCAGGATGCCGCTCGGAATCTGGTGCAGAATGAAGGTGCGGTCGCCGAGGTCGACGGTATGTCCCGCATTGGCACCGCCCTGATACCGGACGACCCAATCGGCGCGCTCAGCCAGGACGTCGACGAGCTTGCCCTTCCCCTCGTCGCCCCACTGTGCGCCGACGACGACGACGACGTGCGATTCCGATCCGAACATGGTGCTCCCGAGCATTTACCGGCGAATAAACGCACAACGCCCCGCGGGGTGCGGGGCGTTGTTCGAATCTAGGTTGCGGTGCCCGAGAGTCAATTGCGCGCCGCAAGCGAGGGCGTCACGCGAAAGCGTCGGGAGCGATGCGCCGGGCGAGCGGGCCGGCGATGGGCACTTCCCATTGCTCGCCGCGGTACGCGCGCCACATGAGCGTCAGCCACAGAATGAGCGACCCGAGCCCCATCGCCAGATTCAGCGCGATCGCCACGAGCCATCCGAGCACGGGGACGAACGCCAGCATCGTGGACAGCAGTCCGAGCGCGATGGACAACCCGATGATGAGGACGCCGGTGGTCACGGCCTGCGAGGCATGAAAGCGCACGAACCGATTCTCCTTCTCGAGCACGAGGAAGATGAGGCCGGTGATTGGTCCGAACACGTACGCAAGCGCTCCAGCGACGTTCGGTGCCAAGCCTGTGCTGGTGCGACCGACTGCATGATTCACCATCAGTGTTCTCCTGATCGAGGGGACGGTTGACTGCTGGAGCGCAGCGACTACATGCCGAGAATGGGAATGCGGATGCCACCGGTGATTCGTACATCGTGCTGCTTTTTCTCGCTCGTCCTGGTGCCGGCGTTGTCGAACGACGCATCGTAGAGGTAATCCTCCACCGATCCCGTCAGAGCGATGAACTGCCCCAGCCGCACTCCGGCCCCCGCGCCGACGACGCCGCCGATGTTGGTGCCGTCCTTCACACCGGTGAGAGCACTCGCGCCGGCCTTGAAGGAGTGCCGAATCGCGCCGCCGCCGCCACTGATGTTCAGCCACACCGGACTGGTGCTCGGAATGAGGTAGAGGACGAGCTTTCCCACGCCAGAGAGCGTGGTGACGTCGGTGTTCGCGGTGACCCCCGTGGAATCGAGATTCACGCTGCCGGGTGAATATCCGACGTCGGCCAGCACTCCCACCCGCGAGGTGAACATCACGCCGAGCCGGCCGCCGACGGTGATCGCTGAGCTCATCTTAAAGTTCTGCGTGCCGTTCGTGGTGCCGTTGCTTTTCGACAGCGTGAGCAGGTCGGCCGTCGGCATCACGACGCCCACGTACGGGCTCAGCGAGAAACTCCCGCCTTGCCCTTCGAGCTTCTGCGTGCCCTCAGCCGCCGACTGCGCGAACAGGGGCGCCGCGACGAAGGCAGCGGCAAGCGCGACGGTCGCGCTGCGAATGAACGTGCTCATATGGTGCTCCAGTTCAGAGTTGATTGTTCGGGGGAACCGTCGATTTCGTTGTCGTTCCTTTCGGCAGCCGAGTCGATCACTGGACGGATGACTTCCTCGCCTCGATCTGCACCCACATCTGCCAGAAGTAGTTCGCGCTTCGATTCAGGTGGTTGTCCACGAGGTCCGCACCGGCCACGCCCTTCGGGATCCCACCGGCGAACTGATATCCGTTCGACGGAGCAGTGCGGACGTCGCGCACGAAATCGGGGAGCATTCCATAGTGCGCCACCCCGTCCGTGTTGTAGTTCCACGACTTGTTGCCGGATTGGCTCATCGGAAACGACGCATCGTACAGCACCCGGTTGCCGCCGCCCGGCGGAGGGCCCTTCACCAGGCCATTGAGGTCCGTGCCGAATGAGACGGCACCAGGCCGGTAGTACGCCTTCAGCGTGTCGGTGCTCATGTAGCCCATGTTCGTCATTGCCGTCTGGTAGAGCCGAGCCCACGCATAGGAGTGCGAGCCGTCGGATCCGAGCCCGAACATTCCGTGCAGTCGGCTCAGCCGCTCCATCTGCTCTTTCGTCCTGCTGTTCTCCGCATCGGAGCCGGCCTGGCCGCGAATTCCCGTGTGCCCCGACACGACCGGATAGCCGAACGACTCGGCAAGCGTGAGCGTGGCGTCTGCGGTCTTCTGCGACATGTGGTCGATGTCGACGATCATGCCGCGCTTCATCATCTCCTTGATGGCCGCGACACCCAGCGGTGTGAGATCACGTGCGTTGCGGTGACCGAAACTCTTTTGTGGCTGGCCTGCCGGCTGTGGCGACGGAGGACACACCGGCGGCGCGCCCGGATGACGAAGGGGATCGAGACCGAGCTTCACGAATGCGCCCACGTCGCGCATCAGGTCGGCGCCGCTGGAATACTTGTGCGTGATGTCGTCCGTTACGTTGGCGCACTCGATCGTCCAGTACGCACCGGCCTCGCGAAGGTTGGCGGTGTTGAAGTCGTTCTTGTAGATCGCCGTGCCGCCGAAGGCATTGTCCATTACGTGCACCGGAAATACGTAGCGCACGCCGAGGGTGTAGAGGCGCTGGATTTCGTTCGCGACCATCACCTTGCCTGCGGCGAGCGGCAGGCTGCCGATCGGCGGCGCGTTGAAATTGCCGATGTTGTCGATCTCGACCCCCAGCACGACGGCGATCTTGTTCGCCAGCACGATGCGCTTGACGTCGGCCGCATTGAGCGCGACTTCCATGAAGTCGGGATGCCGGCTCACGAAGAGCTTCATCTCGATCAGTTGAAGATCGGCCGACGCCTTGTCGTCGGTGGGGCCATCGCCGGGGCCGGAGAACGCGTCGGCGAGTGTCTTGTTGTTCGTCGCCAACGCGACCATCACGCGGAGTCCGCCGTCGCGCGCGCGCCTGACCCACTCGAACCACATCTTCTGGTGCGTGATGTCGTTCCACTTCGGCCACTGGTCGAACACCGGATAGCCGCTGGCCGGACTTCCTGTGGTGAGCGCTCCGTTCGCCTGCTGAAACTCGTGTCCGAGCAGCTGCCGAAAATTGTCACCACAGGGAAGGTTCACGAGGTTCCAGCCGCCGTGTGACGGCCGGTCATCGCCGAGCGCGTGGGCCATGGACGCCGCCCGCACGCCCTTGTTGCATGACGCATCAGCGGGGAGCAGCGAGCCGATGTCCACACCGCCGTGGACCAGTTTGCCGCCGAACGCGAGGTTGACCATCGGATGCGTGTGCAGGTCGACCCACCCGTCGAGCACGAGATCGCTCACCATCACCTGGACCTTGGGGAAGTCGGTGATCGGCGTCGATACCGGACCGGGCGTGTAGTAGCTCCCGACCATCCACTCACGTTTCCCGGGCGGAACACCGGTCACGGTCAACGTCGTGGTGCCGCCCGGCACTTGCACTCCGCCATTCGTCGAGCCGGGTCCGAACACGCCGTAGTACGAGACGCTCCCGACATCCTGCCATGACAGCTCGACGGTTCCGGGCCCTGTCTGCTTCGCGGTGAGGACGCCGGTGTTGTACGGCGTGATCACCGGAGACGGTGTTGCTGCCGGCGGCACAGCAGGCATCGGTGTCTTCCCCGGTGGCGCAGCAGGCATCGGTGTCTTCCCCGGCGCAGCGTTGACCATCACGGGTCCGACGGCGACCGCCGGCTGTTTCGCCGCAGCGCCGCATTGCGGCGGATTCAACGCGCCCATCGCAGTGCCAAGCGGCACGGTGGTCGTCGCTTGCTGCGAGACGCCGGGCACGCGCTGCGCCGGCACGACGTTCTGAGAAGGATAGGTCGCCGTGATCGTCGCGACGGTGCCGGCGACGGCGCCCTGACAGCCGCACACCGAGAAGAAGTTGGCGCCGCTGTACTGTCCCGCCGCCGATGTCCCATCCGGCGACGTGACGAGCATGTCGAAGTCTTCCATCGCCACGCGCATTCCATTCGGACGGCGCGGCGTCTCCTTGGTGGCCGGATCGAAGATCGTGAGCCGCACGGCGCCGCAACTGCCGATGGGCTGCGGGTTCATCGTCGCCGTCACCGTTACGGTCCACGGCCCCTGCGCGAGCGCAGGAAGCGGCGTGACCAGACAGACGAACCGCGCTATCAGGACACGATGTCGACTCACGGCTTGGTCGGTTTCGCCGACTTGGGCGCGGGCTTCACGACCGGCTTCGCAGTCTTCAGCGACTTCACGCTGCCGGTATTCGCCCATTCCTTGATGATCTCGACCTGGATGACCTGGAGCCGCTGCACGGCCGCCATGTCACCGCCACTCGCGGTGAGGGAGAGTTTCTGGATCTCGGGCTCGTACTTGAGGGCGAGCGCCTGCCACCGCTCGAGGCGCGCCTGCGCCGCGAGGTCGCCGCCACTGGCCGCCATCGCCACCTGCATCATGTCCTGCTGGAATGCCGCGATCGCGCGCGCGTCGGCTTCCGTGAATCCGCCCCACATCGGGTTGCCCACCCCAACTTCACCTCCGCCACGCGGTGTGGGCGACGTCGGCATTCGCGCGGCTGCCGCCTGCTGCATCTTCGCGAACTCGGCCATGTTGGGCATGCCGGGGATACCCATCGTCCCACCGTTGCCCGGAGTTCCCGCGCCCGTAGCGGCGCGATTTGCCATGCCCTGCTGGCGCATTTGCAGCGCCTTCTGACCGAGGCTCATCGGGTCGACGCCCATCTTCTTCGCGATGAGGTTGGTCGCTCCGACCCCCGACGCGGCGAGCGCCGCATCCTTCGCCGACACTCCCGTCACCGCCTCGAACTTCTCCGACGCCGCGCCCGCAGCCGACACGACCCGGGAGAACTTCGACCGTCCCAGCGGCGTGGTGTCACCCGCGGCGACTTTGGCAGCGAGCGCGATGCTGTCTTCCTTCGCCGCCTCGACCTTCGCCGCCGAGTCGGGGCTGATGGAGTTCTTGAGCTTCTTCAACATGCCGAACTGGGCATCCGCGGTGAGCGGACTGGCAGCCAGCAACATGAGCGTGGCGACCACGAACCGAACGTTCGAGTGGTGTGACATTGTGAAAGCTCCCGAGGGATGCAGCGCCTCTTCCATCTACAGTCGCGACGCGCGGAGAAGGCGCGCGCCGTCTGGCGCATCGTGTGTCGGGGGCTACATTACCGTCGCAGGCGCAGAGGGCCGTCAACGAGAGCGTCAAGCGTCTGTGACGTAAGGAGATGCACGCGCAGCCCGCGTCGCTCCGCCCCTAACGTTTCCCATGCTGCAGCTGTTCACGCTCGGCGAGCTCAGGCTCGTAGCAGAGGACGGAACGCTGCTCTCCCGCCGCGGGAAGCCTCTCCTCCTCCTCACGTACCTGGCGCGACGAGCCTCTCGCCCCGTCTCGCGAAGCGAGCTTGCCGCCCTTCTCTGGGGCGAGCGCGAGGAGGCCAAGGCCCGGCACTCACTTCGCCAAGCGCTGCTCGAGCTCCATCGACTCGTCGGTGATGGACTGCGCATCACGCATGACTCCGTGCAGCTCGACCTCCGCGACCTGCAGGTGGACGTTGATCTCTTCGAGCGCGACGTCGAGGCCCGCCACGATCGCGAGGCCGTCGCGCGCTGGCAGGGCGACTTCCTCGCCGACGCCGACGACCGCGTCGAGATGGCGTTGCGCCTGTGGCTCGAAACGGAGCGCGCCGGCCTCCGTCGTCGGCTGACGCTCGCGTTCGAGCGCCTGCTCGACGATGCGGAGCGAAACAGTGGTGCACGCGATGCCATGGCCATCGCGCGGCGATGGACGGAACTCACACCGCTCGACGAACACGCGTGTGAGCGGTTGATCACGACGTTGCGTCGCGCGGGCCACTCTGTCGAAGCGCTGTCGGTTCACACGAACTTCACGGCCCACGTTCGGGAAGCGCTCGAGGTCGAGCCGTCGCGCGACTTCTTGCTGCTGGCTGAATCGCTCTATGACGCGGCTCGTGCCGACGCGCCGGAACGCGGGCGGTCGTCGCTCCCTTCCGTGACGGCGCTTCCCCTGGTGGGTCGGGCCTCCTCACTCGGCAAGCTGCAGGACGCATGGCGCGTCGCGGAGTCGGGACTTTCAGTTGTGGTCGTCGTCATGGCGGAGCATGGCATGGGCGCCACGCGGCTCTGCGAGGAGCTCATCCGCTCGACCGCCGAGCACAACTCGTCGCGCATCGCGCTGCATGCGGACACGGGCATCGTCGCGTTGCCGGCGCAGCGCGCGTACACCGCTGCCGGCGCGATCCTCAACAACCTTGCAACCGCTCCCGCACTCGGCGGCACGTCACCGGAGATGCTCGGCGTGCTCTCGACCATCCTTCCCGCGCTGAAGGGCAGGTTCGCGCATCTCACGCGTCCGTCCACGGAGCCGGACGCGAAGCTGCTCGTCACCGCCGTACGCGATGCGCTCGAGGCAGCGTCGGAGGATGCGCCCGTGTTGGTGTTGTGCGACGCACTCTCGACCGCCGACGCGGAGAGTCGCAACCTGATGGTCGCACTCGCGGACGCCGTTCGCGGCGCGGTGCTCCTCGTGCTCGTGCTCCGCCCCGACGACGCCGGCGACGAGCTGCTCGTGCGACTGCGCGAACGCGTGTCCAGCCTTCGCGTCACCGCGCTGCGGGCGCTCACGGCGGACGATATCGCGGAGATGCTCGACGTCGCTGCCCCGATGCCGACGCCCGAACGGGCCTCACTCGCTCAGGCAATCGTCGTCGATACAGGCGGTGTTCCCCTCTATGCCTCGGCGGCGATTCAAGCGCTGCTCGACGAGCAGTTGTTGTCGCCGGGTGGCGCGAAGAACGGCAACGTTGTCGCGCGCGTCGGCGATCGCGGGCTTCCCATCCCTTCACGCGTGAAGGCGGACGTGCGTCATCGCCTTCGTGCGCTCGACGCATCGACACAGCGCGTCATCGAAGCGGTCGCCATCCTCGGCGCACCATTCTCGACGGCTGACATCTCACGCATGTCCGAGCTTCTGCCCGCCGAGATCGAGGCGGCGCTCGCGGCCGTCGAGCGGGCGCGCTTTCTCGCGGAGCCGGAGGCGGGGACGTGGCCGCCGATTGCACCGCCGGTGGTCGAACGCGCGGTGTACGGCCTCATTCCGCCACTGCGCCGCGAGTCGATGCATGGTGCCGCAGCGAAATTGTCGGAAGGCACTGGCTGGCGAGGGAGTGGCGGGAATGCGTCCCGACGGGCGTATCATCTCGAGCGCGCCGGCGCCGCGTCGGGACGACGCCTCAACGTGCGTGCGTTCGCATTGGCGGGCGCAGCGATCGCGATTGCGGCTTTCGGCGTCCTCTTCTGGTTCACCAATCATCCCACCGTCGCGCGCGATCGGACGGTGGCGATCTTCCCGTTCGCCGTGAGCGGCGGCGAGAGCGTGGGCTACCTTCAGGCCGGCATGGTCGACCTGCTCAGCACGAGTCTCGACGGCGTCGGCGGATATCACACGGTCGATCCGCGCGTGGTCATCGCCGCGACGAATCAGGCGAAGCGCGCGGGTCCGATCACGGCGGAGGACGCACAGAAGATCGCCGAGCGGCTGGGAGCGACGTACTTCGTGCTCGGCACCGTGGTGGACCTGGCCGGCCAGTTGAAGGTCGGCGCCGCGCTGTACGATGCACGGAGTGCGGGCCCTCCGAAAATGCAGGCGAGTGCCATCGGCAGCGATACGGCGCTCTTTGGCCTCATCGACCGCATCACCGCGCAGCTCGCGGTGGCACAGGGTGCGCAGTCGGGTGAACGCCTCGCCGAGCTGGCCGCGGTGACGACTACCTCGCTCGACGCGCTCAAGGCGTATCTCGAGGGACGGCGCGCCTATCGCGCCAATGAGCTCTTCGAGGCACTGCCCGCATTCCAGCGTGCCGTCGCGGCGGACAGCTCGTTCGCACTGGCATGGTATGGTCTCGCGTCCACGGCATCGTGGATGTTGCGGCCCGGTGAGGAGCGGTACGCGGCGAACAAGGCGGTGAGCGAATCGCGGCGGCTCACGCCGCGCGACCGCATGCTCGTCGAGGCATTCGCTGCGTACTCGCGCGGTGCAGCCGACAGTGCCGAGCACATGGCCACCACCATCGTCGAGACCTATGACGACATCGAGGCATGGGTGCTGCTCGGCGAGGTGCTCTACCATCACAACTGGAAGCGCGGCCGGCCGATCGCGGAATCGCGGCGTGCGTGGCAGCGCGTGCTCGCGCTCGACCCCAACTATTGGCCCGCGCTCCAGCACCTGTCCGAGGTTGCGGCGCTGAGCGGTCGCAGGGGAGAGGCCGATTCACTGCTCGGCCGTTACGAGACCGCCGTGGGCGCCTCGCACATGATGCTGGCGTCGCGCGCATTGCGGGCCTTCGCGTACGGAGACAGCGCATCGCGCGCGGCGCTCCTGCCTTCGCTGGCGGCCGATCGCGGCTTCTTCCTGATCGCCTCGGTGTGGTACGTCGGCGTGTACGGCCGCGACATCGTGAGCGCCAGGACGCTGGCCAACATGCTCGTCGAGCCGCTCCGCCCGCCCGAGCAGCAGGGCTTCGGGCGCATCGTCCTCGCGCACCTCGACCTCGCAGAGGGAAAGTGGCGCGCGGCGCGCGCAGAACTGGCCATCGCGCGCGCCCATGCGCCGGACGACGCGCTCGAGTATCGACTGCTCCTCTCATTGGCGCCCTTCCTGAATACACCGGCGGCGGAGCTCGAGCAGGCGCGCGACGATCTGCTGCGCCTTCCCGCCCCCACACTCGCCGCCTCCACGCTGCCGTGGCCGCGCACGCACGCCGGGCTGCATCCGATGCTGCGCGCGTACGTTGCGAGCCTGGCCAGCGCCCGCATGAGTGACGACCCGCATCGCACGCAGCAGCTCGCGGAACTCGAGAAGGTGCAGGACCCCACGGGGCCGGTCGCGCTTTCGAAGGGCTTCGCACTGAGTATTGCTGCCGAGCGGCTCCGACAGCAGGGACTGTCGGCGCAGGCGCTGGCCGGCTTCGAGCGCAGCGCGCGCGCAACGCCGTTCGTCCCGGCGTGGACATCGGGGTTCGTGTCGCAGGCGTACGAACGATACGTGCGCGCCGAACTGCTGCACGAGCTCGGGCGCGATGACGACGCGCTTCGCTGGTACGAGGCGTTCGGCGACAACTCGCTCTACGACCTCGTGTACCTCGCACCGTCGCTCTATCGGGCAGCGCAGATCTACGACGCGCGTGGCCAGAAGCGGTTGGCGGTGGAGCGCTACAAGCAGTTCGTGGATCTGTGGAAGTCGGCGGATCCGGCGCTGCAGCCGATGGTGGCGAACGCGCGCGCGAGGCTCGCGGCGCTACGGTAACTCGAGAGCACCACCTGCTTTATCCGCGGCCATACCGCCGTATCCGTGACTATCCGGCTCGCTTCCGTGTAAATCCGTGTGCGCTTTGGCCCCTTGTGCCTTGGTCGAGGGAGTGGAGCTAGCTCAGATCACCGCCGACGCCACGATCCACGCCGCCATCGCGACGCCGATGCCCACCTTCACCGCCGACGCCAGCGCTCGTCCGATCAGCGCACCAGTCGCGACACGCGTTGCACCGCTGCCACCCGTGCCACGCGACACCTCGGCGATAAATGCACCGACGAACGCGCCGAAAAAGGCGCCGATGACGGACCCGACGAGCGGCACGGGCACGCCCATGAACGCGCCGACCATGCCGCCGATCACCGCACCCCAGCTCGCGCGGCGTGAGCCACCGTACTTCTTCGTGTACTTCGCCGTGAGCGTGAACTCGATCACCTCGCCGATCACCGCGAGCAGCGCCACCATGACGATGGTGAACGTCCCGATCGAGCCCGGCACGAGAATCGAATAGCCGAGCGCCGCGCCGGCGATGATCCACGTGCCGGGCATGCCGAAGGGGATCATCGCGAGGCCGAGCAACAGCACCGCAATCAGGAGGAGCACATTCATGAGGCGAGCGCCTCCGCGGCGCGTGCGAGGATGACGGACACGTCGTCGATCGACGAGCCATGCAGGTTGTCGAGCGAATCACGCTTCGTGTGAACACGGCGCAGCGTCGCCAGCGAACCGTGGCTCACCGTCACGGTGCGCCAGCCGGCATCGGACAGTGCCGTGGAATCCGTGAGCAGACCGAGCGGCATGCGCCGCACTTTCAGCGGCCGCGATGATGCACCTCGCACGGCAGTCACGACGTCGGTTGGAATGCGGCCATTGTACATGATCAGGAGCGCTCCTTCATCATCCACACCATCACAGTTGACGGCCACACTCGCGGGGTGTGATCGTGCCCACGCGCGCGCACCGGCGAGACCAAGCTCCTCCGCCGTTGTCAGTAGTACACCGCACGCAGCGTCCCGACGCAGCAACGCCGCAGCGGCCAGCACCGCCGCCACACCTGACGCGTTATCCACCGCACCATCCGAATTCGATCCGACCACACTGGCCATCACCGGAAGCGCACCCACCGCTGCTGCGACGAGTGCGCCTGTCCACAGCGTACGAGCGGGAATGCCGGCGAGTGTCACGAGCACACCCGCCACGGCGAGGAGCAGAGCGAGCACGAGCAGTGCGACGCCCCCGATGCGCACGACTGACGGCACCGGCTGCGACTTGCTGTCGAGATGGGCGACGAGCCAGACCTTCGGCTCTATGCCGGCGCGCACTGCCGAGAGGTTCTTGCCTCCCGTGCGGAACATGGGAAAGTCGAGGACGCCGTACCGCAACATCCACTGCGCATATGCGATAGTCACCACCACACCGGTGACGAGGATCGAGGCGATCACCGGTACACTGCCGCCCGCCAGTGCCCGCAAGCTCGCAGCGACGATCGTCGCTGCGAACAGTGCGCCGCCTGCAGGCGTGGCGAATCGCCCCGGAAAGGTGGAATGCGCGAATGTCTCGTACCGGACCGTGAAGCCAAGCTTCTGCAGCGTACGCTTTGCGTAGGCTCGCGCCCTGTGCTCGTCCTCACTGTTGACTGGACGGCCTCGTTGCGCCAGCGCCATGAGGTGCCGAACGCCAACGCGCTCGGCCACCGCCTCCGTCACGCCACTGGCGCCGGCTCCGCCGCGCGAAGAAGCTCCTCGAGCAGCGCGTGTGCAGGGGCTCCGAGCGGCCGCAATGGCGAACGTGGCATGCCGCCGGCGAGACCGACACGATCCATCGCCGCCTTCACACCGGGCACGCCCATCTGTCCCACGATGCGCTGCGCGAGGGGCGTCAGCGGGCCCTGCGCCACGATGGCCGCAGCGTGATCGCCACGGTGGTGTGCATTCCACACGTCGAACGTCCGCGTGGGCGCAAAGAGGCTCACCGCGAGGATGCCGCCGTGCGCACCCATGATCATCGCCTCGCAGAACAGGACGGCGCTGCCGGTGAGCACCTTGAACGATTCGCTCTGCGATGCCAGGTAGCGCGCGAACAGCACCGCATCGCCCGAGCTGTCCTTCATGCCGACGATGTTCTCGTGCTGGGCGAGCGACGCCACCACTTCCGGCGACACCGCGAAGTGCATGTACTTCGGGATCGTGTACAGCATCACGGGCACCTGGCTCTCGTCGGCGACGCGGACGTAGTGCTCGCGCACTGCGTCGGGCGTCATCTGGTCCGCGTAGTAGTGCGGCGCTACCACGAGCACGCCGTCCGCACCGCGCTCGGCGGCGGCGCGGGTGCGCGCGATCGTCAGGCGCGTGGACTCCGAACCGGTGCCCACGATCAACGTGCGATCGCTGCCCACCTCCGCCCGTGCGCGCTCGACGAGTGCGTTCCGTTCCCGATCGTCGAGGAGCGCGGCTTCACCCGTTGATCCGGTGACGACCACGCCCACGCAACCCGCCGTGAGATGCGCGCGGATGTTGCGCCCGAATCCCTCGAGATCCAGGTCGTCGTTCCCACTGAACGGCGTCACGAGCGGCGCGAGGATGCCGTTGAGCGCGATCACTGGCCGAGGAAGTCGAAGTTGCCACCCTGCGTCATGCCTTCGACGCCCGGCTCCGCGACCTGCGTGGACGCCCGCGCCGGCGTCGCCGACATCTCACCCGTCATCGCCGGCGCATCCGCGCCCTTCGACGCGACACGCTGGAACATGCGCATTTTGAGCTCGAAATCCGACGGGTTCGTCGCGGCAGCCATCGCCGTCTCGAAGGTCACCGTCTGATCGGCCACGAGGTCAGCCAGGTGCTGGTCGAAGGTCTGCATGCCGTATTGATCGCGACCGTCCGCGATATAGTCACGGATCTCGCCGATGCGGCCGCCGTCGGCGATCATGTCGCGCACCGCCGGCGTCACGATGAGGATCTCCGCGGCCACCGCACGGCCGTTGCCGTCGGCGCGCGGCAGCAGGCGCTGCGACACGACGGATGTGAGCGTCTCGCTCAGGCGAATGCGCACCACGTCCTGCTCCTCGGGCGGGAACATCGCCATGATGCGAAGAATGGTGCTCTGCGCATCCGGCGTGTGCAGCGTCGAGATAAGCAGATGTCCCGTCTCGGCGGCCTTCATCGCGGTGTCGATCGTCTCGGCATCGCGCATCTCGCCGATCATCACGACGTCGGGATCCTGACGCAGCGCGGCACGCAGACCCATCTTGAAATCCATCGTGTCCGAGCCGATCTCCCGCTGCGTGATGGAGCTCTGCATGTCGGTGTGCAGGAACTCGATCGGGTTCTCGAGCGTGAGGATGTGTCGGTTCTCGTGGGCGTTGATGTAGTTCACCATCGCCGCCATGGTGCTCGACTTGCCCGAGCCCGTGACGCCGGTGACGAGCACCATGCCGCGCTCCGCTTCGGCGACGCGCGCCAGCGCCTGCGGCAGGCGGAGCTTCTCGAACGTCGGCACCTCGAAGGGAATGACGCGCATGACGACCATGAAGCTCGAACGCTGCTTCATGATGTTCACGCGGAAACGACCGATGCCCGGCGATGACCAGGAGCAGTCGTAATCGGTGATCTTGTCGATGCGCGCCTTGTCGTCCTCGTTCGACATCAGGTGCAGCGCGATGGTGCGGGTCTGCTCCGGCGTCAGCGCCTGCTTGGTGAGCGGAACGAGCTTTCCATGGATGCGCGCGCGAAAGACGTCGCCTGCCTTGATGTGCAGATCGGATGCACCGCGATCCACTGCGGCCTTGATGATGCGTTCCATGAATCAGTATCCTGCCTTCTTGTCAACGAGGTTGCGCAGCGGCGTACCGGAAACGTAGCGCCGCCAATTGTCCAGAAAGAGCTCGAGCTGACGCGGCCAGAAGCGGCTCGGCGACACGGGTGACACGTGCGGAACCACGAGCGCTGATCGAAGCTGCCATAGGCGACTGGTCGTCGCCAGTGGCTCCTGCTGAAAGACGTCGAGTACAGCGCCGCGCAGCTGATTCGCCTCGAGCAGATCGGCGAGTGCGCTCTCATCCAGCATCGCGCCGCGTGCCACGTTCACCACGATGGCGCTCGTGGGCAACATCCCCAGCCGCGCGCGCGTCATCAGCGCGGACGTCTCGGCGGTGAGCGGCGCCGCGAGCACGAGCACATCCGCGCGCGGGAGCTCTTCCTCGAGCTGGTTCATGCCTCGCACGCCGGCAAACCCCTCCGGACTGCCAAGCTCCGGCCGACGCCTGATGCCCGTGCAGATTGCGCCGAGTGCCGACAGTCGTCGCGCGGCTTCTCCGCCGAGCCCACCCACACCAACGATGAGCACTCGCGCGCCATCCACCTCGCGGAGCGGTGAATCGTCGGCGACGAAGAACGACTTGCTCCACTCGCCACGCTGCTGCTGCGCCACGGCGACGTCGAGTCCGCGCATGAAATACAGGATGCCCGCGACGATGAACTCTCCGACCGGCGGCCCATGAATGCCCGCCGAGTTCGTCAAGTGGATGTCGGAGTCGGCGATCCCCGTCTTGAGCACGTTGCCCACGCCCGCCGCAGCCGAGTGCACCCACTTGAGCTTGCGCGCCGCGCGAAACAGATCGTCGGTGAGCCCGAAGCCGAAGTACACCTCGGCGTCGCGGATCAGGCGCAGTGCGTCGTCGCTGGCGTGAGCAGGCCCGTCGCCATCGGAGCTCGTCGGCGCGTCGACGATGTCCACCGCCCAGCCGGGCGGCGCGCCTTCGAGGAGGCGGTCCAGCCCGCCGCCCTTCAGCGCCCAGTTCTTCGACGTGGCCGCGAGGTCGATGACCAACCGTCTCTTGTCGTCCCGAGCCTCCCCTTTGTCGTCCCGAGCAGAGCGAGGGACCTGCTCTTCCGTCGTCTCGTCGGGTTCAGCAACGTCAGTCAACGTGGACCCCATAGACGTAGTCGCGCGAGAGCAGCGCGGCCATCGCGATGTCGAACTGCCGCGAAGGACCGGACACCTTGAGCTCGAAGGTGCGATCCTCGGGGTGGTCGAAGACGCGATGCGAGTCCACGCGAATGCCGTGCGTGTTGAGGGCGGTCGCGACCTCGTTGAACTCGGTCGCAAGGCGGGCGCGGACGGTGGCACTCGCCACACGCCGCGCTCGGCGAACGTAGTGCTCGAGCCCTCCGAGACCGGACAGCACGAAGGTCACGAGAAGCCCAGCGCCGATGCCTTCGACGTAGAATCCAGCGCCCACCGTCATCCCGATCGCGGCAACCACCCAGATCGTCGCCGCCGAGGTGAGCCCGGTGACCATCCCCTGCGCCTGCATGATGGTGCCCGCGCCCAGGAAGCCGACGCCGCTCACGATCTGCGCGGCAATGCGCGCCGGATCGCCGATGCGCTTGCCGTCCACCATCCCGATGCCCACGGACAGATCCATCAGGAGCGTCGCGCCTATGCAGATCAGGATGTTCGTGCGGAGACCCGCCGGCTTCCCGGCAATCTCACGCTCGAACCCGATGATGCCGCCGAGCAGCACGGCGAGCAACAGCTTGACGAGGAGGTCGATGCGCAGCGTGCGCGCGACCTCCATCAACGTGTTGCTTATGTCCTGGGGTGCCGGAATGAGAATGACAAGCTCCTGCCCGCCACTGGATCAGAGCAGGTCGAGATCACGCGCGTCGCCCTGCGTCGAGTCCGGCGAGCTGTCGCCGTACGCGATGCTGCGCGCTTGCGTCTCGAGCGCATCGATCTCCGCTTCGTCGGGCTCGGTCGGGGTGGAAAAATTCCGGAAGACAGTGCCGCCACATTGCTCGCAGGTGGCCGCCGCCGGCACATCGTTCGTGAAATACTTTTCCTTGCCGCAGGTCAGGCACACTAACGTGACTACGCCTTTGGTTCCTTCGGTCGCCATGTCGTGCTCGCTGTAGAAGTGCGAGCCGTAAGTGCAAGACACATGCGGGACCGATCGGTCGGCGTCATGCAATGCCGTAAGGCCAACGTGGAGAACAAGATGCGATGCATCGCACGCATCCGCCAGCCGAGCCTGTCGGACCCTCGTGAGCGAGGTGAACGAGGAACCTGCGCCTACCAGTTCAGTCGAACCCCATCCGGTCGCGTACGCCGCGCATCGTCTCTTTGGCGAGGACCCGACACCGATCCGCACCCGCATTGAGCGCCTCGTCCACGGCGGCCGGCCGCGCACGCAACTCCGCAGCGCGCGCACGAATGGGAACCAGCTCCTCCTCCATCGATGCGGCCAGGACTTTCTTGCAGTCGATGCAGCCCCAGCCGGCCGTGCTGCATTGCGTCGCCACATGCTCCACCGTGGCCGGCGCACTGAACGCCCTGTGCAAGTGATAGATGTTGCACACCTCGGGCGTCCCCGGATCGGTCTTCCTGATCCGCTTGGGGTCCGTCATCGCCGGACGCAGCTTCGCCCAGATCTCCTCGGGCGTCTCGAGCAGCCCGATGGTGTTGCCCATCGACTTCGACATCTTGGTCTGTCCATCGAGCCCCATGATGCGCCGCGTCGGCGTGAGCTTGGCCTGCGGTTCCGGAAAGAAGTCCGCATCGGGCGAGAACGTCGCGTTCCACCGGCGCGCGATGACGCGCGAGAGCTCGAGATGCTGTACCTGATCCTCGCCCACCGGCACCGTGTCCGCGCGGTAGAGCAGGATATCCGCCGCCTGTAGGATGGGATAGTTGAGCAGGCCCGCACTCACACTCTCCTGCCGCTGCGACTTCTCCTTGAACTGCGTCTGTCGCTCGAGCTCGCCCACCGGCGTCACGGTGTTGAAGATCCACTGCAGCTCGGTATGTTCCGGCACGTCCGACTGCACGAACACAGTCGTCACCTGCGGATCGAGTCCTGCCGCGAGCAATCCGATCGCCATCTCGCGGCGGCGAGCGCGTAGATCATTCGGATCGTACGGGACGATGATCGCGTGATAGTCGACGATACAGAAGATCGATTCCGCCGTCGCCTGCAGCGCGACCCAATTCTTCACCGCACCGAGATAGTTCCCGATGTGGAGTTCGCCCGACGGCTGGATCCCACTGAAGATACGTGCCATCCGGAGAACGTAATGACCGCGTCTGACGCGAAGCAAGCAAGGAGCCTCCTCGCGACATGCGTCGCTGCCGCCGCCCGGTCGGCCGACGTCATTCGCGAGGGCGCATCGCGTCGCGGATCACTCACGTGGGAGCACAAGAGCAGCTTCGACTTCGTGAGCGACGTCGACCGTGCGAGCGAGGTCGCCTTGGCCGAGGTCATCGCGACACGACACCCCGACGCCATCCTGCTTGCCGAAGAGGGCTCACCGAATGCGACCTCGACGCATGGGCTCGTGTTCGTCGCCGACCCGCTCGACGGCACGACGAACTTTCTGCACGGCGTCCCGTGGTATGCGGTCTCCATCGCCGCGCTGGTCGACGGTGAGCTGGTCGCCGGCGCGATCATCAACGCGGCGACGGGTGAGCTCTTCTCCGCCACCGCCGGTGGCGGTGCGCGTCGCGCCGGCGAGCCGATGCGCGTCAGCGACACGACGCTTCCCGCTCGTGCGTTGATCGCCACGGGCTTTCCCTTCTCGCGCGAGGAAGAGATCGCACCCTATCTCGCGATGATCCCACCGGTCATGCGGGCGACGTCGGGCCTGCGCCGCGCCGGCGCCGCCGCGCTCGACCTCGCCGACGTGGCGTGCGGCCGGTACGACGGCTTCTTCGAGCTGCGGCTGTCGCCGTGGGACATGGCCGCGGGTGTGCTCATGGTGCGCGAGGCGGGCGGCATCGTGACACAGATCCACGGCGCGCCTATTCAAGTGGCGGAGACCTCGATCCTTGCCGCCAATCCGACGATGCATGCGTGGCTGCTGTCTGCGCTTCATTCCTGATTTTTGCGTTGGTCTTCCCGTCTTCCCGTCCTCCCGTCTGGTCATGAAACTGATTGAATGCGTTCCGAACTTCTCCGAAGGCCGTCGCCCCGAAGTGGTTGAGGCCATTCGCAACGCCATTGCCAGTGTCGTCGGCGCGCACGTCCTCGACGCCAGCTCTGACGCGAGTCACAATCGCAGCGTCATCACCTTCGTCGCACC
The DNA here is from genome assembly GCA_038319955.1 of Gemmatimonadales bacterium. Lineage (GTDB taxonomy): Bacteria > Gemmatimonadota > Gemmatimonadetes > Gemmatimonadales > Gemmatimonadaceae > AG11. The sequence goes on along the minus strand of JBBQDT010000017.1, from coordinate 1,164 downwards.
GATCGACGTCGTCGCCGACGCCGCCTTCGCGGGCATTCGTGAAGCGCACCGGCACATCGACCTCCGCACGCACAACGGCGAGCATCCGCGCATGGGCGCCACGGACGTCGTGCCCTTCATTCCACTCGAAGGCTCCACGATGGAGGACTGCATTGCCCTCGCGCGCCAACTCGGCGAGCGCGTTGGGCACGAGCTCCAGATCCCCGTCTTCCTCTACGAGCGCGCCGCGACGCGCCCCGACCGCGAGAATCTCGCCGACGTGCGACGCGGAGAGTTCGAGGGCATCCGTGCGGACATCGGCACCACGCCGCAGCGCACGCCGGACTTCGGGCCGTCGATCATCCACGAATCCGCCGGCGCCATCGCCATTGGCGCCCGACCATTCCTCGTCGCCTACAACGTCTACCTCGGCCCCTCGTCCAACATGCCGGTTGCGAAGGACGTCGCGAAGGCCGTGCGCGGCTCGTCCGGCGGATTGCGCTACGTGAAGGCGATGGGCTTCGAGGTGGACGGTCAGGCGCAGGTGTCGATGAACCTCGTCGATACGGAGAAGACGCCGCTGCATCGCGTCTTCGACGTCGTGAAGATGGAAGCCGAGGCGCATGGCGTGTCGCCGACGTGGAGTGAGATCGTCGGACTGGTGCCCGAGCGTGCGTTGTTCGAAGCAGCGGCGCGACACATCCAGCTGCGCGACTTCACCCCGCAGCTCGTGCTCGAGCGCAAGGTGCGCGAAGCCATCACGGGAGGGGAATCGCTCAGCGGGTTCGTCGGCTCGGTCGCGTCGCCGAGCCCGACACCAGGCGGTGGCAGCGTTGCCGCCCACGCCGGTGCACTTGCTGCTGCGCTCGCGCAGATGGTCGCCGGCTTGACGATGGGAAAGAAGAAGTACGTCGCCGTTGACGCCGAGATGCGCGAGATCGGCGTTCGCGGTGCGGCACTCGGCAACACGCTGAGCGCGCTCGTCGCCCGCGACGCGGCGGCGTACGCTGTCGTCGCGGCCGCGTACAAGCTGCCTTCCGACACGGACGCGCAGCAGGCGGAGAAGACATCCCGGATCGACGATGCGCTGATGCATGCGGCGGACGTCCCGCTCGAGACGGCGCAGGCGTGTGCCGCCGTGGCGGAACTCGCGTTGGCAGTCGCCGAGCGGGGCAACACGAACGC
>JBBQDT010000016.1:0-40715 GCA_038319955.1 Gemmatimonadales bacterium | reverse complement strand
ACACCCTCGGTTCACCCCCCCCGCACGCCGCCTCGCCATGGGGGGCCACCCCGGCCCCCCCGTTCGCGGCCCCTCGACCAGGTTGACCGCGAGCTGGGTGCACGGGTCCCCTTTTCGTACCATGCGGAGTTCGGCTATCTCACCGCATGCCCGACAAATGTGGGAACCGGCATGCGTGCGTCGGTACTTATCCACCTGCCGGGGTTGGTGTTGACGAAGGAAATCGGGCGTGTGCTGGCAGGCCTTCAACAAATGGGGCTTACGTACTGAGGCTTATATGGAGAGGGGTCGGAGGTCGTCGGGAATTTCTTTCAGTTGTCGAACCAGACGACGCTAGGCCGGTCGGAAGAGGACTTGCTCGACACGTTGATTCGCGTGGTGGGTCACGTCATCGAGCGCGAAGAAGAGGCGCGGCGTGTGTTGTTACGCGATGCGGGCTATATTATCGAAGACAAGCTCTGGCGGGCGTATGGCACGCTGCGTTACGCGCGAAGCCTCACGTTCGACGAAGCGATGAATTATCTGAGTGGCGTGCGTCTGGCTGTCGGACTGAAACTGATCCGCGGTCTCAGTGTATATACCCTCAACAAGCTCCTGATCTTCTCGCAGGCCGCGCATCTGTCGGCCGCGGAAGGACGAACGCTGACCGAGAGCGAAACGAACCTGGCGCGTGCGCGCTATGTGCGAAAAGCGCTCGAGGAGGAAGCTGGGGCGGTCGGCTAGCTGCACGTCCACCTGGGTCTCTCTGAGGGACTGAATGAACGGCTACAACTTTACTGAGCGGGTGCGGAAGGTTCTCGCCATGGCGCGCGAGGAAGCCGCCCGTCTCCACCACGAGTACGTGGGCACGGAGCATATCCTGCTCGGCCTCATCCGCGAGGGTGAGGGCGTTGCCGCCACCGTATTGCAGAATCTCTCTGTGGAGCTCGACGAGATTCAGCAAAAAATCGAGGAGACGGTCAAGAAGGGCAAGGCTGCCCAGACGACCGGTCCCGACCTACCCTATACCTCCCGCGCCAAGAAGGTGCTCGAGCTCGCCATGAGCGAAGCGCGGGAACTCAGCCACTCCTATGTGGGCACAGAGCATCTGCTGCTCGGGCTGCTGCGCGAGGAGAAGGGCATCGCCGCACAGGTACTGACCGACGCGGGCGTCAACCTCGAGGCGGCACGCGCCGAGACGCTGCGCATCCTCGGCACGGAGATGCCACAGCAGCAGGGAGGTGGCCAGTCCGCCGCGCCTGCGCAGCCGGTGGCGCCCAAGGGCGAGAAGAAGTCCAAGACTCCGGCACTCGACCATTTTTGTCGCGACCTCACGCAGCTCGCTGCGGAGGGACAGCTCGATCCCACGATCGGGCGGGCCAAGGAGATCGAGCGTGTCATGGAGGTGCTGACGCGCCGCAAGAAGAACAACCCTGTCCTCATCGGCGAGCCTGGAGTCGGCAAGACGGCGATCGTCGAGGGGTTGGCGCAGCTCATCGCCAATGGGGAGTGCCCGGAGAGCCTGCGCGACAACCGCGTCCTTTCGCTGGACATGGCGGCGGTCATCGCGGGCACCAAGTACCGCGGCCAATTCGAGGAGCGGCTCAAGGCCGTGATGAACGAGATCGCGCAGAACAAGAACGTCATCCTGTTCATCGACGAGCTGCATACGCTCGTGGGTGCCGGGGCGGCCGAAGGCGCGATCGACGCCTCGAACATGTTGAAGCCCGCGCTCGCGCGCGGCGAACTGCAGTGCGTCGGTGCGTCCACGCTCAACGAGTACCGCAAGTACATCGAGAAGGACGGTGCGCTCGAGCGTCGCTTCCAGACGGTCGTCGTGGATCCGCCCACCATCGATGAAACGGTCGAGATTCTCAAGGGGCTGAGAAAGAAGTACGAGGATCACCATAAGGTGACGATTCCCGACGCCACGCTGCTGCTCGCGGCGAAGCAGTCGGAACGCTACATCACCGACCGGTTTCTTCCGGACAAGGCCATCGACGTGATCGACGAGGCCGGTGCTCGCGCGCGACTCGCCGCGCAGGCGCCACCGCCGGAAGTGGCAGCGCTCAAGGGTGAGCTCGAGAAGGTGAACACCGAGAAGGAGGCCGCGGTTCGCGACCAGAACTTCGAGCGTGCTGCCTCCCTCCGGGACAAGGAGCGCGAAATTCAGGGCGAGATTCGCAAGAAGCAGGAGGAATGGGAGCAGCGGCGCCAGTCGCATCGCCCGGTCCTCGGCGAGGAGGAGATCGCGTTCATCGTCAGCCGCTGGACGGGGATTCCCGTGACGCGTCTCCAGGAGGCGGAGACCAGCCGCCTGCTGCGGATGGAAGACGAGTTGCACCTGAACGTCATCGGGCAGGACGAGGCCATCAAGGCGCTCAGCCGGTCCATCCGGCGGAGCCGCGCGGGCCTCAAGGACCCCAACCGTCCGATCGGGTCGTTCATCTTCTGTGGTCCCACCGGCGTCGGAAAGACGGAGCTGGCGCGGTCCATCGCGCGGTTCCTGTTCGCGGATCCGTCTGCGCTCATTCGCGTGGACATGAGCGAGTACATGGAGAAGTTCTCCGTGTCGCGTCTCATCGGCGCGCCGCCGGGCTACGTGGGCTACGAGGATTCAGGCACGCTCACCAAGGCGATTCGTCGCAAGCCCTATTCGGTCATTCTGCTCGACGAGATCGAGAAGGCGCATCCGGACGTGTTCAACATCCTGCTGCAAGTGCTCGACGAAGGCCATCTCACGGACAACTATGGCCGGGTGATCGACTTCAAGAACACGGTCGTGATCATGACGTCGAACGTGGGTGCGCGCGACATCACGAAGGGGAAGGGGCTTGGCTTCACGCTGAGCGACACGACGACGTCGTTCGAGCGGATGCAGGAGAAGGTGAAGGAAGAGCTCAAAGTCGTGTTCAACCCGGAGTTCCTCAATCGATTGGACGACGTCATCGTCTTCCATCCGCTCAGCCGCGAGCACATCACGCAGATCGTGTCGATCCTGCTCAAGGACGTTCGGAAGCGCATGGCCGAGGACGACCTCACGATCCGCTTGACGGATAGTGCGACTGAATTGTTGGTGAAGCATGGCTACGACGAAGCGTACGGGGCGCGTCCACTGAAGCGCTCGATCCAGAAGTACATCGAGGATCCGCTCTCGGAGAAGATTCTGCTCGGCGAGTTCACACGCGGCGACGAGATCGAAGTCGACGCGGCGCCCGATGGCACCAAGCTCGACTTCCGAGTGCTTTCGAGCGCGTCGAAAGCATAATTTTCAAAACCAGAGCAACCTGAAGGAGGCCGGCCGGGTCCAAGTTGGGGGACCCAGCCGGCCTTTTTCGGGTTATATTGTGATGATGCGACGTTTGCTTTCCTACGCCGTCGCCCTTCTGGTCATGGGGGCGACGGCGCGTGCGCAGGACCCTGCCGCAATTGGTGGCGGGAAGTGCGCCTCTCCTGATACCATCGTCTTTCGCGGCGCCACGCGCGCGACGGATGCTTCTCTACGCGGAGACGCGGGGCTCATTGCCGGCCCCGTGAACTATCGTGCCCTGGATCGTGCGATCCGTGCGCTCTATGCCACCGGCCAGTTCAATGACGTGCAAGCGTCGTGTGACCTGGCCGCGGATGGGAATCGCGCGTCGCTCATCTTCGACCTGAAGGAGCGGCCGGTGCTCGGCACGCTCGACGTGGCGGGAACGGATCGCGTGTCGCGCGGCGAGGTGCGCGACCACATCGATCTACTCGCCGGCCGGCCACTCGATCCCGCGCTGGTGTCGCGGGCGATCCAGCGCATCGACTCGCTGTACCAGGCGGCGGGGTATTACCTCGCGGAGGTCAAGCCGGAGACGACGCTCGTGAACGGGCAGGTGAACCTGCTGTTCCGCGTCAACGAGGGAAAGCGGCTGGCTGTCTCGGGGGTCGACGTCGCCGGCAACACGGGTGTGTCCGACAAGGCGGTGGTCGGCGCGATGGAGACAAAGCCTGAGGGCTTCCTCTGGTACAAGAAGGGGGAGCTCGATGCTGACAAGTTCGCCGGCGACGTCGGCGAGCGCATTCCGGCGCTCTATGCGTCCAGGGGCTATCTCGACGCGCAGGTGCTCAAGGATACCGTGCGGGTGGACCGCGCCCGCGGAAAGGCGCTCGTCGACGTGACGGTCAAGGAAGGGCCGCGCTATCGGATCGGTACGTTCGAAGTGACGGGGAGCCGTCGTTTTTCCAACGACGACCTCATGCGCTTCTACCCGTTCGGCGTGCAGCCCACGACGATCACGAGCGCGGTGAAGGGCGTGCTGCGGGTGGGCAGAAGCAACGACGATGCAGGCTATTTCGACCAGACCCGGTGGGATGACGCCACGCGACGCGTTGGCGAGGCGTACGCGAACGAAGGCTACATCTACGCGAATGTTCGTCCCGTGGTGGAGCGACGCTTTATCGGCACCGACTCCGTGCCCACCGTAAATCTTCGGTGGGAAGTCACCGAGGGTCAGCCCGCGATCGTGAATCGCGTAGACATCCTCGGCAACGACATCACGTCGGAGACCTGCATTCGCAATCAGATCTTCGTCGTTCCGGGCGACATTTTCAGGAAGGATGCGCTGATCCGGAGCTATCAGAGCATCGGCAACCTGGGCTTCTTCGAGACGCCGATTCCGCCACCGGACACGAAGCCGAACGAGCAGGGCGACCTGGACGTCATTTTCCATGTGAAGGAGAAGCGGACGGGGAACGTCAACTTTGGTGCGTCGGTGGGTCAGGGCGCGGGGGTCGGCGGCTTCATCGGCTTCGACCAGCCGAACCTGTTCGGCCTCTGCAAGCGCGGCTCGCTCAACTGGCAGTTCGGTCAGTACATCAACGACTTCAGCCTCACGTACACCGACCCGTTCATCCGGGAGTCGCAGCTGTCGGGTACCGTGACGGCGTATCACTCGCAGACGCGCTACTACGTCAGCGACGTCGGTCGCCAGACGCGCGTCGGCGGCCAGCTCCAGGTCGGGTTCCCGCTCATGGGCTCGCGCTTCTCGCGGCTGTTCGCGTCGTATGGCGCCGAGAAGGTCACGTATGGCGATGTGGGGCTCGTGAGCCAGATCGACTGCTCGGTGGTCACCTGCGCGCGCTCCACGTTCGGTCTTTCGTTTGAGCACGACACGCGCATAGGGCTGCCCTTCCCGACGGATGGCGGCAAGCAGACGCTGTCGGCGCAGGTCAATGGCTTGTTCTTCGGCGGCGCACAGTACACGCGCTACACCGGTGAGATGCGGCACTATGCGTCGCTGGCGCAATTCGGTGGCAGCGCGATCGGATCCGAGCCGGTGACGCTGTCACTCGGGCTGTCGGTACGCGGCGGTGCGGTGTTCGGCGATCCGGGCGGATTCTTCGTGTCTCAGAAATTCTCGCTTGGCGGCGTCCAGTATGGTGAGCCGCTGCGCGGATACGACGAGTTCTCGATCACGCCGAACGGCTATGTGGAGTCGGGCAACGGTGGCGCCGCACAGGCGCGATTCGACTCCTACGGCAGTGCGTTCTACACGAGCACCGTGGAACTCGGCCTGCGCATCAACCAGCAGCTCAACTTCGACGCCTTCTACGACGCGGGCAACATCTGGGCACGGCCGCGCGACTTCAATCCGACGCGCCTGTTTCGCGGTGCCGGCATCGGTGCGTCGATCGTCACACCGCTTGGACCGCTGGGCCTTGATTGGGGGTATGGTTTCGACCGGACCACCAACGGGGTGAAGGATCCCAAGTGGCAATTGCACTTCAAGCTCGGTCAGCTCTTCTAACCTGGAGAATTATGCGTTTGTCATTTCGCGCGGTCCCTGTCGCGCTTGCCCTCGTCACCGCATTGAGCGGAAGTGCTTCAGCCCAAGGCCAGAAGCTCGCCTACATCACGTCGTCCGTCCTGCTCGATCAGGCGCCCGGTCGCTCCGAGGCGGAAGCGCAGTTCGTCAAGGAGACGGACGTGTTCAAGGAGCAGATCAAGCGCATGAGCGATTCGCTCAATGCGATGGTCGCGGCGTTCGAGAAGAAGCAGGCCTCGCTCACCGCGGCGCAGCGCGAATCGCAGGGCAAGGAGATCCAGGCGAAGGAAGCCTCGTACCAGACGCGGACACGTGAGCTCGAGCAGAAGGCCAACCAGCGCCAGAGCGAGCTTGTGCAGCCGATTCTCGACAGGATCAAGCTCGCCATCGAGGACATCCGTGTCGAAGGCGGCTACTCGTTCATCTTCAATGCCGATCAGGGTTCGCCGATTGTCGCGCTGGACAAGAACCTGAATGTCACGGATCGCGTGCTCACCAAGCTGCGCAGCACGCCGGCCACGGCCGTCAAGGCGCCGGCCACTGGTGCTCCGGCACCTGCGCCTGCGGGTGTGACGCGTCCGGTGACGCCGCCGCAAGACTGATTCGTGGTAGACACCCTGGGCACAGGGGGGGTTGACGGCGGTGAGGGCCCACGGGTCCTCACCGCCGCGTCGATTGCGGCGTCGGTGGGCGGCACGGTGATCGGGGACGAGACGGCCGAAGTGTCGGGAATCGCGCCGCTCGCTCGCGCGCAGTCGCACCACCTGACCTTCCTGGCCAGCGCGAAGTACGCGTCACTACTCGCAACGTGCGACGCCGGAGTATTGCTCGTGGCGGCGGACCTCGCCGACACCCCGGGTGCGACGCGTGCGCGCATCGTGGTGGCGAATCCGCATGAGGCGATGCTCTCGCAGCTTTCCGCGCTGTATCCGGCGCCGCGTCACGTCCCCGGCATCCATCCGACGGCGATCATCGGTCGTGGCGTGACGTTGGACGACGACGTGTTCATCGGACCGTATGTCGTCATCGGCCCCGGAGCGCGCATCGGTGCGCGCGCCCGGCTGCACTCGCACGTAACTGTTGGCGCGGGCGTCCAGGTTGGCGAGGATGTCGAGCTGTACGAAGGCGTGACGCTCTACGCCGGCTCGATGCTCGGCGATCGGGTGCGCGCGCATGCGGGGGTGCGAATCGGCTCGGACGGCTTCGGCTATGTCTTTCGCAATGGCGCGCACGAGAAGATTCCCCATGTCGGACGGTGTATCATCGAGCAGGACGTCGAGATCGGCGCGAACACCACGATCGATCGCGGCAGCATCGATGACACGGTGATCGGCGCGGGAACGCGTATCGACAACCTCGTGCAGATTGGACACAACGTGCATATCGGGCGTCTCTGTCTGGTCATGGCGCAGGTGGGTATTGCTGGCTCCGTTCATGTCGAAGACGGCTGCATTCTCGCGGGCCAGGTGGGCATTGCGGGGCACCGCACTATCGGCAAGGGCGCGCGTGTCGGGGGCGGGGCGGGGGTGTACGGGGACGTTCCAGAGGGGGAGACGTGGTCGGGGTCTCCGGCGCGTCCACACAAGGAAGCGCTCAGGGCACAGGCGGCGATGTTCCGGCTGCCGGCGATCATGCGAGCGCTGGAGCGGCTCGTCGGTTCGCGCGGCGACAAGGGCGAGGGGTGATGCGCACGACCATTGGGCGCACGGCCTCCGTCTCAGGGATCGGGCTGCATCTCGGCGTTCCCTGCACGCTCGAGTTCCATCCGTCGCGGAGCGGCTCCGGCATCCGCTTCCTGCGCCGCGACGTCGTGGGTGCCCTCCCGATACCGGCGCTCGCCCGGCACGCGGTACTCTCGGAGCGCCGCACGCAGCTGGGCGAGGAGCCGAACGCGGTGCACACGGTCGAGCATGTGCTTGCCGCGGTCGCGGCGCTCGAGATCGATGACCTCGTGATCTCGCTCGACGGGCCGGAACCGCCCATCATGGACGGCAGTGCCGGACCCTTCTTCGAGGCGCTCGTGGGGGCCGGCCAGTCACGGCATCCCGGATGCGTCGAAACGGGCCGGTTGCTGGAGCCGGTGCGGATGGAGGATGGGGAGTCGGTGTATGAGGCATTTCCATTGGATGCGCTCGAGCTCGACGTGTCGATCGATTTTGCGCACCCATTGATCGGCCCGCAGCGGTACCGGTGCCGGATTTCAGGGGAGACGTTCGCGCGCGAGCTGGCTTTCGCGCGTACCTTTGGGTTCACGCATGAAGTGGAGTATCTCCGGGCGCGCGGCTTGATTCAGGGCGCATCCACGCAGAACGCGGTGGTGCTCGACGAAGCGGGCGTCGTGGAGAACGCGCTCCGTTCGCCGGACGAGTTCGTCCGGCACAAGATGATGGATTGTGTTGGTGATCTGGCGCTCGCCGGTGTGCGCATCAAGGCGCGCATCGTGGCGCACAAACCCAGCCATCGCGGCACGGTACTGTTCGTGCGCGCGCTGCAGGCTTCGCTCAAGCGGGAGATCCAGGTGCTCGGTATCGAAGAGATCATGCAGGTGCTGCCGCACCGCTACCCCTTCCTGCTCGTGGACCGCGTGCTCGAGATCGTGCCGCACAAGAGCATCGTCGGGATCAAGAACGTGACGATCAACGAACCGTTCTTCCAGGGACATTTCCCAGGACATCCGATCATGCCCGGCGTGCTCATCGTGGAGGCGATGGCGCAGGTGGGCGGCATGCTGCTGATGGGCGAGGTGCCCGATCCGGCGAGCAAGGTCGTCTACTTCACGTCGCTGAACAACGTGAAGTGGCGGAAGCCGGTGAAGCCCGGTGATCAATTGCGGTTCGAGCTGGAACTGCTGCAGGTGCGCGGCCCGATGTGTCGCATGCAGGGTGTGGCGAAGGTGGATGGCGAGGTGGTATGCGAGGCCGAGATGAGCGCGATGGTGCGCGACAAATGACGGCCCGCGTTCACCCCACCGCCATCGTCAGCAGCGACGCGCAGATCGGCGCTGATGTGGAGATCGGTCCCTTCGCGATCGTCGGTGAGGGCTGCACGATTGGCGACGGTTGCATCATCGCCCCGCGTGCCACGCTCGAGCGCAACGTCATTCTCGGCGCAAACGTGAAGGTCGGCTCGGGGAGCATCCTGGGCGGCGACCCGCAGGACCTCAAGTTCAAGGGCGAGCACACCACGGTGGAAGTCGGCGACGGCACGACGATCCGTGAGTATTCGACGATCAATCGCGGCACGACGCAGTCGTTCAAGACGACGATCGGCAAGAACTGCTTCATCATGTCGTACGTGCACCTCGCCCATGACTGCCATGTGGGCGACGGTGTGATCCTCGTCAACAGCGTGCAGCTTGCCGGGCATGTCACGGTGGGCGACAAGGCGATCATCGCCGGCGCGAGCGCGGCACACCAGTTCGTGCGAATCGGACCGTACTCGTTCGTCGGTGGATGCTCGCGCATCTCGCAGGATGTGCCGCCGTACATCAAGGCGGTGGGCAATCCGATCAAGCTGTATGGACTGAACAGTGTGGGACTGCAACGCAACGGATTTCCGGAGGACGTGGTACGTGAGCTGAAGCGCGCGTACCGGCTGTTCTTCCGATCCGAGCTGAATCTGACGCAGGCGAAGGAGCGTGCTGCGCTGGAGCTGAAGCCGTTTGCCGAAGTGCAGGATTTCCTGTCGTTCATCGAGAACACCGGCCGCGGAGTCGTCGTTTGAGCGCGCGCGTGCGGACCGGCGTCATCGGAGCGGGCGGTCTCGGCATCCACCACATCCGGATCTTGCGGGACATGCAGGGGCCGGATTTCGCGGGCTTCTACGATACACGCGCCGACCATGCGCAGCAGGTCGCGGACCAGTTGGGCGTGCGCGCACATCCCACGCTCGATTCGCTGCTCGACGAGGTGGATGCGGTGACGATCGTCGTCCCGACTCCTGCGCACTACGAGGTGGCGAAGGTCGTGCTGGTGCGCGGCATTCACGCGATGATCGAGAAGCCGCTTGCGGCGACGCTCGAGCAGGCGGACGAGATGCTGCGTCTGGCGCACGATCATGGCGCGATCCTCCAGACAGGCCATGTCGAGCGGTTCAACCGGGCGATCCGTGCTGCGCTCCCATACGTCGAGGTTCCCCGGTTCATCGAGAGCGACCGCCTGTCGCCGTTCAATCCCCGCGGCAGCGACGTCGCCGTGGTGCTCGACCTGATGATCCACGACATCGACCTCGTGCACACGCTCGTCGGCGGCAAGGCGTCGTCCGTCGCGGCGGTGGGCGTTCCTGTGCTCACGCCGTTCGTCGATATCGCCAACGCGCGGCTCACTTTCGACTCCGGCGCGGTCGCGAACATCACGGCGAGCCGAGTGTCGCGCGAGCGCATGCGGAAGATTCGCATCTTCCAGCAGAGCGGCTACATCTCGCTCGACCTTGCGGCAGGGAGCGGTGAGTTCTATCGCCTGCGTGGCGACGTGGACGTCACCACGCTGGCGGCCGGTCCGATCGCGCTCGAGCAGTTCGTCGAGCGCATTCCGCTCGAGGCAGAAGACGGCGAGCCGTTGCGCCTCGAGTTCGAAAGCTTCCTCGCGGCCGTGCGCGGCGAGGCGGCGGTGGCCGTCTCGGGTGAAGAGGGACGCGACGCGCTCTCGGTGGCACTGCAGATCGTCAGCGACATCGAGCGCTCGCTGCCAGCGCTCGCTGGGCGCTCGCCACTGGGTGCACGTGCGTGAGATTCTCTTCGTCGCCGGAGAGGTGTCCGGCGACCAGCACGCTGCGGGGGTAGCTCGAGCGCTCCGCGCCTCGAAGGCACCGTTCGCGCTCGCTGGCGTGGGTGGCGACATGATGCGCGACGCCGGCGTCGATTTGATCGAGCATTCCGGCACGCTCGCGGTGATGGGCTTCATCGAGCCCCTCAAGCGACTGCCGCAGTTCCGCCGTCTGCGCAACCAGTTGCGCGCGCGGATCGAGAGCGGGCGCGTCGCCCTCGTGGTTCTGGTGGATTACGGCGGCTTCAATATGAAGGTCGCTGAAATTGCCGCCGCTGCGGGCGTTCCGGTGCTGTATTACATCACGCCGCAGGTCTGGGCCTCGCGCGCGGGACGAATGCAACGACTCGCGCGGACGGTGACGAAGGCGGCCGTGATCCTCCCGTTCGAGGAGGCCCTGCTCTGCGCGAACGGCATCGACGCCACGTTCGTCGGCCATCCATTGCTCGACAAGGCAGCATCGATGCCCGATCGCGCCGAAGCGCGTCTCGCGCTGGGCATCGACGAGAACGCGCGCCTCCTCGTGTTGTTTCCGGGAAGCCGGGCGCAGGAAATCGCGCGGCATCTCGATCCGTTCGTCGAGACCGCACGTGAGCTCCAGCATCGCGATCCGCAGCTGAAGGTCGTCGTGAGCGCGGCGCCGCATGTGTCGATCCCGAAGGAACGCTGCCCGTTTCCCCTCGTGCACGCGGCATCGTTCACGCTGCTGCGCGCCGCGGATGCGGCCATGTGCAAGAGCGGGACGACGACGCTGGAAGCGGCAGTGGCGCTCTGTCCTCTCGTGGTGGCGTATCGCACGGGCGCGCTCGAATACGCCATCGCGCGACGCATCGTCACGATCAAGTACATCGGCTTGGTGAACATCGTGGCAGGCGAGGAAGTGGCGCACGAATTCGTGCAGGACGCGCTCGTGCCACGCGATGTCGCGGACGCACTCGAACCGTTGCTCGACGCATCGACTCCCGAACGCGCAGCGATGGTCGCGAAGCTCGCACGCGTCCGCGTGATGCTCGGTGAACCGGGCGCCGCGAAGCGCGTGTCGGCGATGGCGGTTGCGCTGGCGTCGGCCGCGTGAGCGACGACAAGCGTGTGCGCTGGAAGGTGCGCGTCGGCGCGGCCTTCCTCCGACTGGTTGCCAGCACATGGCGCATGCGCGCGCACAATGCGGAAGGCCTGCACGCGGCGCGCGCGGCGAACAAGCGCGTCATCTTCACGCTGTGGCATGGCGAGCTGTTGCCGCTGCTCTGGCAACATCGAGGCGAGAATATCGCCATCGTGATCAGTGAGCACCGGGATGGTGAGATCGTCGCCCAGATCGCCGAGTCGCTCGGATATGCAACGGTGCGTGGGTCGTCGTCGAAGGGGGGGAGCCGAGCGCTCATCGGCCTGATGCGCGAGATCGACGCAGGTCGCGACGGCGCCATCACGCCCGACGGCCCGCGCGGGCCGGCGCACGTGTTCGCACCAGGCGTCGCGGTGGCCGCGCAGCGCACCGGCGCCTACATCCAGCCCATCCGCGCCGCGGCGTCCCGCGCGTGGAGGCTGAAGAGCTGGGACCGATTCCTCATTCCGAAACCGTTCGCACGCGTGGACGTGCACTATGGCGACCCGGCGCGTGTCGAGGCAGCGTCGCCGCGCGAGGCGGCGGAGCAGGCGCCACGCCTGCAGGCATTACTCGAAGCGGTGCCGGGATCGTGAGTGCGGTCGAGCGGATCTGGTACGGGGATGCGCCGCCCGATCGCGCCGCGCGCATCCTGCTGACACCCGCGAGCTGGCTGTACGAGGGTGTCATGCGCATGCGAAACCGCCGCTACGGACATCACGCCGATGGAGTGCACCCCTCGTCCGTCCCTGTGTTGAGTCTCGGGAACATCACGGTGGGCGGTACGGGAAAGACGCCAATCGCCGCGTGGGCCGCCGCCACGCTGCGCGAGCGTGGTGGACGTCCCGCCGTCGTCATGCGTGGCTATGGCGCCGACGAGCCACTGGTTCACGCCCGGCTCAATCCCGACGTACCGGTGATCGTCGACGTCGACCGCGTGCGGGGTGCCGAGCGTGCGCGCCACGCGGGTGCCGACTGCGCCATCCTCGATGACGGCTTTCAACATCGGCGCATTGCCCGCGTGGCCGACTGGGTGCTGGTCTCAGCCGAGCGATGGCGGGACGATCTGCGGTTGCTTCCGGCCGGTCCGCTGCGTGAGCCGATGAGCGCGCTTGCCCGGGCCGATGTGATCATCGTCACCCGAAAGAGCGCTACGACCGCAGTCGCCGAGGCGATCGTTTCGCGCCTCTCGGCGCGATTTGCGCATGTTGGCGTGGCACAATGTCATCTCGTTCCGGATGCACTTGTCAACGCGCTCACAGGCGAGCGACGCGCGATTGGCTGGCTCACCGGAAAGCGCGTCGTCGCGGCGGCGGCGGTCGGCGAGCCGGCCGCTTTTTTTGCGCAGTTGCGCATGCTCGGGGCGGAGGTGGAGGAGCGGCCCTTTGGTGACCATCACGCATTCGCGCTGGCCGATGTGCGCGCACTCGCAATATCGGCCGGTGGTCGCGATGGCGTGGTGTGTACTCTCAAGGATGCGGTCAAGCTCGCGCCCCTCTGGACTGCCGCCGCCGCGCCCTTGTGGTATGTTTCCCAAATTGCCGTGATCGAGCGCGGGGCATCGCTGCTCGATGACGGACTCGAGGCGGTCCTGGCGGCGCGCCAGGCCGCGACTTCAACCGCCGGCTGACGCCGGCCGAGTTTCCACCACATGGCCACTGACCTACGACTGCCGACGGATAGTATCGTCAAGCCGGATAAGGACCGTTTCCTGAACGAGGAGAATCCGTTCGAGGCGATGATGAGTCGCTTCGATCGCGCCGCCCAACTGCTCGACCTCGAGCCAGGGCTCTACAAGGTGCTTCGCCACCCCGAGCGCCAGATCATCGTGTCGGTGCCGGTGATGATGGACAACGGCGAAGTGGAGGTGTACGAAGGTTATCGCGTGCTGTACAACACGTCGCGGGGACCGGCAAAAGGCGGTATCCGCTTCGACATGCGGGTGAACCTGGACGAAGTGAAGGCGCTGGCGGCCTGGATGACGTGGAAATGCGCCGTGGTGAATTTGCCCTTTGGCGGTGCAAAGGGCGGGGTGATCTGCGATCCACTCAAGATGAGCGCGGGTGAACTCGAGCGCCTGACGCGCCGCTACACCGCGGCGATCATCCACACGCTCGGCCCCGACTCCGATGTGCCGGCGCCGGACGTGAACACGAACGAGCGCGTCATGGCGTGGATCATGGACACCTATTCCATGCATCATCGCCACACGGTCACCGCCGTCGTCACGGGCAAGCCGATCGAGATGGGCGGGTCGCTCGGTCGTCGCGAGGCGACAGGCCGCGGCTGCATGATCGTCATCAAGGAAGCGCTGAAGCATCTTGGCATGAAGGTGGCGGGAACCACCATCGCCGTGCAGGGGTTCGGCAACGTGGGGTCCATTGCCGCTGAACTGCTGGTCAAGGAAGGCTGCGTCATCCGCGGCATCAGCGACCGCACCGGCGGCTACTGGAACAAGACGGGCATCGACATCGACGCGGCGATCAAGCATGTGAAGCAGCACCGCAGCCTCGAAGGGTTCAAGGGCGGCGACTCCATCACGAACGAGGAGCTGCTCACGTCCGAGGTGGATGTGTTGCTGCCCGCCGCACTGGAGAACGTGATCACGAGCAAGAACGCCGCGAAGATCCAGGCGAAGGTCATCTGCGAGGGAGCCAACGGTCCTACCACCGCGGGCGCCGACTCGATTCTCGCGGAGAAGGAAATTTTCGTCATCCCCGACATCCTTGCGAATGCGGGCGGCGTGACCGTCTCGTACTTCGAGTGGGTGCAGGACCGTGGTGGTTATTTCTGGTCCGAAGCAGTCGTCAACGAACGGCTCACGGACATCATGACGCGCAGCTTCGGCGACGTGCTCAACCTGTCCACGCTGCACAAGGTCGACATGCGCACCGCGGCGTACATGCTGTCGATCAGCCGCGTTGCGACGGTGCACCGTCTGCGTGGCGTCTACGCGTAGTGCACTGTGCGGGTCGTGATTGCTGCCGTGGGGAAGCCGCGAGACCGGCACCTTGCGGCGGCGATTGACGAGTACGAGACACGAGCGGCGCGGTACTGGCCGCTCGACGTCGTGGAGGTTCGCGAAGCGAGTGGGCGCGGTGTCTCCGCCGAGCAGGCGAAGGACAAGGAAGGCGAACGGCTGCTCGAGCGCGTGCCCGATGGCGCGACGGTGATCGTCTGCGACGAGTTGGGCGACCGGCTCACGAGCGCGGAATTCTCTGCGCTCGTCGTGTCGGCGCGGGATCGCGCGCGCGACGTGGCGTTCGTGATCGGCGGTGCATTTGGCTTGTCGCCGGCAGTGCGTGCACGGGCGTCGCGGTCCATTCAGCTCGCGCCGTGGACACTGCCGCACGAGATGGCGCGCCTCGTGCTTGCCGAGCAACTCTATCGCGCCGGCACCATCGTCCGGGCCGAGCCGTACCACAAGTGAGTGGCGATGATCTTCACATGACCGACGTTCGCATCATCACCGAGTCACTTGGCGGATCGCCGCTCTCGCAGTCACTGCAGCGTGGCGACGCACCCGCTGCGTGGATTCTGCCGTCGCCCGCGTCGGCCGCGGCGTGGCGCGAACGAGCCGCTCAGCGCGCGCGCGAGCGCGAATGGGAAGAGTGTTGGTCGATCCTCGAGCCGGCATTCGCCGCGACGGGCGGGGCTGCCGAGCGTCTCGCGCGGGTGCGTCAATCGGGCGGCGTGGTGGTGACCACCGGCCAGCAACCCGGACTGTTCGGAGGGCCCATCTACACATGGAGCAAGGCGATGGGCGCGTTGGCGCTCGCGGACGCCATCGAGCGCGAGACCGGGGTCGCAACGGCGGCAGTGTTCTGGGCGGCCACCGATGATGCCGACTTTGCCGAGGCATCATACACGGTGCTGGCGCGAAGCGGCGGCGCCGAGAAGCTGCAGAGCGACAACGCGCCGAGCGCCGGCACGCCGATGTCGCTCGCGCCGGTCGGCGACCTCGCCGAACAGCTCCAGCGATTGCGCGATGCCGGAGGAAGTGTGTCCGACCCACGTCCACTCACCACGGCGCAAGCCTGGTACGGCAATCCTGGACGCAGTGTCGGGGACTCGTATGTCGGGCTGCTGCGCGAGTTGTTGGCGCCACTTGGCGTCGCCGTGCTCGACGCGTCGCACGACGCCGTCCGTTCGGCGGGCGATCTGACGCTACGCAACGCCCTGCGCCGCGCGGCAGAGGTGGGCAAGTCGCTCGCGGAGCGCAGCAAGGAATTGCGCGCCGCCGGCTTTGAGCCACAGGTCGAGGACATGAAGGGGCTGTCGCTCGTGTTCGCGCGCGAGGGCTCGATCAAGCGGAGACTGACGGTCCTCGAGGCCGCGAAGGTGGCTGACGAACCGGCCGCATGGCTGTCGCCGAACGTGTTGCTGCGGCCCATCGTCGAGCAGGCGATCCTTCCGACGGTCGCGTATGTGGCAGGTCCGGGCGAGCTATCGTACTTCGCGCAGACGTCGGCGGTGGCCGACGCGATGGGAGTGAATCGTCCGCTCGCCGTGCCGCGATGGTCGTGTACGCTGATCGAGCCGCCGGTACAGCGACTGCTCGACGCATTCGACATCACGCCGGATGTCCTCCCTCGTCCTGATGCGTTCGAGGGGGTCGTCGCACGCTCGGCCATGAGCGGCCAGTCGGCAGACGCGTTGCACCGGCTTCGGACCGAAATCGATGCGATGCCCGGCGCGCTCGCACCCGAGACGGATCCGCTGGGCCTCGACCGTGCAGTGCAGGGTGCCATGCAATCGCTCCTCCATCGTGTCGACCGCCTCGAGCGACGCATCGTCGCGGGCATCAAGCGCCGCGAGCGTGATCTCCTCCGCGACGTCGGCACCCTCCGTGGAGCACTGTATCCGCTCGGCACCAGGCAGGAGCGGGCGCTGAACTTCATCCCGATGCTCAGCCGTCACGGCGTCGAATTGCTGTCGGAGATGCGCGACGAAGCCGGGGCGCACGCGCACCGGCTGATTCAACGAAAGACCGGGGAACCCGCGACGTGAGCGCTCCGTCGGACGCGTTGCCGCCCAACGCGCCGGCGCAACCTGCGCGCGTGAGCTCGGGGCGAAGCTCCGCCCTCATCGGTGCGGGCATCCTCCTCTCGCGCGTCCTCGGATTGGTGCGCCAGACCTTGATTGCACGCTACCTCGGTGCCGAAGCGGCATCCGACGTGTTCAATGGCGCCTTTCGCATCACCAACTTCCTTCAGAACCTGTTCGGCGAGGGCGCGCTCTCGGCGTCGTTCATTCCGGTATACGCCCAGGCACTGGAGAAGGGTGACGAGCGGGAGGCCGATCGCATTGCGGGCGCGGTTGCAGCGATTCTCGCACTGGTCACCGCGGTCATCGTGCTGGTGGGAATTCTCGCGGCGCCACTCGTCACCGAGTTGATCGTGGGTGGCTTCAGCGGCGAGAAGTTCGACCTCACCGTACGCCTCACGCGAATCTTCTTTCCGGGTGCCGGCATCTTTGTCATGAGCGCCTGGTGTCTCGGCATCCTGAACAGCCATCGCAAGTTCTTCCTGTCGTACGCGGCGCCGGTGTTCTGGAATCTCGTGATGATTGGCGCGCTGCTGTTCTTCGGACCGCGTTATGGGGAGACCGACCTCGCGGTGGCGCTCGCCTGGGCGTCGGTCGCCGGCGCTGCGCTGCAGATGGGAGTTCAGCTGCCCTCCGTGTTTCGGCTTCTGCGTCATCCCCGTTTCGTGCCGGACGTGGGCTTCCCGCCCGTTCGCGAGGTGGTGAAGAACTTCCTGCCAGCGATCGTCAGTCGCGGTGTGGTGCAGCTGAGTGCGTTCGTGGACCTGCGCCTCGCAAGCAGCATCGCGTTTGAGGGATCCGTGGGGCTGCTGAGCTACGCGCAGACGATCTACGTCCTGCCGATCAGCCTGTTCGGCATGGCGATCTCCGCGGCCGAACTGCCGGAGATGGCGCGGGAAGGGGGCACTGATGCAGCGGCCTTTACCCGGCTACGCGTCCGGCTCGACGCCGCCATTCCGCGCGTCGCGTACTTCTGTGTGCCGTCGGCGCTCGCGTTCATGTTCATCGGCGACGCTATTGCGGGCGTATTGCTCCAGCACGGGCGGTTCAGCCGCGAGGACAGCCTGCACACGTGGGCGATCCTTGGCGGCTCCGCGATCGGGTTGGTCGCGAGCGCGCTCGCGCGACTGTACTCCTCGACATTCTATGCGTTGCGCGACACCAGGACTCCCTTGCGGTTTGCCATCGTGCGCGTCGCGCTGACGGGCGTGCTCGGCTACCTCTTCGCGTATCCACTGCCTGCGCTCCTTGGCCTTCCCGCGTGGACGGGTGTGGCGGGACTCACGGCGTCGGCGGGCATCGCCGGCTGGGTGGAGTTCTATCTGCTGCGGCGCTCCATCTCTCGGCGCATCGGGCGCACGGGCACGCCCATCGGGCAACTGGCCCAGTTGTGGGGGGCCGGCATCGTCGCGGGAATGGCGTCGTTTGTCGTCCAGCGCGTGCTCCACGCGGATCATCCCTTTGTGGGCGGTGTGGCCGCCATGTCGACCTTCGCGCTCATCTATGGCGTGGCGACCGTGGCATTGGGCGTTCCGCAGGCGAGGCAGATCTCCTCCCGAGTGCTGCGTCGACGCTGAGCGGACGCTTCGCCGCAGTCGCGCGCTGCACATGACCGGCTAGCGCAGCTTGCGACCGAGCCGTGTTGCGACGGATATATTCGTACATGGCCGTTCCCGACTCGATTCTCGACAAGATCCCTCATTTGCCCGAGTCGCCCGGCGTCTATCTCTGGCGGGACGCCGATGGAAAGGTGCTGTACGTCGGCAAGGCGAAGCGGCTGCGGTCGCGGGTTCGCAGCTACGTCGCCGCCGATCACGCGGACAGCATCAAGACGCGCCACCTGATGCTCCAGGTGCGTGCGCTCGATACCATCGTCGTCCCGAGCGAGGCGCACGCCCTCATCCTCGAGGCGAACCTCATCAAGGAGTACAAGCCGCGCTTCAACATTGCGCTGCGCGACGACAAGTCGTATCCGTACATCAAGGTGACGGTGCAGGAGCCATTTCCGCGCGTCTGGGTGACGCGCCGGCTCCAGAACGACGGGGCGCGCTACTTCGGCCCGTACACGGACGTGGGCGCGATGCGTCGCTCGCTCGACGTGGTGAAGCGGCTCTTCACCGTGCGCTCGTGCAACTACGACATGCCGGCACAGATGCCGGAGCGCCCGTGTCTCGACTACCACATCGGGCGGTGCAAGGCACCGTGCATCCTCGCGCAGACGCAGGGTGAATACGCCGCGATGATCGACGAGGTGCTGACCTTCCTGTCGGGAAAGCCGGAGGAGGTGGTGCGTACGCTCAAGCAGCGGATGGCGCTCGCGGCGGAATCGCTCGACTTCGAGCGTGCGGCGAACCTGCGCGACGTGCTCCTGCATCTCGACACCATGGAAGAGCCGACGATCATCATGCAGATGGAGGGCGGCGACCGCGACGTCATCGGCTACGCGCGCGATGGCGACGACGCGGTCATCGCGCTCATGCGCATTCGTGCGGGCAAGTTGCTTGCGCGCGATCACCAGTTCGTCGCGAACGTGCGCGAGGAGCAGGATGCGGACGTATTGGAGACGTACCTCGCCGGCCCGTATCGCCTGCTCGAGGAGCGCGCGCAGGAGCTGCTCCTCCCGTTCGATGTCTGCGATCGAACCGTGGTGGAGGAGTCACTGGAGCACACGACGATCGTCGTGCCGCAGCGCGGGCCGCGCCGCGACCTCATCGACCACGCGCAGTCGAATGCCCGTCATCTGCTCGAGGAGGCGCGCCTCACCGGCGACGAGCCCACCGAGGAACGCGCGGGCGATCCAGTGTACGAGCTCCAGCGCCAGCTCGGCCTCCAGAAGGTCCCGCGCTCGTTCGTTTGCTTCGACATCTCGCACGCGCAGGGCACGGATACCGTCGCGTCGTGCGTGTGGTTCCAGAACGGACGGCCCTATCGCGCCGAGTATCGGAAGTTCAAGGTGAAGTCGGTGGAGGGCATCGACGACTTCGCGTCGATGAACGAGGTGGTGGGTCGCTACTTCCAGCGTCGTCTCGATGAAGAACGGCCGCTGCCGGACCTCGTTCTCATCGACGGAGGAAAGGGCCAGCTCAACGCGGCGGCCGACAGGCTCAAGGAGCTCGGCCTGGGCGCGCTGCCCATCGTGAGCCTTGCCAAGCGCGAGGAGGAGGTGTTCCTCCTCGGCAAGAGCGATCCGTTGCGCCTGCCGCGTCGGTCGCCGGCGCTGCGCATGCTTCAACAGGCGCGCGACGAGGCGCATCGGTTCGCGATCACCTTTCAGCGCAAACGGCGCAGCGTGCGTACGATCACGTCGGAGCTGTTGCGCATTCCCGGCATCGGCGACAACAAGCGTCGACTGCTCCTCACCACCTTCGGCAGCGTACAGGCCATCCGCGACGCCACCCCAGAACAGATCGCCGCGGTGCCGGGCTTCTCACTCAAGAGCGCAGCGCGCATCCTCGACGCGTTGCGGACGAGCGATGCGTTAGCGCCTGGGACGGCGATCGCACCTGCAGTACCTGTAGCACTGGAGTCTCCGGCGGAAGCGCAGGTCCCTCGGCTTCGCTCGGGAGCACAAGCAGATGACGACGATATGCAGTCTCCACTCACCCACGACACCACCATCTCGTGAGCCTTTGGCACCTCGACTGCTCGGCGTGCGACTACACGCAGGCCGGCAACACGCTCGCATCGGTCTGTCCCACCTGCGGACAGCCGCTCCTCGTGCACTACGACTCCGCGTGGCCGGGCCGCGACGCGATTCTTCCGCGCTGGGACATGTGGCGCTATGCGCCTGTGCTTCCGCTACTCGACGGGGAGTCGCCTGTCTCGCTGGGCGAAGGCACGACACCGATGCACGAGCTTCCGACGCTCGCGCGCGAGGTTGGCATTGCCAGGCTATGGGTGAAGGATGAAGGACTCAATCCCACCGCGTCGTTCAAGGCGCGCGGGATGAGCGCGGCCGTGACGCGCGCCAAGGCACTGGGCGTTCCGGGTCTCGTGGTGCCGACGGCTGGCAATGCCGGCGCTGCGCTCACGGCCTATGCAGCTGCGGCGGGAATTCCCGTGCGCGTCTATGCGCCTCGGTCCACGCCCTCGCCCATCCTCGCAACCATCGAGGCGCTCGGCGCCGACCTTCATCTCGTGGACGGGCACATCGGCGACGCGGGGAAGCAGTCGCGCACGTTCGCGGCCGAACATGGGTACTTCGACATCTCCACGCTGCGTGAGCCCTATCGCATCGAAGGCAAGAAGACGATGGGCATCGAGCTCGCGGAGCAGCTCGGGTGGAGGCTGCCGACCCACATCATCTATCCCACGGGTGGTGGCACAGGTCTCATCGGCATGTGGAAGGTCTTCGCGGAAATGCGCGACGGTGGCTGGCTCGGACGCGAGGTGGAGTTTCCGCGGATGGTGGTCGCGCAGGCGACCGGCTGCGCGCCGATGGTCCGAGCGTTCGAGGCCGGGGCAGACCGCGCCACGCCTTGGGAAAATCCGGAAACCCACGCGAGTGGACTGCGCGTGCCCGGGCCACTCGGCGATCGCCTGATTCTGCGCGCACTGTACGAAAGCCACGGCGATGCGGCTGCGGTCGACGAGGACACGATCCGCTCCCAGACGCTGCGGTTGAGCCGGGCGTCGGGGGTGGACGCGGCACCCGAAGGAGGTTGTGCCTTGGGGGTGCTGGAAAAGCTCGTCCGTGAAGGGCGGATCGCAAGAGAGGCCGAGGTGCTCGTGTTCAACACGGGAAGTGGCGCGAGCTATCGCTTCTGACATGCTAGGTTAGTTCCGATGCGCATCGCCATTCTCGACCCATTCAGCGGTATCGCCGGCGACATGGCGCTCGGCGCCCTCCTCGCCGTCGGCCTCGAGCTCGAGTGGCTACGCGCGCTGCCGGCGAAGCTCGGCCTCGCGGACGTGACCGTGGAGATCACGAAGGTGAAGCGCGCCGATCTCGCGTGCTTCAAGGTGGACTTCGCGATACCGCCGCAGCCGCACGGACGACACATCCACGCCATTCAGAAGCTCGTCGCGCAATCCGGTGCGCCGGAGCGAGTGCGCGCACTGGCTGACGCCGCCTTTCTGGCGATTGGATCGGCGGAGGCGGAGATCCATGGCACCACGATCGAGAAGGTGCACCTCCATGAGGTCGGCGCGGTGGACGCGATTCTCGACGTCGTCGGTGTGATCTGGGGGCTCGCGGAACTCGGCGTCAGCGAGGTGCGGTGTGGCGTGTTGCGCACTGGCGATGGCACGGTGCAGGCGGCGCATGGGCTTCTGCCCGTCCCAGCGCCGGCGACGCTCAAGCTCCTCGAGGGACATCGGGTCAGCCCTGGACCGGAGGGTGCGGGAGAGCTCGTGACACCTACGGGCGCGGCGCTGGTGCGCGTGCTCTCATCCGGGCCGCCGCCGTCCGTGTACACGCCAGTGCGCAGCGGCTTCGGCGCGGGCGCGAAGGAATTCGTCGGCCGAGCAAATGCGCTGCGGATCATCATTGCCGATGTCGACGACAGTGCGTCACGCCAGGGGAGGGAAGAGCTTGCGCTGCTCGCGTGCGATGTAGACGACATGTCGCCGGAATATCTGGCGGCCGTGGCGGATCGTCTTCGAGCCGATGGCGCTCTCGACGTGGTCCTGTTGTCCACGACGATGAAAAAGGGTCGTGTGGGCACCCGGGTCGAGGTGCTGTGCAAGCCTGTGGACGCGTCCCGGTTCGAGCACGCCATGCTGACGGAGACGACGTCGATCGGCGTGCGGCGAGGCCATGTCAGCCGCATCGCGCTCGTGCGCCGCGCGGAGATCGTCGACGTGCTCGGCCATTCGGTCGGCGTGAAGATTGTAGCGCTTCCTGATGGAGGAACACGAGCGAAGCCCGAGTTCGAGGACGTGCAGAGAATCGCACTGGCGACCGGGCGTCGGCCAGCAGATATTTACGAGCTTGCACTCAGCGCGGCGGAACGGCTCGAGCCCGCGCGGGGTAGCTAAGCGACCCCGGCTCCGCACCGGATTCAGCTCGATTTCCCAAGGAGAGTTCTGATGGCTCTGCTCGCTAAGAAGTGCTTCGCCGCCGGCGCACTGCTCCTCACTGCTTCCGTGGCCGGTGCGCAGGCAGCGCCCGCGAAGCCAGCGTGTGACGTGGGCGAAACGGCCAAGGGCAACGCCGCCCGGGCGACGCTCAGTGTCAATCTCGCACGTGACGCCGCATCGCCAGCCGTGGCATCGACCAATCTCAAGAACGCCGTTAAGCTCGTCGAGAAGGTGGACAAGGGCGATGACGCGGTTACCAACTCCTACGTGCTCGGCACGGCGCTGAGCCTGTGGGGCAACCAGCCCGGCATTGGCCTGACGCCGAAGCGCGGTGCGCTCGGATTCACCATCAATCCCGAAGGCACGCTCGACCTGCCGAATGCGCTCGACTCGCTGTTCAAGATCGTGGAAGTGGCACGGCCGAATTGCTCCGAGTACACGGCGTACTGGCGCGCCGGCCAGAAGTTCTATCTGGACATTGTGAATGGCGCCATCAACTCGCTGAATGCCGACAAGCTGGACTCCGCGGAGTACTACGCGGGCCGCGCGAACACGCTGTATGCCGGCTCGCCGTATGGCGACATGGTTCTCGGCAGCGTGGCGTCGAAGAAGGGCAACAGCGCGCGCGCCATCGAGTATTGGAGCAAGGCGGCCGAGGTGGCCGGCAAGGACTCCACCTATCGCGACGTGCGTCGTCAGATGCTCGCGAATATCGGCAGCGCCGAGATGGATGCCGCCAATGCAGCGACGGGCGCCGAGAAGACGGCTGCGTTCCGCAAGGCGGCAGGCACCTATGAACAACTCATCGCGATGCCGGGCTCCAGAGGGCAGTACCTCACCGGAGGCCGCCAGCAGCTGCAGACGGCGTATCTGATGGCTGGCGACACTGCCGCTGCTGCAAAGACGTGGGAGCCGCTACTGGCCAACCCGAGTGCGTACGACTACCAGGATCTCCTCAACTCGGCCGTCGCGGCCGCCCGCGCGAATCGCACGGAAGACGCCGGCAAGCTGTTCGAGGCCACGCTGTCGCAGAATCCGTACAGCCGCGACGCGCTCTACAACGTGGCGGTCACTTACCTGACGCTCGAGCGGAACGACAAGGTTGGTCCCATCGTGATGCGCCTCGTTGAGGTCGATCCGGGGAATCCGGAGAACTACAACCTGGCGGCGCGCGCATACCTCTCGCTGGCAAAGAGCGCCGAGAAGGCGAAGAAGAACCCAGTGGCGGCGGCGTATAACGATACCACCCTCACCTGGTACAACCGCGGCAACAAGCTGCCCATCGAGGTGACGTTCACCGAATTCTCGCCGGGTGAGAAGCAGGTCATCATCGGCGGTTCGGTGCTCGATCGTCGCGACAAGGCGGACGCGAGCGACACGCCAGCACCTGCTGCAAAGCCGGTGAAGGGCAAGCCCGCGGCGAAGCCGGCCGCTGCGGCGAAGACGTATTCTGGCAGGCCGGTGCAGCTGACCTTCGTCGCACTCGACAAGGCCGGCGCGGTGGTCGGCACGGAGACGGTCACGACTGAGCCGCTGTCGCCGGGGCAGCGCGGCAAGTTCAAGGTCACGATCAATGCGCCGAATGTGGTGGCGTACCGGTACACGGTCGGTAGCTGACGACCGTTCGCCGCTGGAGAAAGCGCTCGCCGTTTCGGCGAGCGCTTTTTTTGGGCCTATGCTCCGCGGCCATTCCGCAAGGCGTGACAAACAGGGACATACGAAGCCACCGAAGTGCTGAATACAGCTTGATTTCGACCTCCTTGTCTCCTACCTTGCATGAGGGTGCGACACCAGTCGCAAGCCGCTCATTTTTGAAGGGGGAAGAACTCACTTCGGTGGTCTTCCCCCGTCGCTTCGGTGGAGGTCCGGCGGAACATGGTACGCGTCAGTCGAGTTCTGCCCGGCAGCATCTGCGAAGAGATGGGCGTCGTGAAGGGAACGGAGTTGCTCACGGTGAACGGCCGCGAGCTCGCCGACTTTCTCGATTGGGAATTCCTCACGGCCGATGAGGAACTGGTCATCGAGGCGCGGCTTCCGGACGGCGAGGAAATCGTCTACGAGGTCGAGCGTCCCGAAGGCGAGGGCCTCGGCGTGGAGCTCGAGCCGCCGACGATTCGCCGATGCGCGAACCGCTGCGAGTTCTGCTTCATCGAGGGGCTGCCCAAGGGCCTGCGAAAGTCGCTCTACGTGCGCGACGACGATTACCGCCTCTCGTTCGCCTACGGCAACTTCGCGACGCTCTCGAACGTGAAGGAGCGCGACATCGCGCGGATTCTCGAGTACCGGTTGTCGCCGCTATATGTGTCGGTGCACGCCACGCCGTGGGAAGCGCGGAAGATCCTGCTCAACAATCCGCGCGTACCGAACATCGTCGAGCAACTCACCCGCCTCGCGGAAGGCGGCATTCAGTTCCACGGGCAGATGGTCATCGTCCCTGGGCTGAACGACGCCGAGGTGCTCGAGGCGTCGCTCGCCGACCTGTACAATCTCGGCGATGCCGTGCTGAGCGTCGCGCTGGTGCCGGTCGGCGTGACGCAGTTCTCGCACCTCTACAGCGGCAAGCCGATGGACGCCGAGAACGCTGGACGTATCCTCGCCGCCGTGGAGCGCTGGGAAGCGCGCGCGCTGGCCGAGCGCGACGATCGCTGGGTGTTCGGCTCGGACGAGCTGTACCTGCTCGCTGAGCGACCGCTGCCCGATGTGGAGCACTACGGCGACTTCTCCCAGATCGAGAACGGCGTAGGTGCGGTGACGTCGCTGCGCGAACGCGTCCGCAATGGTCTCTCCTCCCTGCCGCGGCTCGACGGGAAGAAGATTGGCGTGGTCACGGGTGTCTCGATGGCCGCTCTCATGCCGGAGCTGCTCGACGCGCTGACGGCGCAGACCGGGGCCGAGTTCTCCATGATAGTCATGGAGAACTCGCTGTTCGGCTCCACGACCACCACTGCCGGATTGCTCGTCGGCGCCGACATCCGTCGCGCGCTCGCCGACCGGCAGGACCTCGATCTCGCGCTGATTCCAGCCGAGACGATCAACGATGATGGACTTTTCCTCGACGAGGAGCGCTTCATCGCGCTCCGTGAGACACTTCCGATGCCGGTATATCCTTCGTACGACTTCATCGATGTCCTGACGCTTGAAGGGGAGCCCAGTCTTCCCGGGGAGCGTGCAGCATGAGCGTGCCTGTCGTTGCCCTGATCGGCCGCCCGAACGTCGGCAAGTCGGCCCTGTTCAACCGCATCATCGGCGAGGACGAAGCGATCGTCTCCGAAGAGGCGGGCACCACGCGCGATCGCCATTTCTCCAAGGCGGAGTGGAACGGCCGCGCCTTCTGGCTGGTGGACACCGGCGGTCTCTCCGATGATCCGAACCTGCCAATGGACCTCGAGATTCGGCGTCAGGTCGCGACGGCCATCGAGGAGGCGGACCTGTTCCTGTTCGTCGTCGACGCGCTGGTCGGGGTGCACCCGAGCGACTCCCGTGTGGCCGAGATGCTGCGGACGTCGGGCAAGCCGCTCCTGCTCGTGGCGAACAAGGTGGATGATCCCAGCCGCACGGACTTCTACGAGTTCTACCGGCTCGGTGCGGGGGATCCGTTCCCCGTGTCCGCGCAGAACGGCAAGAATTCTGGCGACCTCCTCGACGCGATCGTGGACCGGCTGCCGGAGTCCATCCCCGAGGACGAGGAGGCGCTTCGCGTCGCCGTCATCGGCCGCCCGAACGTCGGCAAGTCGTCGTTCGTCAACCGGCTGCTCGGCGAAGAGCGGTTGGTGGTGAGCCACATCAGCGGAACGACGCGCGACGCGATCGATACGCCGATGACGTACCACGGCCGCAAGATGATCTTCGTTGACACGGCAGGTCTGCGTCGCCAGTCGAAGATCGACGACGGCATCGAGTTCTATTCGTCGCTGCGCGCGCGTCGCGCCATCGAGCGCGCGAACCTCTGCGTGCTGCTCATCGACGCCACCGAGGGGGAGTTCCACAACCAGGACCTCTCCATCGCGCATCTGGCGTGGGAAGCGGGGCGGGGGCTCATCGTCGTCGTCAACAAGTGGGATCTCGTGGAGAAGGACGACAAGGCGACTGCCAAGTTCGAGAAGAAGGCGCACGAGAAGGCGCCCTTCCTCAAGCACGTGCCCTTCCTCTTCACGTCAGCGCTCACGGGCCAGCGCGTGTCGAAGATCCTCGACCTCATCCAGGTCGTGGACGAACAGTCGAAGACGCGCATCACCACCTCGCAGGTCAACGAGCGCCTCGCCGAGCTGCTCGCGCGCCGTCAGCCGAATCAGGCCGCTGGTCGCGAGGTGAAGCTCAACTACGCCACGCAAGTGAGCGTTGCACCGCCGACGATCGCCTTCTTCGGCAACCACCCAGAGCTCGTCGAGGAGCACTACGTCCGCTTCCTGCACAACGGCTTCCGTGAGACGTATCCATTCACGGGCAATCCGCTTCGCATCCTGATGCGTCGCAAGAGCGGCGCGAAGACGGAA
Source organism: Gemmatimonadales bacterium (assembly GCA_038319955.1). Taxonomy (GTDB): domain Bacteria; phylum Gemmatimonadota; class Gemmatimonadetes; order Gemmatimonadales; family Gemmatimonadaceae; genus AG11. Next base: position 13,513 of record JBBQDT010000016.1, on the reverse strand, counting down.
GCATAATCGTGCATCCCGCCCTGGCGCTCGCGCTGGCGTACACCTCGGGGTCGATACCATTCGCGCATCTCGCGGGAGTGGCGAAGAGCGTCGACCTGAGGAAGCAGGGTTCGGGAAATCTCGGCGCCACCAACGTGTTCCGCGTGCTCGGATGGAAGATCGGCATCGCCGTCTTCCTTGCGGATGCCCTGAAGGGAGCGCTGCCGGTGCTGTTGCTGCCGTCGCACATCGACAGCCCGAGCAATCCGATGATCTGGGGCATCCTCGTGGGCGTGGCGGCGATCATGGGACACGTGCGTCCCGTGTTCCTCAAGTTCGGCAAGGGCGGCAAGGGTGTGGCCACGGCGGCTGGCGTGTTCTGCGCCCTCGCGCCAGTGCCGATGGCGGTGACGTTCGCGGTCTTCATCGCGGTGGTCCTCGCGAGCGGCTACGTGTCACTCGGCAGCCTGCTTTCGGCAGTGGTGCTGCCGACGCTGTTGGGAATTACGCTCGGTCTCCACTCGCCGCTCTTCCTGGTCAGCGTGCTGATCGCGGCCTTCGTCTTCTGGACGCATCGCGCGAACATCGGGCGGCTGCGGCGTGGCGAAGAGAACCGGTTCGGCAAGCGAGGCCGCGCATGACGCGATGCACGGTGGTCGGGGCGGGCGCATGGGGAACGGCACTGGCCGACATCCTCGCGCGCAACGGACATGACACTGTGCTGTGGGCACTCGAGGAAGATGTCGTGGCATCGGTGAATGAGCGGCACGAGAACGTCCGCTTCCTTGCCGGATTCCCCCTGACATCCGACCTGCGCGCGCGCTCGTCACTCGCGGATGCACTCGAGGACGCGACGCTCGTATGTGTCGCCACGCCCTCGCAGCACACACGTGCCGTGCTCGCGTCGGCGCGGCCGTCGCTCGCCTCGCGGGCGACACTCTGCGTTGCGTCCAAGGGAATCGAGCGCGGTACCCTCGCCCTGATGAGCGACGTCGTCGCCGATGAGGCGCCGAAGCACCCAGTCGTCGCGTTGTCGGGGCCGAGCTTCGCGGCTGAGGTCGCGGCGCAGCAACCGACGGCCATTGTCGCGGCGTCCACCGATCTCCTGGCTGCCGAGACAGTGCAGGAGGCGTTCAGCAATTCCCACCTGCGCATCTATACGCACGACGACATCATCGGCGTGGAGCTAGGTGGCGCGCTGAAGAACGTCATTGCGGTTGCGGCGGGCATCGTCGAAGGCGTGGGACTCGGCTTCAACTCGCGCGCTGCGCTCATCACGCGCGGCCTGGCCGAGATGACACGCCTCGGCGTGGCGCTCGGCGCACAGCCGGCGACCTTCGCCGGACTCGCCGGCATGGGCGATCTGGTCCTGACATGCACGGGCTCACTGAGCCGCAATCGTGCCGTGGGCATGGCCGTCGGCAAGGGCGCCACGCTCGATGAGGCGCTGGCCGGCAAGGAAACGGTCGCGGAAGGTGTCGCCACGACGCGCAGCGCGTTCGCGCTCGCCGAGCGCGAAGGAGTCGAGATGCCCATCGTCGAGATGGTGCATCGCATCCTCTTCGACGGACATTCGGCGCGGAATGCGGTATCGGAACTCATGTCGCGCGAGTTGCGCGCGGAGCGTGACGCATGAGCGCCGCCGGCGAGCCCGTCCAGGAGTTCTTCAGTATCGGCGAGGTGTGCGAGCTGACGGACCTCAAGCCGCACGTGCTGCGCTACTGGGAGAGCCAGTTCCGCTTTCTCAGCCCGGCAAAGAATCGATCGGGCAACCGCGTGTATCAGCGACGCGAGATCGAGTTGATCCTGCTCGTGAAGCACCTGTTGTACACCGAGAAGTACACCATCGAAGGCGCACGCCAGAAGGTGGACGAGCATCGTAAAGGTGGTGAGCTTCGCGGTGCGGCGCGTGCGGCACTCACGGTGCAGACCCTCGAGTCGCTCGAGACGGAGCTCAAGGAGCTCATTCGATTTCTCGCCCCCGAACAGAATGGTAGCCGATAGTTCATGCGATTTCTCATCACGAACGACGACGGTATCCTGGCGCACGGCATCGAATGCCTCATCGAGGCGGCCGAGCCGCTCGGCGAGGTATACGTCGTGGCACCTGATCGCGAGCAGAGCGCGACGAGCCATTCGCTCACGCTGCACCATCCGTTGCGTCCAGTGCGGCGCGCCGAACGCCGCTGGCAGATCGACGGGACGCCCACCGACTGCGTGATGATTGCCGTCGAGGCGCTCATGGGTGGTGAGCGGCCGGACTTCGTGCTGAGCGGCATCAACCATGGCCAGAACATGGGTGAGGACGTCCTCTACTCCGGCACCGTCGCCGCGGCGATGGAGGGACTCGCGCTCGGCATACCGTCCATCGCGTTTTCCTTTGCCGGCGGGGATCTGCGGTCGGATCTCACGCACCTCAAGGAACAGGTGAGCGTGTTGACGCCGCTGATCGCGCACTTGACCTCCCTTCCGACGTTCCCCGCGCATACACTGCTCAACGTGAACCTGCCTCCCGTTCCCGCGGACGGGGTGAAGGGTGCGAGGCTCACGCGGTTGGGCAGACGGGTGTACTCCGGATCACTCAAGCCGATGCGCGATGCGTGGGATCGCGACATCTTCTGGATTGGCGGCGGCTCCATCACGTGGACTGGAGAACCGAACTCTGATTTTCGCGCGATCCAGGAGGGTTACATCTCGATCACGCCACTTCACCTCGATCTCACCAACTACAGCATGCTGGAATCATCGGGGAGCTGGTGGCGGGAGCTGTAGAGGGGCAGATGGGCGGCGCACGCCGCCGCCTCGTCGAGCTGTTGCGCGAGAAGGGCGTTCGCGACCTCGCGGTGCTGCGTGCCTTCGACATGACGCCGCGACATGCCTTCGTGCCCACCGGGGTGCGCCATCGCGCGTATGAGGATTCGCCCCTGCAGATCGGCAGCGGGCAAACCATCTCGCAGCCGAGCATCCACGCGCGCTATCTCGAGATCCTCGCGCTGGGCGGCAGCGAGAAGGTGCTCGAGATCGGGACGGGATCCGGCTACCAGACCGTGCTGCTTTCACATCTCGTGGCGCAGGTCTTCACAATCGAGCGAATTCCCGCGTTGTTTGCGTCGGCGCGCGAGGCAATCAACCGCGCCGGCGCGAGCAACGTGTCAATGCTGCTGGGTGATGGCACGGTGGGCTGGCGGGAGTACGCCCCCTACGATGCCATCCTCGTGAGCGCGGGTGGTCCGAGCGTTCCTCCAGCGCTCGTCGAACAGTTGGCCGAGGGCGGACGCATGCTCGTGCCGGTGGGCTCCAAGGAGGAACAGACGCTCAAGCTGGTGACGCGCCGTGGTGGAACAGTCGAGACGACGGACGTCGCACCCGTGCGGTTCGTGCCGCTGTACGGCACGCAGGGATGGGAGCAACAGTAGGTGCAGCAGCTTCACGTCCGTATCAGCGGCCGAGTGCAGGGAGTCGGCTTTCGCTGGTTCGTCCGCGAAGAGGCGCGACGGTTCGGACTGAGTGGATGGGTGACGAATCTGTCGAGCGGTGAAGTCGAAGTTGCGGCAGGTGGGCAGACATCATCGTTGGAGCGGCTGCGCCGCGCGCTCGAGGTAGGACCGACCGGCGCGGGCGTCACGCACCTCATCGACATCGACGGCGACATCGAGATGCCGCTGCCGTATCCCTTCACGATCCGCCGTTGAAGCGCCCATCATGAGCGACGCTGCGAGTCAGCACGATGAAATATTGGGCCGGTTGAAGGCGACACTGCGCGACGTGCCGGACTTTCCGAAGCCTGGCATCATGTTCAAGGACATCACGCCAGTGCTCGCCGACGCGGCGCTGTTGCGCGACGTCGTCTCCGCGATGGCGGCGCCCTGGAAGGAGACTGGCGTCACACACGTCGCTGGCGTGGAAAGCAGGGGATTCATCCTCGCCGCACCCGTGGCCATCGCGCTCGGTGCCGGCTTCATTCCGATACGCAAGTCAGGCAAGTTGCCGTGGAAGATCGCGGCGAAGGAGTATGACCTCGAGTACGGTTCAGATCGCCTCGAGATGCATGTCGATGCGTGTGCGGACTCGGCCCGCGTATTGCTCGTCGACGACGTGCTCGCGACTGGAGGTACGGCTGCCGCCGCGTGCGAGTTGATCGAACAGGTGAATGGATCCGTGCTCGGTTGTGCGTTTCTCCTCTCAATCGCCGCCCTGCAGGGTGCACGTCGCCTCTCCCACCGACGCGTCGAATCCCTGATCGAGTGTTGATGTAAGCACGCAACGTTGTATGGAGCGTGTGCAGCAGTTGTGATGTGGGCGTTGCGACCGTGCAACGATTGTCGATTTGTTTGTCTCGCCTGCCGCTCCCTGTACTTTGTCGTAACGCGCGACTCGAGTCCGCCGCAGTTCCTCTGGACAGTTCGCGCGCTCCCCTCCCGCTCCAGGACAGCCCGTCGATGAGGAAATACGTGCTCCCCGCCGCATTGCTCGGTGGGCTGATGTCGTGCAGCGACCTGCCAACCACGCCCCTCACACACCCGTCGCCGCCGAGCGCCGCACTCGACGTGAATCACGTCCCGATTCCGGGCTCGTACATTGTCCGGTTTCGTGCGAACGGAGCAACGTCGTTGAGCAACGCGGCCATCGTCAGCAGTGTCTACGGCGGTACCGTCGATCACGTGTACTCTGCGGCCCTCGACGGCGCCGCGATGCACCTCAGCGATGCTGCGGTGATCGCCCTTCGCGCCGATCCGCGCGTGTTGTCGGTAGAGCAGGACGAAGTGTTCCGCATGACGGGAACGACGACACAGGCCGGCGCGACGTGGGGCCTCGACCGTCTCGATCAACGCAACCTGCCGCTCGGTGGCTCGTACGTCTATGGTGCGAATGGGAGTGGTGTCACGGTTTACATCCTCGACACGGGCATCAACTTCACGCAGCCGGACTTCGGTGCACGGGCCCAGACGGGATACGATGCCATCACGATCGGTGGCACAGCGGCCGACTGTGCCGGCCATGGTTCGCATGTTGCCGGAACGGTGGGCTCGAGCACCTATGGCGTCGCGAAGAACGCGCGACTCGTCGCGGTGCGCGTGCTCGATTGCCAGGGGAATGGAAGCGCATCGGCCGTCCTCGCCGGCATCGATTGGGTGACGAAGAACCGCACCCTCCCCGCGGTCGCGAACATGAGCATCGGCGCGGGCTACAACGCTACCGTGAACCTCGCCGTCCAGAATTCCATCGCGGCGGGAGTCACGTACACCGTGTCGGCCGGCAACTATTCCACCGACGCCTGCATGCAGTCGCCGGCCAGCGCGCCGGACGCGCTGACCATCGGAGCGACCGATGCCGGTGACAGCTTCGCCAGCTTTTCCAATTTCGGCACGTGCGTCGACCTCCTGGCGCCTGGCGTCAACATTACGTCCTGGTGGACCGGCTTCGGCTCGACCACGCTGAGTGGAACGTCGATGTCGTCGCCCCACGTTGCGGGCGCGGCAGCGCTGTACCTCCAGCTCAATCCAACGGCCACGCCGGCGCAGGTGCGCGCGGCACTCGTCGGCAACGCCACCGCCGGTCTCGTCACTGGCGTGCCCAGTGGCACGGCCAACCAGCTGCTCTACACGGGCTTCATTCAAGCGCCGTCCGCGCCCGTCGCCAACTTCATCGCGAGTTGCGTCGGGACCACCTGCACGTTCGACGCGGGTGGGTCGTCGTCGTCATGGGCCACGCCGTCGTTTCAATGGACCTTCGGTGACGGCACCAGCGGGAGCGGGAAGACGCTGGCGCACACGTACGCGGCGGGCGGCACCTACTCGGTGAAACTCACCATCACCGATCCGAACGGCATCAGCACCAAGACGGCCAACGTCGTCATCAATCGCGCGCCGACCGCTGTGATCGCGGCTCCCGCCGTTGGCGCGACGTTCGTGCAGGGCGCCTCAGTGAAGTTCACCGGGTCGGCGGTTGATCCGGAGGATGGCGCGCTCTCCGGCACGTCGCTCACCTGGTTGAGCAGCCGGGATGGCGTGATCGGAACCGGGACGTCGGTCACGACGACGACGCTCAGCGTCGGCAGCCACCTCGTGACCCTCACGGCGAAGGACGCACAGATCGCCACCGGCATGGCCACCGTGGCCATCACGGTGACGGCGAATCATGCGCCCACCGCAGCCATCGCGATGCCGGCGAACAATGCCGTCTTTCCGCTCGGCAGCAGCGTGACGTTCGCGGGAACCGGGAGTGATGTCGAAGACGGTTCGCTGGCGGGCGCATCACTCGTGTGGACGAGCAGTATTGACGGACAGATCGGCACAGGCACGTCGTTCACGACGGGCGTGCTGTCGGTAGGTACGCACACGATCACCCTCATGGCAAAGGACTCGCAGAACGCCACCGGGACGGCGACGCAGACCATCGTGATCGCGTCGGCGAGTCAGCCTCCCGTCGCGTATTTCACGGTGTCGTGCCCGACATCGCAGTGCACGCTCGATGCGAGCGGCTCGTCTGACAAGGTCGGTATCGTGACGTACGCGTGGACGTGGGGCGACGGTCGCAGCGAGAGCAGGCACATGCCCACGGTGAAAAACACGTGGGCTGTCAATGGGCGCTACACCGTCAGCCTCACCGTCACCAACACCGCGGGACTCACCAACACGATATCGAAGCTGGTTGCCGTGCCGAACCTCGCGCCGGTCGCGGTGATAGGCACGCCGGCGAACGGCAGTGTCTTTCCGCAGGGTGCGTCGGTGGCCTTCCTCGGGTCCGCCGCGGACTTCGAGGACGGCGTGCTCACTGGTGGTTCACTGATGTGGACGAGCAGCATCGATGGACAGCTGGGCACGGGAGCGTCCATCTCCACGACTGCGCTCCGACCCGGCGTTCACGTCATCACGCTCAGCGCCACCGACGCGCTCGGCGCGATCGGCACCGCGTCGCGGACCATCACCATCGCACCCAATCAGTCGCCGACCGCGACGATCACCACCCCTCAGACCAATGCTGTCGTCCTCTTCGGATCGAGCGTGGCATTCGCCGGTACCGGCAGCGATCCGGAAGACGGGGCGTTGAACGGCGCGTCGCTCGTGTGGACGAGCAGCAGGGACGGGCAGATCGGGAGAGGCTCGTCGACATCGACGAGCGCGCTCTCGGCGGGCACGCACATCATCTCACTCACGGCGAAGGATTCGCGGGGCGCCACGAGCGTCGCGAACGTCACGGTCGTCATCAATCGTGCGCCGTCGGCCACGATCACCTCGCCCGTGGCAAACGCGATTATCGTCGTCGGCACGAACGTGACGTTCAGCGGTAGCGCGACTGACCCGGAAGATGGCGCGCTTGCTGGCGCAGCACTCGTGTGGACGAGCAGCCGAGATGGGCAGATCGGGACTGGCGTCACGTTCACGACGTCCGCCCTGTCGATCGGCACACACGTCATCACGCTGACGGCCAAGGATGCGCAGGCCGCGGTGACCAGCGTGACGCGCACCATCACGATGGTTGCGTCAACGAATCATGCGCCCGTCGCCAGCTTCACGATGAGCTGCGTTGCACTGCACTGCACCGCGGACGCGAGTGCGTCGTCCGATGACGTGGGCATTGCGTCGTACAGCTGGGACTGGGGCAACGGCAAGAGCAAGACAGTCACGACGCCAACGACGACCACGACCTACCCAACGGCTGGCGTCTTCACCGTCACGCTCACGGTGAAGGACGGTCCCGGGCTGGCGAGCACCATCGTCAGAAAGTTCGCGGTCGGAAACCAGGCGCCATCGGCGACGATCGCCACGCCGGCGAACAACGCCAGCTTTATGCAAGGCGCTGTGGTGACGTTGACTGGCTCGGCGACGGATCCGGAGGACGGCGTGCTGAATGGCGCGTCGCTCGTGTGGAGCAGCGGTCGCGATGGAGTCATCGGCACAGGGAATACCGTGTCCGCGAGCACGCTTTCGCTCGGCACTCACATCATCTCGCTCGTCGCAGCGGATGCGCAGTCCGTGAAGGACACCGCGGTCATCAGCATTACCATCGTCGCCAATCAACCGCCCACGGCCGTGATCATCTCGCCGTCGAATGGCGCGAGCTTCATTGCGGGCAAGACCATTGGCTTCAGCGGCGTCGGCAGCGATCCTGAGGATGGCACGTTGAGCGGCGCATCGCTACGGTGGACGAGCAGTCGCGATGGACAGATCGGCATGGGAGGGTCGTTCTCCACGTCATCGCTGTCGATCGGCACGCACGTCATCACACTCAGGGCGACCGATTCGAGGGGTGCGGTGGCAACGGCGTCGGTGACGATGACGATCATCGTTGCCGCGAACCAGCCTCCGGTCGCGACGATCATCACGCCATTGCCCTTCGCGAAGTACGCTCCGGGTGTGCCGGTGGTCTTCACAGGAAGTGGCATCGATGCAGAGGACGGTGTGCTGAGCGGTGCATCCCTCGTCTGGACGAGCAGTCGTGATGGACAGATCGGCACGGGAACGACCTTCGCGACGCCGTTGTCCCTGGGCCAGCACACCATCACGCTGACGGTCAAGGACTCAAAGGGCTTGACGTCGGTCGCGACGCGTGTGATGTCGATCACATTCAGCGGCGAGCCTCCGGTCGCGCACTGATCATCACCATCCGTAAACAGTGTCCGAGCCAAATGAGTATTGATTGCGGTGACGAACGGGGGTGGCTATGCTGTCGAGCGCGAAGTTGCGCGCTCATCCGCCCCCCCTTCGCAGGATATTTCCGATGAGGAAAGTCGCACTGCCCGCCGTGTTACTCTGCGGGCTCGCCGCATGCTCGGACACTCCATCTTCCCCGCAGGTCGCCACACCATTCATCCCGACGAGCGCCGCGCGCGCGCAAGCCGGCGCGGTCCCGATCCCTGGACAGTACATCGTCAGGTTCCGCTCGACGAGCCCGAACGCACTGTCTAACGCACAGTATGCCGAACGCACTGTGGGAGGCGTCACCAAGTTCGTCTACACCACGGTGCTGAACGGCGCGGCGATGCTCCTTACCGACGCTGCGGCCGCCGCACTTCGGCTCGACCCGCGCGTGCTCTCCGTGGATCAGGACCAGGTCGTGTCCATCAACGCCACGCAGAACAATCCACCCTCGTGGGGGCTCGACCGTGTCGATCAACGCAACCTCCCGCTCAGCGCCAGCTATTCGTATGGGCCATCCGGAAGCGGCGTCACCGCGTACATCCTCGATACCGGCCTCAACTTCGCGCAGTCTGATTTTGGTGGTCGCGCCTCTGCGGGCGTCGATGAGATCACAGTCGGCGGCGGTGCAGTCGATTGCCACGGTCACGGGACGCACACGGCGGGCACGGTGGGATCCGCAACCTATGGTGTCGCCAAGGGCGTAACGATCGTGGCGGTGCGCGTGCTCGATTGTTCTGGCAACGGTAGCTATGCGGCTGTCATCGCCGGCATCGATTGGGTCACCGCGCATGCCACCAAGCCCGCCGTCGCCAGCATGAGCCTCGGTGGTCCGTATTCCCAGGCGCTCAATGACGCGGTGACCGCATCGTTGAACGCGGGCATCCAGTACGCGATCGCGGCGGGCAACGCGGGCACGCCGGCGTGCAACGACTCTCCGGGGAGCACGCCGGGTGTGATCACCGTGGGCGCCACGAGCATCACCGATGGCTTCGCGTCGTTCTCCAACCGCGGTTCATGCGTGGCGCTCAATGCACCGGGCGTGAACATCAAGTCGCTATGGATCGGCGCAGATGGCACCACGAACACGATCAGCGGAACGTCGATGGCCACGCCGCACGTCGCGGGCGTCATCGCGCAGTATCTGCAGCTGAACCCGACGGCCACGCCGGCACAAGTACGCAGCGCGTTGATCGCGAACGCGACGCCCAATGTCATCGGCGGCGTTCCGGCGGGCACGCCAAACCTGCTCCTCTACAACGGGTTCCTCAGCGCATCGCCGCCCGTCGCGAACTTCACGTCGAGCTGCACGGCTCTCGCGTGCAATTTCGACCCGAGTACGTCGACCGCGCTGCCTGCTGCCACCTACCTCTGGACCTTCGGTGATGCGACGACCGGCACGGGCAAGACGCCGACGCATTCATACGCGACGGGTGGGACGTACGCAGTCACGCTCACGGTCACGGATGCGAACGGCAGCAACAGCAAGACGTCGAATGTGACGGTAAGCGGTACGACGAATCAGGCACCTGTCGCACGGTACACCATCACGTGCCCGACGCGCCGGTGCACCGCGGACGGTTCGACGTCGAGCGACGACGTCGGAATCATCTCGTACCGCTGGAACTGGGGCGACGGACGCAGCGAAACGCACGCGGGTCCGATCGCGAACAATACATGGGCCGTAGCCGGCACCTACAACATCGTGCTGACGGTAACGGATGGCGGCGGACTGACGCACTCCGTCACGAAGCAGGTCGTCATTCCGACTCCCGCCTCGAACCAGTCGCCCTCGGCCACCATCACGGCGCCGGCGAGCAACAGCAGCTTTGCGCAAGGCGCATCAGTCTCGTTCTCCGGATCGGGTCAGGACCCGGAAGATGGTGCGCTCACTGGTGGATCCCTGGTGTGGACGAGCAGCATCGACGGCCAGATCGGGACGGGTGCGTCGTTCAGCACCAGCAGCCTGTCGGTGGGGACCCACACGATCACCCTCAAGGCGACAGACTCACAGGGAGCGAACGGTACGGCAACGCGAACGATCACCATCACGCCGCCAGTGAACCAGCCGCCCGTCGCCAACTTTACGTTCACGTGCAGCACGACCGTTGCGCACCAGTGCACGTTCGACGGCAGCGCCTCGACCGACGATCACGGTGTGACTCGGTACACCTGGGACTGGGGTAATGGCCGCACAGAGTCTCACGTGGGAGCGACAGCCAGAAACACGTGGGCATCGGCGGCAACATACAGCATCACGCTCACCGTCACGGATGCGAGCGGGCTGACGAACTCCATCACGAAGCAGGTCCCGGTGCCGTAGCAGGGCAGGGCTGGCCAGCAAACGCCATCGGGGCAGGACGCATGTGCGTCCTGCCCCGATCTCGTCCCGAGAATTGTGCGTCCTACGGAATGACGACGGCCTTCGTCACCGTGTTGGTCAGTCCGCCACCATCCGTCACCTTCAACGTGATGTTGTAGGTACCGCTCGACGCCCAGGTGTTCTTCGCACTCGAGCCGACGTGCGTCTCGCTGCGGCCGTTGCCCCAATCCCACGCATAGGACACGATGCCGGCGTCGTCGGTGGATGCACTGCCATTCAGTATGCACTGGTGCTGGAATCCCGTCGCGCAATTCCAGGTGAACGATGCGAGAGGAGGCTGATTCGCCGCGGTAATGGTGATTGCGCGCGTCGCGGTCGTGCGTGCACCCTTCGAATCGGTTGCCGTGAGCGTGAGGGTGTGCGTGCCCACGGCGAGGTTGTTCCTCGTGAAGCTCGTTCCCGTGCCGATCTGTCCGTTGATGCTGCTCGTCCATACGAGGGACGCAGCGCTCAGCGTGCCGTCCTCGGGATCGCTCGCGGTGCCATTGAAGGACACCGTGGCGCCCTGCGCGAAGCTGCCGGTGGTCGGTGCCAGGATGGTTGCGCTGGGTAGCTGGTTCACCGGCGCCGTGGCGACCATCGCGCGCGTCTTCACGCTCGAGCCATTCGCGTCGGTAACGGTGAGGGTCACACTGTACGTGCCACCCGCGGCGTACGTGCGACTGACGATGGCGCCCGCGGCCGCGGATCCGTCACCGAAGGTCCATCTGTACGTTGCGGAGGCGAGTGCGGTCGTGGGTGTTGCATCAAAGGAGCAGAGGAGGGCAGCGCAGCTCGAGTTGAAGCGCGCGACAGGCGCAACGACCGCCGTGGCGCCGATGAAGCCCTCGTACAGCAGGAGATTCGGCGTCGAGGCAGGGAGCGCGGTGATGACGTTCGGCGTGGCGTTGCTCGTGAGCGCGCTGCGCACTTGCGCCGGCGTCGCGGTCGGATTGGCCTCGAGGTAGAGCGCAGCAACCCCGGCGACGTGCGGCGATGCCATCGACGTACCGCTGATCGTGTTGGTCGTGCCGCTCGCGCCGATCCAGAGCGATGTGATGTTCACGCCAGGCGCGTTGATGTGCACGCAGGTGCCGTAGTTCGAAAAATACGCGAAGTCGTCGCTGCTACCCACAGCGCCCACGGAGATGACGTTCGGTGCGGCGGCAGGCGACTGGTTGCATGCGTCGGCCGTGTTGTTGCCTGCCGACACGGCATACGTGACACCGGCGAGGATCGAGTTCTCCACCGCCGTGTTGAGCGCCGCCGAGAAGCCGCCGCCCAGGCTCATGTTGGCGACGGCTGGCTTGATGGCGTTGCGGGTGACCCAGTCCACGCCGGCAAGTACGCTACTCGTGGTGCCGTTGCCGACGCAATCCATGACGCGGACCGCAACGAGGCGTACGTTCTTCGCGACGCCGTACGTGGTGGAACCCACCGTGCCTGCTGTGTGCGTGCCGTGTCCGTTGCAATCCTGCGCATTGCCGCCGGCAGTGATCGCGTCATAGCCCGACACCGCGCGGCCGCCGAAGTCGGCCTGTGCGAAGTTGATCCCCGTGTCGATGATGTAGGCCGTCACGCCGTTGCCCGAGACGTTATAGGTGAAGCTCTGGCTGAGCGGACGCGCACGTTGATCGATGCGATCAAGGCCCCACGAGGGCGGATTGTTCTGGACACCGGCAGTGGAGAAGACCTGATCCTGCTCGACGGAGAGCACGCGAGTGTCGTTGCGCAGCGCGGCCACGGCGTTGTCGGAGAGCTGCATCACGGCGCCATTCAGCGCCGTCGTGAACACCTGCTGCACCGTACCGCCGTACGATTGTGAGACGACCGCAGCATCCTTGAGCGACGTGGAGCTGCTCTTACGGAACTGCACGATGTAGCGGCCGGGTATGAGTACGCTGCTCGACCGGGACAGGTTGGCCGTGGCGGCGGACAGCGTCGTCGCGGGTGCGGTTGCGGAGGGCGTATCGGAGCAAGCGACAGCGCCGCACGCGAGTGCGACGGAGAGGACGAGTTTCCTCATTCAGCTGATGCCTATAGCGGGGGGGAGGCGGGCGGGCTCCGGGAAGGGGGAGCCGGCAAGCGCCAGAGGTTTACAATTAGACGTTTCTCACAAGAGAACGCAACAAACGTTACTAATGAGCTCGCCACAATCTCTGCCAGTGTTACAGTATCGCGCGCGAGGCGGGGTGCAAGCGGGGTACATCGACGTAGCATGTGACGTACGTCACTTTGCTACGTGCCCACCGCGGCTCCTCCAAGCCCGGCATGTCCTGATCGTCCATGCGAATGCTCGTCTATCGTTCGGGAGCGGGATAGCCAAAAGCTGTGCGATGTTGTAGGCGTCTAGTCTGCGTGGCAGTCGCGCCATACCTGGCGACTTGCTATCTTTGTCGGCTGTGGTCCGACGCATTGCCCTCGCCCCTGTAGCTCAGGTGGATAGAGCAGCGGTTTCCTAAACCGTTGGCCGGGTGTTCGAGTCACCCCAGGGGCATACACCACTCGATCTTCAATTTCAATAACTTGTAAA
>JBBQDT010000015.1:0-41116 GCA_038319955.1 Gemmatimonadales bacterium | reverse complement strand
GTCCGTGAACTCGAACAGGCGATCCGCGACTACATCGCCCAGCGCAACACCGATCCGACGCCCTTCACCTGGACTGCTTCGGTCCGCGCCATTCTCGCCAAGGTCCAAAAGGCGAACGACACTTTGGCTTCACTACACTAGTCCTGCGGTGAGGCAATGCACGAGGGGCGCGGTCATGTGACCGCGCCCCTCGGTGCGTCTGTTATCGACGCGACCTACTTGATCGCTTCGGTGTTGGTCTGCATGACCTGCTTGATCGTGATCTCCGCGTTCTGGGCGAGGATCGTGATCTTGAGATTCACGTCGTCCGTGTTGGTGCCGCCGAGATAGACACCCTTCGGCGTGACGAAGAAGGTGCCGGTGCTGTTGCCGGCCGTCTCCATCGTCACCGGGGTGTTCTGCATCGTTCCGCTGCCGGCCGCCTTCACGTTCGCGCTGCGCTCGACGCGAAATGCCTTCTGCCCGCCGATGGTCGTGTCGCCGGAGACCCTGTAAGTCGTCACGCTGGTGCGATCGAGATCCATCCCCTGCTGGTTCACCTTGCCCGAGAGCGTATCGGCCCACGTCATGCCCGCCGTGAGGTTCGTGCGATAGGTCGGAAGCAGGTGTGTAACCCCATCCGTGATCTGTGCAAGCGCGGGATCGACGGCGCCGTCCATCGCCTTCGCGCTGTAGAACTTGCCCGTAGGAGAGATCAGCGACACCCAGTGCTTGCCGACGAGCGCACTCACGTCGGGAGAAGGATTCGAACCCATCAGCGCGATCGAGTCGATGGTGATCGTTGCCATGACCGTGTCCTTCGCGTGCTTCATCAAGTTGACGGTCACCTGCTGTTGCAGGCCGATCTCGAAGCTGCCGGTCGCCATTGGGCTCGACTGCGTGCCCTTGGTGGTGACCGAAACGCGATACCGGGTCGTACCTGGCGCGTATTCCACAGCCTGCGCGCGCAACGGCACGGTGGCGAGCGGAGCGGTAATGAGGAGCGCAAGGCACACGTGCGCGAAGCGGACGGACATGGGGTAATCGACTCCTGATTGACGAGGAATGGCGCCCGACGACTGCATCGGCGTTTCGCTGTATACGCGTGGCGGCGGCAAAGGTTACTCCCGGCTCGCTCAATTTTCTCTTTGTGCAGCCGAGTCCGCACGATGTGTGTCTCACAGCTAGTTTCCGCTCGTGATTCCACGCACATCAACGAAATCGATGGCCGATAAGCTCGAACGAAATGAAGCGGTGGACCTCGATGCACTCGTCGAGCGACTCCATGACGATGTCATCATCCCCGCGCGCGCAACGGCGGGCTCTGCGGGCTACGATTTGAGGGCCTATCTGCGACTGCGCACGGTGCGGCTGTCCGATGGCGTCGCGCAGCGGGAGCTTGCAGCCGACGAGGAAGGTGGCGAATGGGGGATCACGCTTCGCCCTTCCGAGATGGCGCTCGTTCCCCTCGGGTTCCGCACATGTCTGCCTCACGGCGTCGAAGCGCAGATCCGGCCTCGCAGCGGCCAGGCGTTCAAGCAGGCACTCACCGTCCCCAACGCTCCCGGCACGGTCGACGCCGATTACGCAGAGGAGTGGATGGTGATCGTTCGCAACGACGCCCCGATTGCGCGCCGAATCGTGCACGGTGAGCGCATCGCTCAGGTCGTGTTCGCGCGCTTCCTGCCGCTAGTCCTGGCGGAAGGGTCGGTGTCGCGAACCACGGAACGTGCGGGCGGGTTTGGCAGCACTGGACGAAACTGAGGAAGTCAGGTGTGGTAGCAGGCGCCGATCGCACGACTCCCGAATGCACTTGTGGGGCTTGCCACGACGCCCGAAGGTCGCGACACGCCCCACAGTACGTGACCGGCGGCACGGGGTCGCTGGTCGTCTAACCGAACTACGAGGTTAGATGGTTACGGCGATCCGTGCCGTACGATGGTCAGTAGACAATTGATCACCTCCTTCGTTTCGGGTTCGACATGCGGGCGAGCAGAATCTCTTACTCATACTGATGCGTAGAGTTCCTCGACGCAAGCGCGCAAACCGCGAATGCCGCGGGATCTTTTTGCTCGGCTCGCCAGCGTCGTTGCACTCCGAGCACCTTCATTCATGTCTGGCGATTTTCTCCAATCCGCAGAGTTCCGGAACATCATCATGCCCATTCGTCCGCAGCTCGCGTCCTTGATCTCGGGGGGAGTCGCCGTCCCTGCAAACGACCGCTATGCGTTCGTCACGCAGGAGAGGGTCGGCTCGGAGTCCGGCGCGGTAGGCGTCATCGACCGGCGTTCACTTACCGAGGTCGCGACCATCGACATCGGGCAGCAGGCAGGCGGAATCGCTTTCTTGAAGACGACGGCGCCGCGCTGATGGCCGGCACCATGCGCGGCCCGGTGCGCGCCTACTGGGAGCTCAGCCGTTCGCATCGCTACAGCCTGCTGTTCGCCTTGCCGCTGCTGCTGATGTACGAGGCGCTCGAGACCATTTCTCCCGTGCGCGCGAGCGGTGGCGTCATCCGCAACGGTGCCGACGTCCTGCTCACGGGCTTGTTCTCGTGGATGCTTGGTCCGCGTGGCCCGTTGGTGTTCATGGCCCTCGTGATCGGCATTTCCCTCTGGCTCGTTTACCGCGACAAGAGCACCGGTACCCTTCGTCCGGGCATGTTCGCCGCGATGCTTGGCGAGTCCGTCGTTCTGGCGCTGCTCTTCGGTGTCGTCGTCGGCACCGCAACGATGCACCTCCTCGGACCACTGCGCTCACTTGCCTCAGGTGGTGTCGGTGGCACGGCCCTCGAGCGACTTACCCTGTCGCTCGGCGCCGGGCTCTACGAAGAACTGCTCTTCCGCGTCGTCATCGTGGCGCTGATCGCGAATGGCGTTCGCCTGCTCGGCGGCAGCAAGCTCACCTCTGCCGTCGTTGCCACCGTCGCCGGAGCCGCATTGTTCTCGGCGTTCCATTACGTCGGCTCGCTCGGCGAGCCCTTCAGGCTCGAATCGTTCGTCTTTCGCTTTCTGGCCGGTCTCGCGTTCAGCGCGCTGTATCTCACACGTGGATTCGGGATCACCGCCTGGACGCACGCGCTCTATGACGTGGCCGTCCTGCTCTAGCGGCCGTTGAGCATCGACGCGAACAGCTCGATCGCGCGCGCGTCGCCGGTCTGGCCGAGCGAGTAGAGTGCTGCCACGCGTGCGTCGCGATGCGAGTTGGTGCGCGCGATGTTCAACAGTTGCGGAACCGGATCCTCGCTCGACTCTCTCTTGCGCGCGAGCGCATACACCGCCTCGCGCCGGATACCCGCCGCGTCGTCGTCCACGCTTTCGCCAGGGATGGTGCCCGATGCAGCGCGCGCCATCAGGTCGGCCGCTCGCCGCCGATAACGTTGCACGCGTGTGCTGTCCCGTGCCGCGATCGCAAGCACATCCCAGCGGGGAAACGAATCGAGCACCACGAGGGGCATCAGCGCGTCGACTGCGGCGCGCCCCTCGCCGCTGCGAGCAACCGCCTGGAGGAACTCGCCGGCCTCCCGCGTCGAAACCGAGCCGAGGTCGAGGACAGTGTCACCGAGCACCGGTAACGGTCCGATGGCGAGGTGTAGCCAGCTTGGCACCCCATCCACGATACGTACCGAGACTCGCATCGCTCCCGCCTCGCACGGAGAGATGTGCGTGTCCCACGGCGCGTGTGTCAGGAGGACTCCGTCGTAGACTCGAGTGCGCGGTCCGGAGAGTCCATCCGAGAACGACGTGACGCCATCGCCGCACGTCTCCGGGCGAGGCCGAGCGGAAAACGCCACAGTGCGCGTCCCGGCAGCCCGTAGACGCTCGGCCAGTGGCTTCTGCGCGGGGAGCAGCGAAGGTAGGGCAATCAATGCGAGCGCCAGCCGCGAAAGTGGGCCCATTCGCTGCCTCACTGGTTGAGCAGGTCGAGCAGGAACTGCTTCACGCGCGGGTCCTTGCGCTGCGACAGCCACGAGATGGCTTTCTTGCGCAGCTCCGGATTCTTCTCCGACTTGGCGATGGCGAGAAGCTTGTCCGTCGCTTCCGTCTCACGGCGTTGCGCATAGACGTAGAGGATCTGCTCCTGCATCTCCTGCTGTCCGTTGAACTCGTCGTACATCGGCAGCAGATCCTTGAGCTCCAGCGAATACGAGGCGGGCGAGGCAAGAGCAGGGCCTGTAAGACAGCATCCCGATTGTGGCGCCTGTCCGGCGTAGTAGAGTGCCTTCTTCCGTAGCTCGATCTCCTGGTTCTTGTCCCGCGCGATGCCGAGAAGCCACGCGGTGCGATCGTTCGTGCGCTGAGCGGCGACGCCCCGGATGATCGCTTCGCGGATTTCCGGGCTCGCCGTCTTGTTGAACAGGCCGCGCAGGTATTCCGCCTCGTCGCCAGTCCGGCGGCCTTCCGCGATGCTGTACACCGCCCTGACACGCAGGTCGGTCGACACGTTGCTCTGCTCGGCGAAACGACGCAGCGATAGCCGCGCCGAGGGACTGCGGTGCTGCGAGAGCGCGGAGAGGGCGCGGTCGCGCGTATCGGCGTCCACGGCACTGAAGAGAATGGAGTCGAGCGCCTTGGCGGCGCGCTCGGTGTTGACGCTTTGCAGGCCCTGAACCGCCTGTCGGCGCACGTCGACGCTCGGGTCCGAACTCGCGACGCGGAGCAGGATGTCGGCGCGCTCCTCCTCCTTGGTCTGGGCGAGCATCTCCACGGCCCTCCGGCGCAGCCGAATCGAGCACTCGTCCTTGCGGGCCAGGATGCTCTGGAGCACGGGCAACACCTGATCGGGATCGAACTGCATGATCCCGACGAGCGCCGCGATGCGCGCGTCGTCGTCGTCGGTGGGGCACCGGCTTTCCGACTTCAGCTCCTGCCCACCGCGGGCGATGGTGATCGCCACGTCCGAATCGCCTCGCCTGGCTTGCTCGGACATGATGCCCGCACGGAGCTGCTTTGCATCGCTCAGCGTACCCGCCTTGGGATAGCGCGTCGCCTGGCGATCGAGCGCGAGCACCGCAGCCTTGAGGTCGCTCGAGTTGCCGCTCTTGTAGAGCGCGTACGCTTTGTAGTAGAGCGCGTCCGACGCGAACTCAGAGTCCGGATAGCGATCGACGACGACCTGGAAGAGCTGCGCCGCACGACGGAAATCGCCGTCGGTGAGTGCAGTGCGCGCCAGCCGGTAGAGGGAGTCGGCAGGATCGGCTGGCTGGGCACTTCGCGGCGCGGGCAGCATGGGAGCCGGAACGGTCGCGCGTTGAGACGCCGGCGACGCCGGCGCGCGCACGGCGTCGGTGACCCACGCGAACGCGTGGGGCGAGGCCTGGGCTACGGCATCCCCGCTGGCGGGGAAGAGCAGGGACACAAGGAGAAAGAGTCTACGCATTGCGGTGGTCTCAGGTGCCGGACGTCGCGGACAGGCCGGCTGGAATGTTGGAGCGCAGCTTGGGGATGACGTTGCGCTTGTCCAGCGACTGGTTGAGCGCATCGAGATCGACGCGTCGGCCATCGTTGGCATACTGGGAGAGCTGCATCAGGACGTACTCCAGGTCCTGGAGCAGGCGAGTGATGTTGGGATCGTCGCCGCGCCGAGTGGCAAGCAGCAGACGAGTCGTGCCGAGCAGTTCGCGCGAGAGCGCGGCGAACTGGGCGTCGACGTGCGCCGCGTCGCCGGACTGCGCATGGGCGCGGAAGCTGGTGAGCAGCACTTCGGCGCGCGTGAGATGTTCGACCACCGCGAGCCGGTACGCGCCGCCATCATTCGAGAGGTCATTCGAGCCAACCGCACGTGGGCGAAGCGCGCCGCGCTGGGCGGGCGCGGTGACGAGTCGGCGTGCGGCTGAGCGGCCGGTCTCCGAACCTGCCGCTGTCCCTGTGACGTCGTCGCCCGACGCGGCCTCGCTCGGCAACGGGTGCGCGTCGATATGCGATGCGCCGACCGCAGCCTCCGTAGGCTCCGGCTTCGTTGGTACCGCTGACGCGATGAGTGCGGGGGCGGTCGCGGGCCCGCGCGATGCCCGACCGATGACGATGCCCGCCACCAACACGGCCGCGACGCCGACCGCTGCGGCGACGAACTGTGGCAAACGGCGCCTCGATCCGATCGGTACCACAGAAGCCGCATCGCGGGCTTGCGCGATCGCCTGCCATATCGCCTCGCGCGGTGGCTCGGGCGGTGTGTTGTAGCTCGATGCGGCCTCGCGCAGCAGCTCGTCCAGGTCGTCGTCCCTCATGCGCTCTGATCTCCTGCGAAAATCGCGAGTGCCGCGCGAAGCTTGGCGCGGGCGTCGAACAGCCGTGCCTTCGAGGTTCCCACCGGGATGCGCAGCGTGGTGGCGATCTCGTCGTGCGTGTAGCCCTCGACATCGTGCATCACGAACACCGGGCGAAGCTTCACCGACAACGCATCGATGGCCGAGTGCAGCCGTTCGCGCAGGTCATGTGGTGCAATTCGTTTCGTGTTCGCCGGCAATTCGGGCACGTCGTCGAGCGGCATGGACCGCGTGCGGAGCCGCGTCACCGAGCGCATGCCGTTGAGTGACACGCTCGTCGTGATGGTGTGCAGCCATGTCGCGAGCGACGCGTCTCCGCGATACTGGCCCAGTCGATCGAAGGCACGTATGAACGTCTCCTGCGTGAAGTCTTGCGCCAGGTCGGCGTCGCCCGCCAGACGAAATGCGAGTCGATAGACGCGGTCGACATGCGCGTCATACAACGCACGCTCCGCCGTGCGGTCGCCGGCGAGACATCGAGCCACGAGTTGCCTGTCGGTCACTGAGTTGCGAGTCTTGCCGATGCCGTCTGGTGGGTGCCGGGCATTGCGAACGGGTAGACACGGTATCCACGAGAAGGGTTGGGTACCAGATCGGTTACCTTACTCCCTTACCAGTTCACCGATCACAGGTTCTGATAGATGCCTTTTGCCGCATTCAAGCTCCACCCCGACCTCCTTCGCGGTACCAAGGAGCTCGGCTTCACGCGCGCGACGCCCATCCAGGAGCAGGCGATCCCGCCCGCGCTCGAGGGTCGGGACCTGCTCGCCTGCGCGATGACGGGGAGCGGGAAGACGGCCGCGTTTCTCCTTCCGATTCTCCACCGCCTCATGGGGAGGCCCCGCGGCACGACGCGCGCGCTCGTCTTGACGCCGACGCGTGAGCTGGCCGCCCAGATCGAGGACCACCTCAAGCAGCTCGCCGTGCACACGCCCCTCTCGGGCGCCGCGATCTTCGGTGGGGTCGGCATGGGACCGCAGGAGCACGCCTTCCGCAGCGGCGTGGACGTCCTCATCGCCACGCCGGGCCGCCTGCTCGATCACTTCAAGCAGCCCTACGCCAAGCTCAGCGGTCTCGAAGTCCTCGTCCTCGACGAGGCAGACCGCATGCTCGATATGGGTTTCCTGCCGGACATCAAGCGCGTGCTCAAGCACCTGCCCACCAAGCGGCAGACGCTGTTCTTCTCGGCGACGATGCCCAACCCGATCATCACGCTCACGAAAGAGCTGCTCCACAATCCAGCGACGATCAACCTGGAGCGGAAGTCCACGCCGGCCATCGGCATCCGCCAGGCGGTCTACGCCGTGAGTCAGGAGCTCAAGCCAGCGCTGTTCGTGGAGCTGATGCGACGAGGCGACATCGGCAACGTCATCGTCTTCACGCGGACGAAGCACCGCGCCAACCGGTTGGCCGACTATCTGACCTCCGAGGGCGTGCCGAATGCGAAGATTCACGGCAACCGCTCGCAGGCGCAGCGCACCGAGGCGCTCGAGGGATTCAAGTCCGGGCGCTACCGCTGCCTCGTGGCAACGGACATCGTGGCCCGCGGCATTGACGTGGAGCAACTGGAGCACGTGGTGAACTTCGACGTTCCGCACATCCCGGAAGATTACATCCACCGGGTGGGCCGCACCGCACGCGCGGACGCCACCGGTGACGCGTTCACCTTCGTCTCGCCCGAGGAGGAGACGGACCTGTCGGCCATCGAGCGGGCGATCAGCAAGCGGTTGCCCCGCGTGATCGTGTCTGGCTTCGACTACGCAACCAAGCCGAAGCAGCGGTTCGAGGTGCCGATCGCGGAGCGAATCGCGGAGATTCGGGCCCGAAAGGCCGAGGAACGGAAGCGGGCGAAGGAGAAGGCGGAGCGACGGGGGCAGCACGGGGCCGCGTCGGCAGGAGCCACGCGGGGTAGTTCCTCGCGCAACGCGTCGACCTCGGCGCCATCGAGGGCTGGCCGTCCGGCAGCGACGCCAGAGGGAAGGGGTGCGGGTGCGGGTGCGGGAGCACCGGCGGCTGGCGCAGGGAGCGGTCGGCGACGTGGTGGGAGCGGCGGTGGTCGATCGCGCGGCGGCTCGTCAGGCGGTCGGCCGGGTGGCTCCAGTGCCGGCGGCGGTGGACGTTCAGGCGGGTCGCCACCTTCGGGCGGTGGTCCTTACAGGTAGAGTCCCGAATGCCAGAGGTCTGGGTGCCAGGCTAGGTGACAGGCTAGGTGACAGGTAGGCGCTGGTTCGACATGGCAGGAATGTGATCGCTCCCAGCGCCCCGTCAATCTGGCCGTCCAAGCGGATCTCTGTACTCGCATCTGGCGACGACTCGGCCGCAAGACTCGACTAGCGAGTGCCGCTGCCACACTAGCCAAACCATTCCTGTCTGCCTGAACCCGCTGCATTGGGGTGAGCGATACGGTGATCATTCCGATCCTCAAATGATGCTCGCGCGAGAAGACGCACAGGATCGATGTGGAATTTCATTTGTGAAGGTTGTTTATCAGATACTCTGTATGTAGGCTTGAATAAATACGTTAGGACGACATCACATTCTGTAAATCAATCGGTACGGGGGTCCTGCTGCGGAGTTTTTGCCCTGCAGCCGAGGGAGCGCGGAGCCGACGACTCGAAGTGGCAGGAGCGGATGGCCGTGCAACGCGCCGAAACCAAGTGCACGCGAGCGCTAATGGAGCGAGCGGACTTTTTCTTGAGAACCCCAAGCCTTAGGAACCTGCATCGGTAAGTGACTCTCTGCCATTCTGGCCGAGTAGGTCAAAGTTCCGAAGTGGCTAGTGGTGTCTTTCCACACAGAGCTGAACGACTCCCTGGTGCGAAGGGCACCGGGCACCAGTTGCGAGGCGCAAGAAAACGGGGGCGACTCGCGTCGCCCCCGTCCACCAGATCTCGCTCGCGGCAACGGACTACTGCGCGGGCTTCAGCGAGGTCGCGTACTTGGCGTTGATCACTGTGATGAGCTCATTGGCGATCAACAGATGCGCCGCACCCGACGGGTGCACGCCGTCGAGCGAGAGCAGCGTACCGAACGTTGCCGTGGGGCTGGTGAGAATCGGGAACGGCGGGATCTCGCCGTTCGCCCGCTTCGCCGCGAACAGGATGTTCGGGTCGTAGTAGGCGAAGCCGATCGCGTCAGCCTTGGACTTGATGTAGGCGTTGTACCCCGAGATCGTCGCTGACAGGGTGGCCTGTTCCGTGGGATCGAGCACGTACAGGTCGCCGACAGGGAAGGGGAAACCGGGCTCGTTCTTCGCGCAGACGACAAATGGCGGAGCGGCCGGACTGTTTGCCTTGATCGCCGCAACGAGCGACGGCACGTTGATCAACGACGTCGACCCGGTGCAATCGGGATGAATCGTGACCGGCTTGCCGGCGGCGGCGGAGATGCCCGCCTGAGCTGCTGCGGACGACGCAATCAGCGCCCCGGAACTCAGCGATGGAAGGTTCGCGACCTGCGCGACGCCGATGAGCACACCCTTGAGGTTCGGGGCACCCGCCGTGAGCTGGGAGATCATCGCATCGTAGGCCGTCTGGAACTGGGTCTGCGTGCTGATGATGCCAGCCTGTCCGAGCGCAGGCTGCGGAACGATGATGCCGCTCAGGCCAGCCACGAGCACGTCGTTGTTGCCGATCCAGATGCTCACAAAGGTCGGCTGCGCGTCGAGCGCCTTTTGCACCTGCGTCTTGCCCCCGAGGATGAACGTGGTGAGCGCGTTCGACGCCACCGTGGACGCCGAGGTCGGGTCGAGAACGCGTGCGCCCGGGACAGCGACATTGTTGAGGACATCAGTCACGGACGCGGCGGCGCGGAGGTCGCATGTGGCCGCTGTCGATCCGGTGCCGACGAGCGCGCCGGTCTGCGTATTGGCGATCGGCGGGCTACAGCCTCTGCCCGCGAGCGACGCATAGTGATACTGCGTCCCCATCTGGGCGGCGAGCACTCGGGCGTAGCTCTGCCGCTGCGTGGAGTCGTTGATACCGCCGCTTTGGTAGCCGGCCGTGATACTGTTGCCGAGCGCGACGTAGCTCTTGAACATGTCGCCCCCGGGAGGGGTCGTGGGGCCGAGCAACGACCGCTTGCTCTCGCAGCCAGCGAGAACAACGAGGGCGCCAACTGCCGCCACGCGGGCGAGATTCGTCAGTCGATACATCCTGATTCTCCGGGCGTGGTTAGAAGGAGTACTTGAGGCCGAACGAGAAGATATTCGCGTTCAATGTGTACGCGCCGCTGTTGAGCGCGAGAGCTTGCGCGGGCGTCATACCGACAGAGCGCTCGTCGACGCGGCCCCGCGATCCAGGCGTGAAGATGTGCGCGTAGGTCGCGTCGAGGACCAATCCGCTGAAGAGGGGCAGCGCGCCACCGAGCATGACGAGCTCGCGGTCCTGCTCGGGAAGCAGCGGCGTGACTGTTTCAGGTGGCGCCGCGGAGGTGGCCGCCGAGAAGCCCGCACGCAACGCCTTGCCCGCAGAGAACCGGCGCTCGGCGCCGAAGCGGATGGAGGACGTGTTGTTGTAATCCTCCTGGATCACGCGATCAGGAGCGGCACCCTGGAAGTCGACTGGAAGCTGGTTGAACGACTTCCAGCCGACGTAAGCGTAGTCGACGCTCAGGGTGGTGTTCTCCACACCCGAGTAGCCGACGCCGAACTGAATCTGCGCCGGGTGGCGGATACTGGTCTTGACCTTCTGAGCCACGAGCGAGCCCGTGGTGAATTGCGAGGCGACCAACGCGTCCACCGGCGTACCGGCCGGTGCTCCGAGCGGGTTCGCCGCGGCGAGGGTCAGCCCCGTTGGGGTCTGCGTGAAGACCGCATCCGCATCGTCGTAATTGAACGAGAGCTGGGACAGCACGCGCAGGCCGGTCTGCCAGTCCTTGCTGAGCTTACCGTGAATGCCGACGTCGAAGCCGTACGCCATCGCCGAGCCCTTCAGGTTGGCGCGGCCGAACTCGGTGTACTTTGGAATGCCGAGCTGCCCGAAGGTGACACCCGCCTGTGGATTCTGGCTGGAGAGATCGATGGCCTGAATCAGCTCGACGGTGGAGTGCCCGATCACGGGTCCGCCGCCAATCGACCAGTTGTCCGTCAGCTGGTATGACAGGTTGGGCTGGACGTACACCGTCTGAAGTGACGCCTTTTTCGCGGAAAAGCGCCCGGGAAAGTCGTCGCCCCACTGGGACGTCAGTCCATACGGCACGTAGAGTCCAATTCCGTATGCCGCCCTGCCCGTGCGATAATTGAGGAACACCTCGGGTACGACCGCCGCAGGAATATCGGTTTCGTAGCGTCGGAAGCTCGAGTCACGCGTGAAATCGCCCTTGAGGGCGATGATCGCGGCACCGCCGCTGAACGTCAGGCCCTTCTTTGACGGCATCGCGCCTGGATTCCAGTAGATCGACGAACCATCATCGCACGGCGCACCGGTCACGGCAAAGCCGCGGCCGAGGGCGCATGCCCCGATCTCGTTCAGTCCGAACGCCTGTGCACCGGCGACTGCTGGCAATGCGAGCAGTGCGAGAGCAAAAGTGTACCGTGAAGCACGGTGAAGCTTCATCTGCATCCTCCTGAGGGGCGCGCGGAAGTTGGAATCCGCGCGAGCGTGTGCCGGATGACAACACGGCGGAACAAGTGGGCACTGCGGAGCCGCCGGCGGCTATCGCGCTAATATAGGACCGACGACACCGATTTGTCGCTAGTTCGGACGTTAACATGCCAAGGATAGTTTGCTGAGCGGAAATTGGCCCGTCGGCGTTCTGCATCCCCTCCACTCTCGTCGAGACTACAACGAATGGTCGGTTCCACCTCCGGAGTCCGCATTGCAGGTGCGTCCGTGTCGGGCGCCGAAAAGGTGCTCACGAGCGACGCCCTCGCTTTCGTCGCCATGCTGCATCGCAAGTTCAACTCGACGCGCCTCGCACGCATCGGCGAACGGGCGGCGCGCCGTGCGGAGCTGGCCGCCGTGCCGATTGGCGCTCCCCTCGACTTTCCCTCCGACACCCAATCCGTACGCGATGCAGAGTGGCAGGTGGCGAACGCGCCGGCCGACCTGAACGACCGGCGAGTGGAGATCACCGGTCCGGTCGATCGGAAGATGATGATCAACGCGCTCAACTCGGGGGCCAAGGTCTTCATGGCGGACCTGGAGGATTCCTGCTCGCCAACCTGGCACAACATCGTGGACGGGCAGCGGAACCTCATGGAGGCGGTGCGTGGCACACTGTCGCTCGACGTCGGCGAGAAGGCCTACCGCCTCAATGACGAGCGGGCAACACTGGTGGTGCGCCCGAGGGGATGGCACATGGAAGAGAGCCACATCCTCGTGGACGATACGCCGGCGTCGGCCAGCCTCATCGACTTCGGGCTGTACTTTTTTCACAACGCCCGCGAACTGCTGGCGCGCGGCTCAGGACCGTACTTCTACCTCCCAAAGATGGAGAGCCATACCGAAGCACGTCTCTGGAACGACGTCTTCGTCGCGGCGCAGGACACGTTGGGAATCCCGCAGGGCACTGTCCGCGCCACCGTACTGATCGAGACACTTCCTGCAGCGTTCGTCATGGAAGAGATCCTCTTTGAGCTCCGAGCACATTCGGCGGGGCTGAACGCAGGCCGATGGGATTACCTCTTCAGCTTCATCAAGACGTTCCGCGACCGGCCGGACAAATTGCTCCCCGATCGCTCGCAGCTCACGATGACCGTGCCGTTCATGCGCGCCTACGCAGAGCGACTCGTGCAGGTGTGCCACAAGCGAGGCGCGCATGCGATTGGCGGAATGGCCGCGTTCATCCCAAGCCGCAAGGACGCCGAGGTCAACGCACGGGCGATGGCGCGGGTACGAGAGGACAAGGAGCGAGAGAGCGCCGCGGGCTTCGATGGCACGTGGGTGGCGCACCCGGACCTCGTTCCGGTGGCCGGCGCGGTGTTCGACGCCGTACTCGCCAACCGCCCCCACCAGAAGCAGCAGAAACGCGAGGATGTGCGCACCACCGCGGATCAGCTCATCGATGCTTCGGTTCCCGGCGGCGTGGTGACGGCGGAGGGCGTACGGATGAACGTAGAGGTGGCAATCCTGTACATCGAAGCATGGCTGCGCGGATCGGGTGCGGTGGCCATCCACAACCTCATGGAAGATGCGGCGACTGCGGAGATTTCGCGTACGCAATTGTGGCAGTGGATCCGGCACGGTGCCGAGATCGACGGCGGGGGCGAGATGACGCGCGAGTACTACCTCGAGGTGCGTTCGGCCGAGATGCGACGCCTTGAGGCCATGCCGGACGCGGGACTGCGGCTCGTGGAGGCCGCGGCGCTGCTCGATACGCTCGTCGAGGGAGAGTTCGAGGAGTTCCTCACTGTTCCAGGAGCGAGGCTCTTGGACTGATCATACGACGCATAGTAAGTGAAGTAGTGTCCGATTCTTAGGGGTGTACAGCTAATGTGATGTAATAGCGCCATTCCCCCGCGACCGGGGCGTCGAGAGCGCGGGCAAAGCCGGTGAGGAGGTTGACGCTCGGCGTACCCAACGCCGGTATGGTGGGCACGTTCTCACGGAACTCGATGCCGTAACTCCGGAGCGAATTCTTGTAGAGATCGGGGCTGGCGCCGGAAAAGAACAGCTCGAATGGCGCGACAGGCACGGACACCCGGAAGGTGCTGAACGTCGTCGACGCCACGCTGCCGACTGGGTATGCCGGCGCGTCCACCCGTCGTGCGTCATAGGTCGGATCGATCAACGGCGAGGAGAAGCCGCCGATGACGAATCGCTCGCGTGGCGTACGTGCCCGGCTGCCGAAGGTGCCGTAGGTAAGCCGCAGAGTCGTGAGGGGCCGGACGCCCGCGGCGACGCCGAAGAACAGCGACGTGCGCTGTCGGAGGTAGCCGCCACCACCCGTCTGGCCGGCCTCGCCGAGAAAGGACAGCTGTTCCTGATAGCGCGTGTCTTCGTCGCGCTGTCGTCGAATGATGCTGAAGGCGCCGACTGCGGCGGCACGATTCGCATTCTCCATGGTGGTTGGCCGCTGCTGCTCGGCGAGCACGGCCAAGCTGCGCGTCAGCTCACCGCCGTCGCTCACGGTAGTGCGCTCGATGCGACCGGCGCCGCCGAAGCGACCGAGGTCGAGCCCTTCGTCAAATGCGCCAATAAATTGGTGAGAGGGTCGATCGCGAGAGGCCCACCCATTTCCGATGAGCTCCGTGCGGGACTGGCGAGACCGAACTTCCAACGACGCTCCCCGCGGCAGTGCCTCGGAACCGGCAGTGACGAGAAACGATGCGCCCAAGCGTCCGACCGGGTCGGTGCGCACGACGGCGATTTGCAGCGAACTGCCGCCAGAACTGCTGGTGAACCCGGGCACGTAACGGAACCGCGAAGGGCCAGTCCCATATGTCCGCTCCTCACTGACGTCCGCGAGGGCGGGGCGTCGGCTGGAGTCCGACGCAGCGTGGGAACTTCGTGGCGGCAGGACCGGTGAGAGGGAGTCGATGAGGGCCAGTCGAAGCGGCGCGGACGCATTCGAGGCGCGAGCGAGGGACGCGCTATCCGGATGCAGCCGTCTCAGGTCATAGCCGTGCGCCTGCAGCGAGAGAAACCAGAGCGTCCCGTCCGGGGCAATGTCCGCGGCGACCGCAGCGCCGGTGACGGCGGTAAGCCGGGTTGCGCGCGCCGTGATGGGGTCGAGGCGCTCGAGGTTGGCGATGCCGCCGGCTTCAGACGTGGCGATGACTGTTAGGCCGTCCACATCGAACGTTGCGTCGAAGCGCGTGACGCCGTCGTCTGGGTCTGCATAGCGGAGAGAGCCACCGGTGCCCGGCACCCGTGCGATGCGCCACCGGTCGCCCAACTGTTCGGCGACGACGATCTCGCCGGTGCGCTTCGAAACGCGCGGTCGGTAGTAGTTGCGCGCCGGATCTCCCTGGAGGAGAACGCGGACAGCCCCTGTGCTCAGGTCCACGCGTACGAGGTCACACCACCCGTGATCGCAGCGGACGGCCGCGGCCCAGCGTCCGTCCGCAGAAGGGTCCGCGTCGCGCAGTCCTGCACCTGTCGTGATGCGGGCAAGGTCACCGTCTTCCGCGCTCCAGAGAAAGAGGTCGCTGCGCAGCGACCCGTCGCTCATCGGCATCCGGCGCGTGAGCAGCAGATGCCGGTTGTCCGGCATCCAGCGCGGCGACTCGAAGGGCGCCCCATCGTTCGTCATCAGGGAGATGACGGCGCTCTTCGGCGGCGGAAAGAAGGAGCGATCAGGGACGTCGTCCGGGTCGCGTCGCAACTGTGCCTCACGCCGCCTGCTGGCCAGCGTGTCCGGCTCGTCGGCGGTTCGCCAGACGACGAGTTCACTTGGCGCGTCGATTCGCCGGAGGGACAGCGCGACGAAGCGACCATCGGGCGAGATGGCAGGATCACCCGTGTTGCGGAGGAGCCGTTGCACGAGTGTGCCGGGGACCAGCGCGTCGTGCGAGAGCGCGCGATCGAACGCCAGGGCATCGGCGGTCACCTCGGCAACGAATCGCCCGTAGAGTTCCGCCGGGCCACGCCCGTAAACGCCAACGAAGGCCTCTTCGAAGGAGCGTACGGTCTTTGCGGTCATTCGCTTCCAGAGTGCAGTGACGCTGGAGTCGCCCTCGCGCCGGCTGAGCCAGTCGAAGTAGGCGGAGCCGGCGAGGTAGGCAAAGTTGCCGGTCTGCCATCCGCCGGTCGCACTAAGCTGTCCATACGACGGAAGCCGCCCCTCGAGGGCAAACTGTCGCAGGATCGCCGCTCTCCAAGCGTGGTTGGGCCGGCCGGTGCCGGTGACGCGCCCTTCGACGTACGTGGCATAGCCCTCGATGACCCAACGCGGTGCACCTGACGCGATGGGTCCGAGCGGCACCGGCGAGAGTAACCAGAGCAGCGACTGCACGCGATTGCGCGACGGCCGTGTAAGGTGGGCCATGTGCGCGAACTCGTGCGTGGCGACGAGCTCACCCCAGACGCGAAAGTTGCCGATGTCTTCGCGCGGATCGGGAGGGGTAGGATAGAGGACGATCGTCGGCGCGTCGAGGGTGGTATACGCCGTTCCGTTGGCGCCGTTCACCGGATCGTCCACGACGACGTGGACGCGTCGGGGCGGCACGAATCCCACCACGGCGCCGACCTGCGAGCGCACGCCTTCCATGCGCTGTGCCAGCGCGAGCGTCCAAGCGGCGTATTGTCGCGGGTAGTGGAAGACGAAGTGCACTGTTTCGACGGTCTGCCAGTCGAGCCATGGGCGTGGCTGCTGCGCGCGCACCGGTGGTGCGGCGACGAGTACGACGATCGCGGCGAGGAGTCGGAGTGCAGCGCCGCGCCACGCTGAGCGACAAAAGGGAAGGGACGCGTGCATCGAGCACGCGTCCCCTCCCCAGAGTCCTACGTCACCTGACGTGCGATCAGCCACGCGCGGGAGACTTCCCGCGCACGCGATCCTGCAACCAGGTGAGCGGGACGATGAACAGCGGCGTGAGGACGACGCCGAGCAGGGTGTTGATCCACACGAGCGCAATGTAGAACGCGCAGAGGCCGAGACCGACCCAAAGGGTGCCGAGCGGGCCGTGAGTTTCCAAGAGATCGCTCCTGTCGCCGTGATTCGAACTGTGACGGCGTCAAGATAGCTACGCGACCAAACGGGAACCAGAGGGTCGCAACTGCGCCACGAAAGCGAGGTGGCGATATATTTCGCTCCATGCACCATGATCCAGCGCGCGCCGTGTACGACGCGGTCCTGCGCGCCGCGCACAGTGCCGAGACGCCCCTGGTGCTCGCCGTCTCCGGCGGGCTCGATTCGATGGCGCTCATGTGCGCCATGTCGGCGGTGGCGCACGCGCGCATCGCCGCGGTGGCGACTTTCGATCACGGCACGGGTGCCTGGGCGTCCGAGGCCGTGCGCCACGTGCGTGCGGCCGCTGCAGCGCGAGGGTTGACGGTCATCGCTGGACGGATGGATGGAACGACCGACACCACCGACGGACGCGAAGCGGCGTGGCGCAAGGCCCGGCATCGCTTTCTGCGGGAGTGCGCGGGGCCTCTCGGCGCACGGATCGTAACGGCGCATACGCAGGATGATCAGGTCGAGACGGTCGTCATGCGGATCATGCGCGGCACGGGGGCGCGCGGGCTGGCGGGACTTTATGCCGACGGTCCGATCGTGCGACCGTTTGTCGAGATTCGCCGGAGCGAGCTGGTGGCGTACGCGGAGGCAGCGAAGCTTAGCTGGGTGGAGGATCCGGGCAACGTGGCGTCCGAGTTTGCGCGCAACCGAATCCGTCACGACATCCTGCCGGCGCTTCGCAACAGCGATTCCTGCTTTGATGGCTGGGCCCTGTCGATTGCCAGGCGCGCGACGGAACTTCGCCGTGAGGTCGAGGAGTTCGTCAGTGAAAGGATCCGGCCGGAACTGCAGTCGGCAGAGCGACTGATCGTTGCTTCGCGGGAACTGGCGGGCTATGATCGAGATTCTCTCGCTGTGTTGTGGAGTTCGCTCGC
Source organism: Gemmatimonadales bacterium (assembly GCA_038319955.1). GTDB lineage: Bacteria > Gemmatimonadota > Gemmatimonadetes > Gemmatimonadales > Gemmatimonadaceae > AG11. The sequence goes on along the minus strand of JBBQDT010000015.1, from coordinate 23,374 downwards.
AGCGCGCGCAGGCCTTTCGCTCGACCGTCGCGGAACTCGCCGCATCGCCGAGTTTACAATGTCGTGCCCTCGGCGCGGTCGCATCCCGCTGGCCGGGGGATGGTGTCTCGATGCCACGCGAGATGCCTACATTCTATACAAGCCGGTGGCGACGACCTTTGCATTGGCTACGCCGCTGCCATGGCATGGTGCGCTGGAATGGGGGGACTTTCGCTTTCGCGTCGGCAGCGCCGCGGAGCACGATTCGCCGTGGGCGGCGGCGCTTCCGAGATCGGAAGTGAGTCTCGTTCGGATGTGGAACGCCGGCGACCGCCTCGAGCCAGCCGCTGGGCAGCGTAAGCGCCGCGTGAAGCGTTACCTCTCGGACGCGGGACTGCAGGGCGGGGAACGGACGCGCTGGCCGGTGGTCGTCGCGGGGGACGATGTGGTATGGATTCCAGGTGTGCGCCGCAGCGACGCGGCAACCGAGCGGTCCGGGAGGCCGGTTCGACACTATGTCTGTGAACGCATCGATCGCTGATCCGCGTCTCGAGGGCCGGGAGCTCAAGCGTGTCGTCTACGACGCAGGGCAGATCGCGGCGCGCGTGCAGGAACTGGGAACGGAGATCACGGCCGCCTATCCGGACGGCGAACTGCTCGTGCTAGGTCTATTGAAGGGAAGCTTTATCTTCCTGAGTGACCTGGTACGCCAGATCAATCGTCCACTGCATGTCGACTTCCTCGTGGCAGCCAGCTACGGCGAAGGCACGGTGTCGAGCGGAAATGTGCGACTGGTGTATGATCCGGAAACCAAACTCGAGGGAAAGCACATCCTCCTGGTCGAAGACATCGTCGACACTGGGAGAACGCTTAACCGCCTGATGGACCTGCTCAAGGCACGAAATCCGCGATCATTGGAGATCTGCGCCTTGCTACACAAGCACATTGCCGACGAGCTCAAGTACGAAACGAAGTTCGTGGGGTACGATGCACCGCACGAGTTCCTGGTAGGATACGGGTTGGATCACGCCGAGAGTTTCCGGCACTTGCCATATATCGCGAGCCTGCTGTAATGCCTGCACCGACACCGCCGAAAAACGGCAACAACAACAATGGATTCAACTGGGGGCGTTTCTCGAAGACGCTCTCGTTCTGGATCCTCATCATCCTGATCCCCGTCGCGCTGATCCAGATGACCGGCGCTCGCGCCGAGTCGGCGTCGGAGATCCGTTATGACTTCTACCGGCAGCAGCTCGAGAGCGGCAACATCGCCGAGGTGACTGTCCAGGGTGGCAAGAACGTCGTCGGCACCTTCAAGGAGCCGAGGACGATCCAGAACAAGACGACCAAGAAGTTCACGATTCAACTTCCGGCGGCAAATTCTCCGCAGGAAGTGGATCTGTTGATGGCGAAGGGTGTCCAGATCACGTCACAGGATCCCAAACCGAGTGTCATGGCGTGGGTGATCAACTTCCTGCCGTGGCTGCTGCTGATCGGCTTCTACCTGTTCCTGTTCCGCCAGATGCAGGCGGGGGGCAACAAGGCGTTCTCGTTCGGCAAGTCGAAGGCGAAGCTCCTCACGGGCGATACCCCGAAGGTGACCTTCGCCGACGTCGCCGGCGCGGATGAAGCCAAGCAGGAACTGCAGGAGATCATCGAATTCCTGAAGGATCCGCAGAAGTACACCAAGCTTGGCGGCCGCCTGCCGAAGGGCTGCCTGCTCGTGGGTCCGCCGGGAACGGGGAAGACGCTCCTGGCGCGCGCCGTGGCGGGCGAAGCGGCGCGTCCGTTCTTCTCGATGTCCGGATCGGATTTCGTCGAGATGTTCGTCGGCGTCGGCGCGAGCCGGGTCCGCGACCTGTTCGAGCAGGGGAAGGCGCATGCGCCCTGCATCATCTTCATCGATGAGATCGATGCCGTGGGCCGTCACCGCGGCGCGGGACTTGGTGGTGGACACGACGAGCGCGAGCAGACGCTCAACCAGTTGCTCGTCGAGATGGACGGCTTCGAGTCCAATGAAGGGGTGATCCTCATTGCCGCGACGAACCGTCCCGACGTGCTCGACCCCGCGCTGCTGCGTCCGGGCCGCTTCGACCGGCAGATCGTCGTCGACGCGCCGGACCTCCGCGGCCGCGAGGGCATCCTCAAGGTGCACCTCCGCAACAAGCCGGTGGGCGACGACGTGGAGATCACGACGCTCGCACGCGGTACCCCGGGCATGGCGGGCGCGGACCTGGCCAACCTGGTGAACGAGGCGGCACTGCTGGCCGTGCGTCGTGGCCACGACAAGATCTACATGGACGACCTGGAAGAGGCGAAGGACAAGGTCATGCTCGGCGCCGAGCGGAAGTCGATGGTGATGAAGGACGAGGAGCGCCGTCTCACCGCGTATCACGAGGCGGGTCACGCGCTGTGCGCCATGAAGGTCGTGGGCAACGATCCGCTTCATAAGGTCACGATCGTTCCGCGCGGCCGCGCACTCGGTCTGGCTTTCACACTGCCGGAGGATGATCGCGTGTCGATCACCCGCCAGCAGCTCGAGGCGTTGCTCGTGATGACGTACGGCGGGCGGACGGCGGAAGAGCTGGTATTCGGCTACGACCGTGTGACCACGGGCGCGTCGAGCGATATCCAGAAGGCGACGTCGATCGCTCGGCGATATGTGACCCAGTGGGGTCTCTCTGACGCGATCGGGCCCATCCTGGTGGGCGACAACGAGCAGGAGCTGTTCCTGGGTCGCGAGATCCAGCACCGGCGCGAGGTCAGCGAGCAGACGGCACAGCTCGTGGACGCGGAGGTGAAGCGCGTGATCACGAAGGCGTACGATCGCGCGAAGGCGGTGATCAGCGAGAACATCGACCTGCTTCACACGCTGGCGGCGGCTCTGCTCGAGCGCGAAACGCTGACTGCGGAGGACATCAAGATGATCTCACGCGGCGAGGCACTGCCACCGCGGATGAGTGGTGTGCCTGCGGCACCAGTCATTCCCGCCGGTCCGACGCCGATTCCGGTGATCGAGCCGCGCCGGAAGCCGTTGCTTGGTGGTCCGGAGCCCTCGCCCGCGTGACGGGATGACGGGATGACGGGATGACAGGACTGCGAAGGGCACGCCACGTCGGTGTGCCCTTCGTCGTTCCCTGTCTTCGTCTCCTCCTATCATCCTATCCTCGTAAGCAAGTATCTTCCGCGCCATGACCGGCACCTGGACTGTCCGCGGCCGAACGGTCACGCTCGATCATCCCCTCGTGATGGGAATCGTGAACGTCACGCCCGACAGCTTCAGCGACGGCGGGAACTACTTCTCGCCGAGCGCTGCGCTCGTCCACGCAGCGAAGCTGCTGGCGGAAGGTGCGGACATTCTGGACATCGGCGGCGAGTCAACGAGACCGCAGGGTGCCGAGAGCGTGTCGACGGACGAGGAGATACGGCGTGTGCTGCCGATCGTGCGCACATTGGCAACCGAGCATCCCGAGGCGCTTATCTCCGTCGATACGGTGAAGAGCGCGGTCGCGGAAGCGGCCATTCAAGCGGGGGCGCACATCGTGAATGATGTCTCCGCCATGCGACTTGATGGCGAGATGGCAAGTGTTTGCGCGCGACACGAGGTGGGTGTCGTGCTGATGCATTCGCGCGGCGGCGTGGAAGACATGGCGTCGTACGTTCACGCCGATTTTGTCGGAGATCCGCTCGACGAAGTGCTCCGGGAGCTTCGGGAGCGCGTTGACGTCGCCCTCGCGAACGACATCCCACGCGAGCGCATCGCGGTCGACCCGGGCATCGGGTTCGGCAAGCGGAGCGCGCATTCGCTACGTCTGCTGGGCTGCCTCGAGCGCCTCGTCGCATGGGGGCTGCCGGTGATGGTCGGCGTGTCGCGCAAGCGGTTCATCGGGGAGTTGACGAATGTCGCCGATCCGTCGCGCCGCGTATTCGGCAGCGTTGGCGCGGCGGTGTCGTCGTACGAACGCGGTGCGCGTATCTTCCGCGTTCACGATGTGGCTGCGACGCGCCAGGCGCTCGACGTGGCGGCCGCGATTCGCACCGCAGGACGCGCGTGACGGAACTGGAACAGCTCCGCCTGCTCAATCCGGGCTGGCGCGATGTGCTGGAGGTGGTCGTCGTAGCGTATGCGCTCTACCGCGCACTGCTGCTGTTCCATGGCACGCGCACGCTGCAGATCGTGTCGGGCCTTCTCATCCTGCTGGTTGTCTATGCAGTGTCGTGGCTGCTCAAGCTGGAGATGATCAACTACCTCCTCGGCTTCGTGTTCCAGTATGGAGCGATCGCTCTGCTGGTCGTCTTTGCACCCGAGCTCCGCTCAGCACTGGCGCACCTGGGTGAGGCGCGCTTTCGCGGGCTCTTTCAGGACATGGAGCGCGGCGAAGTGGCGGAGCAGATCACGGAGGCGGTAGAACGGCTGAGTCGTTCGGGGATCGGCGCGATTGTGGCGATCGAGCGCGAAGTGTCACTCGACCGCTTTGCCGAATCAGGTTCGAGAATGGAGGCGAAGATCTCGGCCGACCTCCTCACGACGATCTTCACGCCGTACTCTCCACTTCACGACGGGGCAGTGCTCGTGCGTGGCGACACCATCGTCGCCGCGGGGTCGATCCTTCCGCTGTCGCAGACGCCACTCGATCGCGCGCTCGGAACGCGGCACCGCGCGGCATTGGGCTTGAGCGACGAGTCCGACGCGCTCGTCATCGTGGTGAGCGAGGAGCGCGGCACGATCTCGATCGCCGAGCGGGGACGGTTGTTTCGCGACCTGGCTCCGATCGACGTGCGGGCATTTCTCGAAGGACGCTCGCCGGTGCGCGACGCGGTCGAGGTCGCGGGAGCATCGCGCTGACCGCGCGGCGCGCGGGATGGAGCGTCGGCGTCGTACTGCTGCTAGTGTACATCGCCACCATGGCGCCCGGCGTCACGTTCTGGGACGCCGGCGAGTTCATCGCGGCGGCGCACGTCTTCGGTATTCCGCATCCACCCGGCACGCCTCTGTTCGTCGCCGTGGGGCGCACATGGTCGATGCTGCTTGGCGGCGCGATTGGCGTGGCGCGCGCGATGAACCTGCTGTCGGCGGTGTGCACCGCGACGGCGGGCGGGGCGAGCGCGTGGGTCGTTGCGCGTGCGATCGGCGCCCAGCGCGATGCGGCGTGGGGCGCACTCGCGGGCGGACTGTGTGCCGGACTGATGACCAGTGCATGGGCGAATGCGACCGAGACGGAGGTGTACGCCGTGTCGTTACTGCTCGTCATGCTGATGCTCGTGGGCGGCGAGAGAGCGGGCATTGAACGTTGCTCGCGGCGGTGGACGCTGCTCACGGCGTACCTGATCGCTATATCGCCGGCGGTGCACCTCAGTGCGCTCGTGGGTGCTCCCGCGGCCATCGCGCTCGCGGCGCGCGATCCTGCTGGCAGGTGGCGCCTCGACACGATGCTCCTTCTCGCCGGCGTGTCGATCGCAAGTGCTGGGGTGGGGCGCATGTCCTGGCTGCTGGTGGGGGCCGGCGCGGTGATCGCGCTGTGTTCGGCGGTGGTGCGCACGGGGGAAGAGCAGGTCCCGCGCTGCTCTCGGGACGACAGGGGGGGCGCATTTCGAGTCAAGAACACGTTCGCTGCCGTGCTACTCACAGTGATCGCCGCGAGCGCCCTCATGATCCTCCTGGTGCGCGCTCGGCACGATCCGGGGGTGAACCAGGGCAATCCCAGCACGCTTACCACGCTGGCCGACGTCGTCGCCCGTCGGCAATACGACGTGTCGCCCATGTGGCCACGTCAGGCGCCGGTGTGGATTCAGCTTGCCACGCTGGCGCAGTACGTCGACTGGCAGTTCGGAATCACGCTGGGAAGGGGCATTTTCACGACGCCGCAGCGGCTCCTCGTCACGCTACTGTTCCTGCTGGCAGGCGTTGCCGGTTGGCGCGCGATGCGGCGAGACGGGCGCCGCGCCGCCGACGCGTTGACGGTCCTGACGCTCTCCGGCACGCTGGGGGTGTGTGCGTACCTCAACCTCAAGGCGGGGGCAACGATCGGGTATGGCTTCGTGCCCGCCGGAGCACACGAGGCGCGCGAGCGCGATTACTTCTTCGTTCTCGGTTTCTGGGGATGGGGGTTATTCGCCGGCTATGGGGCGCTGGCGTTGGTTCGGGCGCGTAGATGGCCCGCGTGGGTCGCCGTGGCGGCGGCGGTGGTGCCGCTGCTGGGGAACTGGGCGGCCGACGACCGCCAGAGAGCCGACGGGGCGAACGCTGCGCGCGACGTTGCCGCCGCGCTGCTTGGCAGCGCGCCACGAAACGCAGTGTTGTTCGTCGCCGGCGACAACGACACCTATCCGCTCTGGTATCTCCAGCAAGTGGAGGGGGTTCGGACAGACGTCACGGTGGTGACGATCCCGCTGTTGCCGGCCGACTGGTACGGAGCAGAGATCGCTCGGCGAAGTGGCTTGCGCTGGAAGGCTCGCGGATTGGTGCCAGGTGCGGAGTGGGCGCACCAGGAACTCGCGGCGCACATCGCCGAGGCGGCGCGAGAGGCTGGGAGGCCGGTGGTGGCGTCTCCATCCGTGTCGGCAAAGGAGCGCTCGCTACTCGGCGCAGCATGGCGCCTCACCGGCGTCGTGTACGTGTCGTCGTCGGCGGCGAATGGATCGACCGATCCGCCGGTCATCGACGCCAATGGTGAATCGGATTCCGCGCGCCCGGCGCCGACGGTGCGCGCGGGCCGAACGCGGCTCCCCGACGATGTGAGCGCGAGCATGCTCGGTCTTCTCGAGTGTGGCCGGTTGGCGACGCTTTCCGCAGGGCCATCACTGTGGAGGGACTCGCTTGAGTTGAGATGCAACCTTCGGTAAATTCTCGTGTTATGCCATTTCAGGACCTGCCTGCCCGGCTCGCCGGGGTACGCGAAAAAATCGAGCAGGCGCGGGTGCGGGGCGGTTGGGGGCAGGCGGTTACTGTCGTCGCGGTGACGAAGACGTATGACGCCGATGCGGTGACCGCGGCGTGGGGTGCGGGGGTGCAGGATGTCGGCGAGAATCGGGTACAGGAAGCCGCCGCCAAGATGACGGAAGTCTCCGCGCCGGTTCGATGGCACCTCATCGGGCATCTGCAGCGGAACAAGGTGAAGCAACTGGATGGATTCCACCTCGTGCACTCCATGGACAGCGCGCGGCTCGCCGATGCGCTGGACGATTACGGACGGAACCGCGGACGTCCATTGAACGTCCTGCTGCAGGTCAATGTGTCGGGCGAGGGCACGAAGGGCGGCTACGTACCGGCCGACGTGGAACGTGAGGCGGAACGGCTGGCGGGAATGTCGGGTTTGGTGGTGCGCGGCGTCATGACGATGGCACCGTTTGACGCGGATGAGGGAACGCTGCGGCGGGTGTTCAGCGGCGCGCGCGAGGCCGCGGTGCGATTGAACAAGGCAGGCCTGCCGGCCATCGAGTTATCGATGGGCATGTCGGGAGATTACGAGATTGCTGTGGAAGAGGGCGCCACTCTGGTGCGCCTCGGAACCGTGCTGTTCGGAGCGAGATCCGCCTAATGGACGAGACCTTTCATCTCACACCGCTCGACGTTCGTCGCTACGACTTCGGCAAGGCGATACGCGGCTATAATCCCGAGCGCGTCGAGCAGTTTCGCGAACAGGTGGCCGAGGAGCTGGAGCGGCTCACGCGGCAGTCTCAGGATCTGGAGCAAAAGGCCAAGGGATTCCACGAGCAGCTACGGGCGTTCCGCGAGCGGGACAAGGCGCTCAACGACGCCCTGGTGAGCGCGCAGCAGCTGCGTGCAGAGATCCGTGAGTCGTCCGAGCGTGAAGCGTCGCTGATCGTCCGCGAGGCGCGGTCGGAAGCGGAGCGGCAGATCGAGGGCGCGGGGAACGAGATCCGGAAGCTCGAGGCGCACCTTGCGGAGCTGGATCGCGCGCGTCGCAGTCATCTCGCGCAGGTGCGAGTCATCGTCGAGCGGCATCTGGCCGAGATCACCGGCGCCGAGAACGCGCCGGGACCGCAGCTGCCCGTGATGCCACGCATCAGCTCGATGAGGCCGCAGGAAGGCGAGGACGGGTCGCGCGCGCCAGTCGGCTCAGCGGAGCACGAATGACGACATTGGTAAAGAGCAGGTCCCTCGACTTCGCCCGGGACGACAGCGAGCTCTCTGCGAACGCGCATACGCTGGAGGCCGTGGAGGCTGCGGCGGCCATGGTGCGCGCGCAATTCAGCGGGGCACCGGACGTCGCGATCGTGCTGGGGACGGGGCTCGGTGGTCTCGGGAGGGAAATCGACGTGCAGCAGTCGATCTCCTATGCGGACATCCCGGGTTTTCCGCTGTCGACGGTAGAGAGCCATGCGGGCCGGCTGCTGTGCGGAACGCTGGCGGGCAAGACGGTCGTAGCCATGCAAGGGCGCTTTCATCGCTACGAGGGCTACACGCTCCAGCAGGCCACCTTTCCGGTGCGCGTGCTTCGGGCGCTCGGCGCGTCGACGCTCGTGGTATCGAACGCGTGTGGCGGCATGAATCCACTCTGGGCGGCGGGCGATCTGATGCTCATCGCGGACCATATCAACTTCCTGGGCGACAACCCGCTCATCGGCGCGAACGACGACCGATTGGGCGCACGCTTCCCCGACATGTCGGCGCCGTATGATGGCGAGTTGCGGCAATTAACGCGCGAGGTGGCGCGTGAGCGCCAGATCGTGCTGCGCGAAGGTGTGTACGTCGCGGTTCAGGGGCCGAACCTCGAGACGCGCGCGGAGTACCGGATGTTGCGGGCCATTGGGGCGGACGTAGTGGGCATGAGCACCGTCCCCGAGGTAATCGTCGCCGTCCACGGAGGAATGCGGGTGCTCGGGCTGTCGATCATCACGGACCAGTGCCTGCCGGACGCGTTGGAGCCTGCGGAGCTGTCCACCATCATCGCGAACGCGGAGCGTGCGGAGCCGCAATTGACTGCGCTCGTGCGCGGCGTGTTGGAGCGCCTGTGAGTGTGTCCGACATGACCCGGCCACGCTTCGGCCTTGTGCCGGCGGACCAGCCCGCGACGGAGCTGGAAGAGACACTGCTCGCGCAATGGCGCGAGGAGGGGCTGTTCGAGCGCACGCTCGCTGCGCGCGAGGGCGCGCCGCCGTTCGTGTTCTACGAGGGACCGCCGACGGCGAATGGCCAGCCGGGCATTCACCACGTGTTCGCGCGGACGATCAAGGACCTGTTCTGCCGCCATCGCGCGATGAAGGGTTTTCGCGTCGAACGGAAGGCGGGATGGGACACGCACGGGTTGCCGGTGGAGATCGAGGTCGAGAAGCGCCTCGGGCTCACGGGTAAGCCGGACATCGAGAAGCTCGGCGTGGTGGAGTTCAACCGGCTCTGCCGCGAGAGCGTGTTCACGTATCGCAGCGAATGGGAGCGGCTCAGCGAGCGAATCGGCTACTGGCTGGACTACGAGCATCCATACGTCACGTACACGAACGACTATGTCGAGAGCGTATGGTGGTCGCTCGCGGCGCTGCACGCGAAGGGACTGCTATATCGCGGCCACAAGATTCTGCCGTATTGCGCGCGCTGTGGAACCTCGCTGTCGAGCCACGAGCTGGCACAGGGTTATCAGGAGGACGAGGATCCGAGCGTATACATCGCGCTCGATCTGGGAATGGTGGGTGGGGCAGTGGTCGACGACGCGACGGACATGCCAGGTCGCACGGCGCGCCGGATCCTCGTGTGGACGACGACACCGTGGACACTCGTGTCGAACACAGCGCTCGCGGTGCATCCCGACCTGACGTACGTCGAGCTGCGCAAGACGGACAGCGCGGATACGCGCACGATCATCATGGCGGAATCGCGGGTGCCGGTGGTGCTCGGCGACGATTATGCGAAGCGGTGGACGCTCGTGGGCACGCTGACGGGTGCAGCCCTCGTCGGGGCGCGCTATCGCCGGCCGATCGACTGGCTCGCATATCCGGAAGGCACCAATCACGAGATCATCATCGGCGAGAGTTTCGTGAGCGCCGACGACGGATCGGGCGTGGTGCACATGTCGCCGGCATTCGGCGCTGACGACTACGCGGCCGGTCGCCGGCACAATCTGGCGTTTCTGTTGCCGGTGAACGCGCGGGGGGAATTTCCAGCCGACATGCCACTGGTGGGCGGCAAGTTCGTGAAGGATGCCGATGCCACGCTGATCGAGGAGCTGAAGCGTCGCGGCGTGCTGTGGAAGGCGTCGACGCTGGTGCATCAATATCCGCACTGCTGGCGGTGCCAGACGCCGCTGCTCTATTACGCGCGCAACTCGTGGTTCATCAGGACCTCGTCGTACAAGGACGAGATGCTTGCGCGCAACGAACAGGTGAACTGGAATCCGCCCGAGGTAGGGACAGGACGGTTCGGCGAGTGGCTCGAGAACAACATCGACTGGGCCGTGTCGCGCGATCGCTACTGGGGCACGCCACTGCCGGTGTGGGTGTGCGATCGTGACGCGGAGCATCTCGACGTGATCGGCAGCTACGCCGATCTCGCCACGCGGTCCGGCACATCGCTTGGTGGGGATTTCGATCCGCACAAGCCGTTCATCGACGCGTATTCGTGGGCCTGCACGGCGCCGGGCTGCGGCGGACACATGAACCGCACACCGGAAGTGATCGACGCGTGGTACGACTCCGGGTCGATGCCGTTCGCGCAGTGGCACTATCCGTTCGAGAACCGCGACACCGTGACGCAGCAGTTTCCGGCCGACTTCATCGCCGAGGGACAGGACCAAACGCGCGGATGGTTCTATTCACTGCTCGCGATCGCGAGCGGGTTGGGCGACGAGCTTCCCAACAATGCGGCGGGAACGGCCGCGCCGTATCGCGCGGTGATGGTGAACGGCATCGTCACCGACGCCGACGGCAAGAAGATGTCGAAGAGCCGTGGTAATGCAGTGGAACCGTTCGGCGTGATCGAGCGACATGGTGTGGACGCGGTGCGCCTTTTCCTCGTGAGCAGCAGCAAGATCTGGGAGGAGCGCCGGTTCGACGAGAACGTGATCCGCCAGAGTGCAGGGCGCTTCCTTCGCACGCTCAAGAACATCTACAGCGGCATGTTCGCGACGTATGCGAACTTCGGCTGGACGCCGAGCGATGCCGATCCGGCGATCGACGATCGTCCGGTGATGGACCGGTGGATCCTCTCGCGCCTGTCGACCGTGGAGCAGAGGGCCGACCGGTTGATGACCGAGTATGATGCGTTTGCCGCGTCGCGCGTGGTGATGGAGTTCGTGGACGACGACCTCGCGAACTGGTACGTGCGGCAGTCGCGCGCACGGTTCTGGGCGCCGAACAACGAGTTCACGGCGGATACGAATGCCGCCTTCGCCACGCTGTACGAGGTGCTGGCGGTGGTGTGCCGGTTACTCGCGCCGTTCGCTCCGTATGTCACCGACCGGCTGCATCGAGAGCTCACCGGGCATTCGGTACATCTTGCGCCGTACGTGCGCGCGGATGCGTCGGCGCCGGACGCGGGACTCGAGCGCCTGATGTCGAGTGTGCGGACACTCGCGACGCTCGGCCGTGCAGCGCGCGAGCAGGCAAAGATCAATGTGCGTCAGCCTCTATCGCGCATGGTGTGCGTGGCGCCGCAGGTGACCGACGATGAGCTGCGCGCGCTGCTGCCGGTATTGGCGACGGAGCTCAACATCAAGTCGATCGAGATTGCCACGAGCGGAGATGCACTCGTCACGCTCGAGGCCAAGCCGAACTTTCGCGCGCTTGGCAAGAAGTTCGGCAAGAAAACACCGCTGGCGGCCGACGTGGTGTCCCGGTTCACGAGCGCACACCTCCGGGAGTTCCTGAACGGCGTGGAGCTGCTGGTCACGGTGGATGGCGACACCCATGGGCTTGACGCGGACGATCTCACAATTGTGCGGCGCGCGTCGAGCGATCTTGTGGTGGAGGAGGAGCACGGCTTCTTCGCCGCGATCGACCCGACGATCACGCCCGCGCTCAAGCGCGAGGGAGTGGCACGTGAAGTCATCAGCAGGGTACAGCGTATGCGAAAGGACGCCGGTCTCGCGGTGAGCGACCGGATTCGGCTGTGGATCGGGGGAGATGCGCTAGTGTTAGAAGCCGCGGCGGAGCACCGCGACTGGATTGCCGACGAGGTGCTCGCCGTGGAGGTGGGGATAGGCGAGACGATGCAGGAACTCGTGCAAATGATGGCGAGGCAGACCGTGAATCTCGACGGGATTCGCGCAGACCTTGCCCTTACCAAGGATGAGTAGCACATGGCCACGTCAGAGAGCGCGACCACGAAGGCGGTGAAGCCGAAGGCGATGCCCAAGAAGCAGCTGCAGCATTTCGAAAAGCGGCTTCTCGAGGAGCGCAAGCGAGTACTCAAGGAGCTCGGCCACTATGACGAGGCGTTCGGCGCCACGTCACAGGAGTCGGACGGCGACCTCAGCAGCTATTCATTTCACATGGCCGATCAGGGCACCGACGCCATGGAGCGCGAGAAGGCGTTTCTCTTCGCCAGCCAGGAGGGGCGCTTCCTCTGGCACATCGACGAAGCGCTGCGCCGGCTGTACCGTACTCCGGAGTCGTTCGGGAAGTGCCACAACTGCGGCAAGGACATCGCCTTCGAGCGACTGGACGCCCTGCCACATGCCCGCTTCTGCATCGAGTGCAAGCAGCGCGAGGAAGATGCCAAGTCGAAGTAAGCACGCGTTGTTCTGGCCGGTGCTGGCCGTCGTCGCCACGATCGATGTGGTGACGAAGGGTTTCGCCGAGCGGGCCTTGGCACCACAGCGGATACCGCACGACGTCTTCGGAGACTTCGTGCGGTTCACGCTGGTCTACAACCCGGGTGCGGCATTCGGACTCCACCTCGGCGCGCAGTCGCGGTGGATCTTCACGGTTCTCACGATCGTTGCGCTGGTGATTCTCGGCCGGCTCTATCTGGCGACGAAACGTGGCGACTTTCCGCGCACGCTGTCGCTCGCACTGGTCTGTGCTGGCGCGCTGGGCAACCTGCTCGATCGCCTCCGGTCGGACATGGGCGTGGTGGATTTTCTCGACGTCGGCTTCGGGGATACGCGCTGGCCGACGTTCAACGTCGCGGACATGGCGGTGAGCATCGGCGCCGTGCTGCTGGCGTGGGTGTTGTGGCAGGAAGACCGGCTGGCGGCGTTGCAGGAGCATGAGATGCGCGTGTTGACACCGACGCCGCCGACCACCGCGGTCGAGCAAGGAGATCTCGTCTGACCACGTCCATCGCACCGGCGCGCGCGACGCCCTCCCTGTTCTGGACAACGGCGGGGAGCGTCGTCCTCGCCGATCTCGTCTCGAAGCTGCTGGCGGAGCAATACCTCGCGCCGCGCTACGTCCCGCATCGCATCATCGGCGACTGGCTTCGGTTCACGCTGGCGTACAATCCTGGCGCGGCGTTCAGCATGTCGCTCGGAGTGTACTCGCGGTTCATCTTTGGCGGCTTTGCGATCATCGCGCTGGTGGTGCTGTGGCGGCTGTACCGGATGACCGGTACGGGCGCCCGCGCAGGGGACCGGACGCGCATCATCGCGCTCGCGCTGGCGTGGGGAGGGGCCGCGGGCAACCTGATCGACCGCTTTCGGTCGCCGCACGGTGTGGTGGACTTCATCGACATCGGATCGGGAACTGTGCGCTTCTGGACCTTCAACGTCGCCGATTCGGCGGTGACCGTCGGCGCGCTCATCCTCGCCTGGTCGCTGTCGCGCGAGGAGCACGACCAACGCGCGCAGCATGCGGCGGTCGCGACGCGCGTGGAGCCCGTCGCCGACGCATCCGCTCCCGTCCTCGAGCGTCACGACGGAACCGACGCGTGAGTGACGCCGGCGCCGGCACCAGCGGCGCGCGGCACGAGCTCGTGGCTCCGTCGGGGTCTCCGCGGCTCGACCTGTTCATCGCGACCGCCCTCGATATCTCCCGGACCCAGTCTGCCACACTCATTGCCAATGGGCAGGTGTCCGTGTCGGGGCGCGCAGAGCGCGCCAGCTATCGGCCGGCGGCGGGCGAGCGGGTGGTGGTGGAGATCGTGCCGCCGTCCAGCCGCCCGGTGGCGGCGGAGGACATTCCGCTCACGGTGGTATTCGAGGACGACGAGGTGCTGGTCGTGGACAAGCCGGCCGGCATGGTGGTGCATCCCGCGCCGGGCAACTGGACCGGCACGCTCGTGAACGCGCTCAAGGGGCGTGGCGGAGCGCTCTCGGACCTCGGGGGGGAGGATCGCGAGGGGATCGTGCACCGCCTGGATAAGGAGACGTCGGGGCTGCTGCTCGTCGCCAAGACCGATCGCGCCCATCGTATCCTGGGTGCGGCGATGGCTCGCCGGGAGATCGTGCGGCGGTATGCCGCGATGAGCTGGGGGCACCTCGACGCGGAGTCCGTCACGGTGGAGAAGCCCATCGCGCGCGATCCGCGAGACCGAAAGCGTATGGCAATCGTCAGTACGGGGCGGGCGGCCCGGACGGACTTTGTGCGGCTCGCCCGGTTCGATTCCGCCGACCTGTTGCGTGCGCACCTGCACACCGGTCGTACGCATCAGATTCGTGTGCACCTGTCCTCCATCGGCCATCCGGTGGTGGGCGACGACACGTACGGCGGCGGCGGTGGCCGGAAGCTCGTTTCGCTTCCGAACAAGCGGCATTTTCTGCATGCGGCATGGCTCAGGTTTCGTCATCCCGCCAGTGGTGCGATGGTGGAGTTGAGGAGCGTACTGCCGGCCGATCTGGTGCAGTCCGTCACGAGTGCGGCAGGACCCGACGTAGTCTTTGGCGACACTGATCCGCTGGAGTATTTTGGCTTTTTCAGGGACGACAGCTGAGACGACACCCGACGCGCCAGCCGGGGCACGGACGTTACTGTTCCGTGTGGCGGACCGCGTGTATGGGTGCGACATCGACGCGGTGCGGGAGATCATCCCGTATCGGCGCGCCACGCGGCTGCCTGGTGCGCCGGCGTACGTCCAGGGATTGATCAACCTGCGGGGCACCATCGTCACGGTGCTCGACCTCGGTGCGCGACTCGAGGCAGGGCGCGAGATGGTGCGGGAAGGATCGATCATCCTGGCGACGCACGGCGCGCGCGTCGTGGGCGTGGCCGTGGACGAGGTGATGGACGTACGGGGAATAACGGAAGAGCCGATCGCGGCGAATGGGGGGGAGACTTCCCGCGGCCTCGTGCGCGGACTCGGCCACCTGGACGACGGGGTCGTCGTGCTGGTGAACATTCACGCGCTGGTCACGCAGGTCCTGCTCTAGGGGGCAACGAGTGAGTCATACAGTTCTCATCTGTGACGACGCGATCTTCATGCGGACGATGGTCGGAGACATCCTCCAGCAGGCAGGGTTCGAGATCGTCGGTGAAGCGGAGACGGGTGTCCAGGCGGTGGAGAAGTACAAGCAGTTGCGCCCCGACCTGGTGACGATGGACATCGTGATGCCCGATATGGGCGGCATCGACGCAGTGCGGGAGATCTGCAAGTTCGATCCGGGCGCGAAGGTGCTGATGTGCAGTGCGATGGGACAGCAGGCGCTCGTCGTCGAGGCGATCCAGGCCGGCGCGAAGGACTTCGTCGTGAAGCCCTTCCAGCCGAGCCGCGTACTCGAAGCCGTTCAGCGCGTGCTGGGGTGAGTCGATCGGGGCGGTCGCTCCCCCAGTCCTATGGATAGCAGCCAGTACGCCGAGCTCTTTCTCACGGAGAGCCGCGAGCACGTGTCCGCCATCAATCACTCGCTGCTCGAGCTGGAGCGAGGGACGGGCGGTGCCGAGCCCGTGAGCTCGATCTTTCGCGCCGTTCATACGATCAAGGGGATGAGCGCGACGATGGGATACACCGCGGTCGCCACCCTGTCGCACGAACTGGAGACGCTGCTCGACAGCGTCCGTCGCGGCGTGCGCACGGTGGACCCGACGCTGATGGAGCTGCTCTTCCAGTCGGCGGACGTGCTCGAGAACGCAATCGAAGGCGCCGTGGAAGGGCGGCTCGACGCACACGATGTGGGACCGATCGTCGCGCGATTGCGGGCGGAAGGGCAGCGCGGCGGGCACACCGCGCCGAGGAGTTCGGCCGCCTTCGCGGTGGTGTCCGCGCCCGACGGTGGCTGGACAGTGCCCGCGCCGATCGGCGACGGGCTGCTCGTGCGTGTGCGGCTGGTGCAGGGCACGCCGCTCAAGGCGGTGCGTGCCTTTATCGTGCTGCAGACAGCCAGGTCGCTGGGCGAGGTGACGGTGACGTCACCAGCGCTCGACGCCATCCAGACCGACGACTTCGATCACGACTTCGCGCTGCGCCTCGTGACAACGCGATCGCGCGCCGAGGTGGTGGAGGTCCTGCGCAAGGCGGGCGACGTCGAGGACGTGCACGCGGGCGAGGATGTGGACGCGGAGGCCGTTCCTCGACAGACCATGGAGTTCAACGTCGCGGAGCTGGCAGGGTTGATGGATCCGGTGGCGGCGCCGGAACCGGGCACGCGGAAGCAGCGGAGCGTGCGCATCGACCTCCATCGTCTCGACAACCTGATGAACCTCATCGGCGAACTGGTGATCACGCGCGGGCGGCTCAATCAGCTCGCCAGCACGTGCGATGATCCCGCCCTCGTCGAGGCGGTGGGACAGACGTCGCGGCTCGTCGCCGATCTGCAGGACGAGATCATGACGAGCCGCATGGTGCCCGTCTGGCAGGTGTTCGACCGCTTTCCGCGACTCGTGCGCGACGCGGCGCGATCCGTCGAGAAGGAAGTGGAGTTCGCCATCGAGGGAAAGGACGTGGAGCTCGATCGCTCGATGCTCGAGGAGGTCGGCGATCCGATCGTCCATCTGCTGCGGAATGCCGTGGACCATGGCATCGAGCCACCGGCCGAACGCATCGCCAAGGGCAAGCCGGCGGCGGGACGCCTGACACTCAGCGCGTTGCGCGACCGGTCTGCCGTGGCGATCCGGGTGAGCGACGACGGGAAGGGCATCGATCGCGCGCGGGTGCTGGCGCGCGCGCAGGAGAATGGACTGATCGATCCCGCCAAGACGGACCTCACCGACGACGAGTTGGTGAAGCTCATCTCACGCGCGGGATTCTCCACGGCGGAGCGCGTCACGGATCTGTCGGGCCGGGGTGTGGGGGTGGACGCGGTGTACAATCGTGTTCGCACGCTCGGGGGGTCGGTGGACATTCGCAGCGTGCAGGGGGAGGGCACCACGGTGACGCTGCGGCTGCCGCTGACGCTGGCCATCGTGCGGTCGCTACTGGCGCGCATCGGCGACGAGACGTATGCGGTGCCGATGACGCACGTGAGCGAGACGGTCGAACTGCGCCCGGCGATCGTGCGCACGTTGCAGGGGCGCGACGTGTTGATGTTGCGCGACGAGGTGCTGCCGCTGGTGCGCCTGCGGCAGATCGTCGATTTTTCCGGAGCGCCGCCGCGCGGGCTGGAGCAGGTGATCGTGATCGAGCTGGCGGAGCGCCGCGCGGCGCTGGTGGTGGATGCGCTCATCGGACAGCAGGAGATCGTCGTCAAGCAGTTCGACGGCGTGCAGGATGCCCGCTCGCTGTTCGGCGGCGCAACGATTCTCGGCGACGGAGCTCCGGCGCTGATCATGGACGTGAGCAGCCTCCTTTAACACAACTCGATATGGAAGACATTCGCTCGCTGAAGGCGCTGCAGCTCGACGCACTGCGCGAAGTCGCGAACATCGGGGCGGGTCATGCGGCGACGGCGCTGTCGCAGATGATCAACAGCACCATCATGATCAGCGTGCCGACGATCAACGTCTCACGTCTCGAGGAGGTGCCGCCGCAGATCTCCGAGCCGGAAGAGCCGGTGGCGGCGGTGCTGATGCACATGATGGGCGACCTTACCGGGCGCACCCTGCTGGTCTTCCCGAAGCCGACGGCGGTGCGGCTGGCGGAGCTGATGCTGCGCCGCCCGATCGGCTCGAGTCCCGAGCTGGGGGAGATGGAGCAGTCGGCGATCAAGGAGGCGGGCAACATCCTCAGCAGTGCCTACATGAACGCGCTCAGCGACTTCATGGGAATGATGCTCCTGCCGTCGCCGCCACAGCTGGCCATCGACATGAGCTCCGCCGTGCTGACGACGGCGTATCTGCAGTTCGGCACGGACAAGGACTACGTGTTCTGCGTGGAGAGCGAGTTCTTCATGCACGACGTGGGCGAGAAGCTGCGCGGCTTCTTCCTGCTGCTTCCCGATCCTGCCTCGTTGCAGGCAATCCTTCGCGCGGTGCGCGTCGCGTAGTGAGCGCGACCCTCACGTCCGAACGCGACCGCGACGTCCTGCGCTCGTTCTCCCGACGGATCGATCCGTCGGACGCGGGCGCACACAACAATCTCGGCGTCCTCTATTACAACAAGGGGCTGTACGAGGAAGCGGTGGGCGCGTTCATGCGCGCACTCGAGCTGGACGCGAAGATGCAGGTGGCCCAGCGCAACCTGGAGATCGCGTACTTCAACACCGGGTACTACGACAAGCGTATCGGTGAGCTCACCGAGCGACTGCGCGCACGGCCGAACGACCGCGACGCGCGGTGGGAACTCGGCCGCACGCATGCGCTGCTCGGCCAGACGCAGGACGCCGTTGCGGTGTTCATGGAGCTGCTCACCTACTTCCCCACCGACATCGGTGCGCTCGTCCAGCTCGGCCTTGCGGAGCGGACGAACGGTGACCTCGACAAGGCGCTGGGCTATCTCGAGCGGGCGCTCGCGGTGGATCCATCGAGCTCGGTGGTGAACTTCTACATCGGCGAGGTGCTGTACAATCGCGGCGTGAACGAGGGCGCGCTGTCGGCGCTGCGGCGCGCGGTGGAGCTCAACCCGCAGAATCCCGACGCGGCGTACCTCATGGGATTCGTGCTGGGCGACATGGGGCTGCACGAAGAGGCCAAGGCCGTGACGCGCCGCGCCATCCAGCTCAATCCGACGCTCTCGCGCGCACAGGCGAACCTCGCGATCGACCAGCGCCGCGTGGAGCGCGTGTCCGATCCGACGCCAACGCGGCCCACCGCCCGCGTCACGCAGCAGATGGAAGTGCACGCCGAAGGACAGCTCGCGCAGTTCAACCTCGGTCTCGCGTTTCGGCAGAAGGGCTACTACGGCGAAGCGTTACGCGAATACGCGAAGGCGCTCGATCGCGGTGAGGATCGTCCGCTCGTGCTCCAGGCGATGGCGGAAGTGCATCTGCTGCGTCGCGAGCCCAAGCCGGCGGTGGCGCTGTACGACGAGCTGCTCGCCGACGCGCCAATCAGCCCCAAGCTGTGGAACGAGCGTGGCGTCGCGCTCCACCAGGACGGGAACTTCGCCGAGGCGGAGGCGAGCTATCGCCGAGCGATCCAGGCGGAGCCGTCGTATGCGCTGGCGCACAACAACCTCGGCGTCGCCATCTATCACGGTGGACGCACCGACGCCGCCATCGAGGCGTTTCGAGAGGCGTTGCACTGCCAGCCGTCGTTCATCAAGGCGCGGCTCAACCTCGCGCTGCTGCTCAGCAAGGGCAAGCGATTCCAGCTCGCGCTCGAAGCGTATCGCAGCGTCCTGCTGGAGGCGCCCGAGGATGCGGCGGCGTGGAACGGCATCGGGCTCGTGCTCTCGGAGCTCCGGCGGTTCGAGGACGCACGCAACGCCTTCGCGCGCGCTGTGCAATCGAATCCCGATTCGGCGGAAGCGCACTACAACCTGAGCTTCACCCTGTCGAACATCGGCGACTTCGAAGGTGCGTTGCGCGAGACCAAGCGGGCGCTGGAGCTCGATCCGTATTACGTGGCGCAGAAGTTCGAGCTGGCCATCGATCTCGAATACGAAGACCCCGACCTGTCGATCAAGCCGGATCTCGGTGCCGTGCAGCGCATGGACGACAGCGTCGAGGACTTCGCATTCGACGCGGCGGTGCTCGACTCGCTGTTCACCGAGCTCGCGCCACCCAGCCCGGCGCACGATTCGCGGTTCTCGCCGGCGTCGCAGGATGGGCGCGATCCATACGCGATGGCGGCGGACTATCTCGGCATGGGACTCGTGGACCGCGCCGCCGCCGAGGTGAGTCGCGCGCTGTCGCGCGGCGCGCCGCAGGCAGAGGGCTACACGCTGCTCGGCGACATCTATGCGAGACAGGGCCTGCACGGCGAGGCGATCGAGCGGTTCCGCGAAGCGCGGCGCGAGATGCCCGAGGCACTGCGTCCGCAAATCGGCGAAGCGTGGTCGCTGCTCGCGATGGGACGCGCGCGTGAGGCGCGACCGATCGCCGAGGAGCTTGTCGTCTCGAATCCAGCGTCGGTGGACACGATGATGCTGGTGGCCGCGGCGCGCGCAAACACCGGCGATCCGGCGGCCGCACTCGCGGCGCTCGACGAGGCACGCACGCTCGCGCCGCAGCGACCGGATGTGCACCAGCAGATCGGCGACATCGCGCGCTCACTCGGCGACAACGAGGGAGCGATCATCGCGTACCGGCATGCACTGGAGCTCGACTCCGAGTTCGCCGTCGTGCGCTTCCAGCTCGCGCGCCTGTTGCGCGCGAAGGGCATGGTGCGCGAGGCGGAGCAGGAGCTCGAGCATGCGCTGGATGCCGTGCCGACGTATGCGGAGGCGACTCTCGAGCTGGCGGCCTTGCGCCGCGCGGCAGGCCACGCCGAGGAGGCGCTGGATCAGCTCATCGCGCTGCTCGAGCGCGACCCGTATCACTTCGATGCGCTGCTTGCGCTCGGCGAAACGCTGCTCGCGCTGGGCCGGCAGGTCGATGCCGCCCACGCGTTTCGCCGCATCCTGCGCTTCGATCCGTCGCACGTGGGGGCGCTGTACTACGATGGCGCGATGTGCAACGACCAGAAGCGGTACCGCGACGCGATCGACCGCTGGCGCCGGGTGATCGAGCTCGAGCCGGCGGGCGAGTTTGCGCGTCGCGCGCGCCGCGATGCGCGGACGGCGGCGGATCTCCAGGCGATCTTCGCGCGCATGGGGAGGGGCTGAGCAATGGCGATCGAGGGACCGCTTCGCGAGCTCGGCATTCACGACGTCTTCCAGCTGCTCGACCTGAGCCGGAAGACCGGTGCGCTGCGCGTGACGTCCGATCTTCGCAACGACGAGGGCAACGTGCTCTTCGACGGCGGCAAGGTCGTGCACGCGAGCATCCGCAGCAACCCGACATCCATCGAGCGGATCCTGCGGCAGGCGGGCAAGATCGATGACGCCGACTTGATGGCGGCGGGGAATGTGCCGGACGACGCGGGCATGGGGCTGGGCGACCGCCTGGTGATGGCGCGCGTGATCACGCAGCGTGAGCTCGAGCGGCAGTTGCGCATGGCGATCGAGAACGTGGTGTTCGAGCTGATGTCGTGGCGCGAGGGCTTCTTCTCGTTCGAGGAGCGCGGCGTGGCGAACGTGCGGGTGGATGCCCGCATTCGCATCTCCACCGAATCGTTGCTGATGGAGGGTGCGCGCCGCATCGACGAGTGGTCGCGCATTGCGGACAAGGTGCCCAGCCTCGGCGTGGTGCCGATGCTGGCGCCGGTGGATGGCGAGCGCGCCTCGGTGCTCGACCTGCTGCCGCACGAGTGGGAAGTGCTGATGATGATCGACGGCGAGCGCGACCTGCGCGGCATTGCCGGCGCGCTGGGGAGCAACGAGTTCGAGATCGCCAAGATCGCGTACGGCCTGTTGTCCACCGGTGTGGTGACGCTGAAGAACGCCGAGCGGCCCTCGCAGCGGACGCTCAAGGCGATCACGGATTCGCAGAACGCGATGGCCAACGCGCACGAAGCGCTGGCGGGTGGACGCGCGGAAGACGCCCTCGCAAGCGCGCGTGTGGCACTGGCCGCCGACG
Source organism: Gemmatimonadales bacterium (assembly GCA_038319955.1). Lineage (GTDB taxonomy): Bacteria > Gemmatimonadota > Gemmatimonadetes > Gemmatimonadales > Gemmatimonadaceae > AG11. Next base: position 1,574 of record JBBQDT010000015.1, on the reverse strand, counting down.
GCGGTTCCACGGAGGCGCGGCTCCTTGCGGCGAAGGCGCTATCGCGGCTGTCGCGCAATCAGGAGGCGGTTGAGGAGCTGCGGCGCGCCGTGCAGGCCGATCCCCTCACGCCGGACGTGCATCTCGATCTTGGCTACGCGGCCATCCGCGTCGGCGACTTCGCCAATGCGCGGGCGAGCTTCGAGCACTTCCTGCGGCTCGTGCCGTCGTCGCACGAGATGGCGCACGTACGGGCGGCGCTCGAGCTTCTCACGCGGCTGCAGCACTTGCTGGAGGCGCGCGCCGATGCCTGACGACATCCGACGCATGAGCGACGAGCTGGCCCGCGATCCCGGCAGCCGAATCTTCGTGGCGCTGGGCGAAGCTCTGCGCCAGCAGGGCCAGCTCGACATGTCGATCAAGGTGACGCTGCGCGGGCTCGAGCGGCATCCGCACCTCGCCGACGCGCACGACCTGCTCGCGCGTATCAGCGTGGATCGCGGCGAGATGGAGCGTGCGTTCGACGAATGGGACATGGTGCTGCGGCTGTCGCCCGGCCATCTCGGCGCGTTGAAGGGAATGGGATTCGTCTGCTTCAATCGGGCGCGGTTCGCCGAAGCGGAGCGCTACCTCGCGGCCGCGACGGCGCTCGATGCGCGCGACGACCAGGTGGCGAGCGCGCTCCAGCACGTGCGTGCGGCGCAGGTGCACGCGTCGTCGCCACAGGCGGCCATCGCGGAGAGCGTGGCGAATGACAGCCGATACCTCTTCCTCGACGTCCTGTCCGACGAGGCGCAGACGGCGCTGCTGCTCGACCCGGCGGGTCTCGTGCTCGCCGGCGCGTATATCGACGCCGACGGCCGGGACGTCGCGCAGGAAGTTGGCGCGGAGCTGAGTGGCGTGACGGAGTCGGCGCGGCGTGCGACGCGACACCTGGACCTGGGCGATTGGACGTCGATCGTGTTCGAGACGGAAGTGGCCGTCGTAGCGATGGCGCCGTCCTCGCAGAATGGATTGCTCGTGCTCGCGACTTCGCGCGCGACCCCGCTCGGGCTGGTCCGCCGGCTGCTCGCCCGCTGCGCGGACAAGGCGCAGCGGTGGCTGGAGGAGCAGCGCTGATGGCGACGCCATTCACCGCGATGCTTCAGACGCTCTCACGCCAGCGCGGCGTCACGGCGGCACTCGTCGTGAGCGAGGCGGACGGCATCGTCATCGACGCCAACCTGCACATCGGCCAGTCGGGCGACCGGGTGGCCGCGCTGGCGGCGTCGCTCTATCGCAAGGCGCGGCTGTCGGCACAGGCGGCGGGCATGGGCGCGGTGTCGTTCATGCAACTGGAGGCGCCCAACGGGCGGCTCTGTGCCGCCGGTGCGGGAGAGCTGGTGCTGGTGGTCGTCGCGGCAACGGCCGTGAACGTCGGACTGGTGCGCGTCGATCTGTTGCGAGCGGCAATCGAGCTCGCCGAGATCGCGAAGGGAGGTGGCGGGCGATGAACACGACGGTGGTCGAATCGTGGATCGAGGGGCCGCTGCACCAGTTCCTGGACGATGCAGGCGTCGAGCTTGCCCTGCTGCTGCATCCCAGCGGGCAGGTGC
>JBBQDT010000014.1:0-41638 GCA_038319955.1 Gemmatimonadales bacterium | reverse complement strand
GCTCAAGGCCGCCCGCGTGCTGCTCATCGGCGCGGGAGGACTCGGCTCCCCGGCGGCTCTCTACCTCGCCGCGGCAGGTGTTGGCACTCTTGGAATCGTGGATGCCGATGTCGTCGAGCTGAGCAACCTGCAGCGCCAGGTACTCCACGGAACGCGCGATGTTGGCCGCCCAAAGGTCTCCTCGGCAGAGGCGCGGCTGCGCGATCTCAATCCCAATGTGAAGGTCGCGACGTATCACGCGCGGCTCACCAGCGCCAACGCCATGGAGCTGCTGGGTGGTTATGACATCATCGTCGACGGCTCCGACAACTTCCAGACACGATACCTCGTCAACGACGCATGCGTCCTGCTCGACAAGCCGAACGTGTATGGCAGCGTGATCCGATTCGACGGGCAGGCGTCGGTTTTCAGCGCCAATGGTGGCCCGTGCTATCGCTGCCTCTTCCGAGAGCCACCACCTCCCGGCCTCATTCCGAACTGCGCGGAAGGTGGTGTCTTCGGCGTGCTGCCCGGCCTCGTCGGCACCATTCAGGCGACGGAGACCATCAAGCTGATCACGGGCGCCGGAGAGCCGCTCGTCGGACGCCTGCTGCTGGTGGACGCTCTGCGCATGCGCTTCCGCACCATCGAGCTCGCGCGCGACCCCGAGTGCCGCGCGTGCGGGACCCGCGAGATCACGTCGCTCATCGACTACGATGCATTTTGCGGTGTCACCACCCCGGAGGAAAAAACAGTGGAAGGTGAGTATGCGTCGGCTGGCACCGATGACGAGATGGGCGAGATCACGCCACTGCGACTCGACGCCAGGCTGCGCGATGGCGCGAGGATCGCACTGCTCGACGTGCGCGAGCCGTATGAATGGGCGATTGCGCGCCTGACGGACGCGCGCCTCGTGCCGCTCAACTCACTGCCGCAGGCAGTCCACACGCTCAATCGGGATATGGAGATCGTGGTCTACTGCCACCACGGAGCGCGGAGCCAGGCGGCGGTGAACTGGCTCCGCGATCAGGGTTTCGACAAGGTGCGCAACCTCGAAGGCGGAATCAACCGCTGGAGTCTCGAGGTCGATCAGTCGATGCGTCGCTACTGATGACGCAGGCGTGAGAGGCACCACCTGATTCCGCTCCTGCTCCTCGTGCCGGCTGGCGTGCTGGTGGCTGCGGCGATCAATCGCCGTCGCGTGAGCCAGGCGACCGAAGCCGAATACGCTGCGCGCTTCAGCGTCGACCGCGAGGGGATCGTCGACGGTGCGGAGGGCTTTCGCCTCGCGGGCACGAACGGGCGCAGCCTGCTCCTCCTCCATGGTTCCGGCGACACGCCGCAGTCACTGCGCTACCTCGCCGAGCGGCTTCGGGCAGAAGGCTACACCGTGGTGGCGCCATTGCTGCCGGGCCACGGGCGATCGCCTCGCGCATTTGCCACGGCGACGTCCGATGACTATTACGCCGCCGCGCACCGAGCGTTCGCCGCCGTACGCGCCTCCCACGATTGGGTCGGCCTCGTCGGGCTGTCGATGGGTGGTGCAATCGCTGCACGACTCGCGGTGGCCGCGCCCGACGCCCGCGTGCTCGTGTTGCTCGCGCCCTACCTGACTCCGCCCGCAGATGTTCGGCTGATTCGAGCGGTGTCGCCGCTGTGGGGGTTCCCTGCACCGTATCTTCGCGGCCGCGGCGAGGCATCGGTGCACGATCGAGCGGCGGATTCGAAGAGTCGAGCCTATGGGACGTTCTCGCCTGGTGCGCTTACGGCCCTGGCGCGCACCGCGGCCGCAGGGCTACGCGCACTGTCGGAAGTCACCCAACCCACGCTCGTCATCAACTCCGAGCAGGACAACCGGATTCCGCGCGCGCTCGCGAAACGCGCGCTCGAAAAGATTCGGGCGCCCATGGAGCAACATTGGGTCAGCGGGTGTGGCCACGTGATCACGGTGGACTACTGCAAGGACACAGTGGCCGACCTGGTCGCGGCCTTCCTCGCGCGCCACGCCGGCTGAACTCCGGCGCAGCGCGCAAGCGAAGGAACTGCGTCAGCTAGTAACGCGATCGACGATGTTCTCGCCCAACTCCTTCGCGGCATCGACGCCCTGACTGACGGCCGTCTGCGCCTGCTCCACTACGCCAGTTGCCACCCGCTTCACGCGAGCGACGAGCGAATTGGACTTCCTGGCGGCAGCCTTCTTCGGAGCTGCCTTCCTCCTGGCCGGAGCGGCCTTCTTCGGCGCGCTCTTCTTGGCTGCGGACTTCTTCGCCGGCGCCCTCCGTCTGACCGCCTTCTTCGGAGCGCTCTTTCTAGCCGCGGCCTTCTTCACGCCACCCTTCTTGGCGGCCTTCTTCGTGGCCTTCTTGGCCGCCTTCTTCGCGCCCTTCTTGGACGCGGAACGCTTCGCCGGGGCGCTGCGCTTGCTGCTGGACTTCTTGGCTGCACTGCGCTTGGTACCACGCCCCTTCTTTTTCGCTGCCATCTCTGCGTCTCCTCTGCCAGGTAGTGGCGGTGGTTGCTGCGCGGTCATGTGGTTGCCGCTGGCACGAACTCAGGCAACATCGACGAGTCCAGCGGAGGTGTTGCCGCGCACCATGAGTACAATTGCTCTCGCATCATACTCTGTTAACGCCGTGCGCGTCCAACCAATGCGCGCATCACCACACGAACGGCGAGCGTGCATGGTGCACAACATGGCGCACAAACGCGCGATCGGCCAGCACGAAATCAACGAACAAGGCGATGAGCCGTCATGGGCACGTGACCCTGCCGTTCGCCTCGGGAGTCGGATGCGTCTTCAGCACGGGCAAATACCGAGTCGCGTGGGTGGACGGGCGCACCGTCATGCGGCTCGTCGAGGACGTCCAACGGAGTGGGCATGGCGTCGGCTCCTCAGCAGTCGCCGATCGTCGTAGACATGCCTGACGTGTGGATGCCTGTCTGGGCTGCGAGGAACCATTGCCGAGCAGTCGCGCACGGACATCAACGAGCCAAGGTGGGAGCCTCTCGCTCACGAGCCATGCATCGAGCCGGCCTTCAGGAATATCCTGTCGCGAGCGCTGATCGCGAGGCTAGGGTCGGATCATCGGCACTCCCGCGAGGTCGGGCCACTGTCGCTTCCGCGAATAGGGTTTCCCGAAAACAGCGGCGAGCGCTTCGCGCGGATCGTCCGTGCGGACCACGACATCGAGTGAGTCACCCAGACGCATGACGCGGGAAAAGTCGCGATATCGGGCGTACGAATGAAAGAAGCCGGAGGGGCCAGGCCGTGTGAGCTTGCCAAGCAGGATGTCAGGCAGCCCGACGTAAGCGAGCATGTAGAAGGCGTTCAGCGTCTGTCCGCGAGGGAGGTCGCTCTCGATGATGCCACGCGGCAGCGATCCATGCTTTCCCCACTGTACGTCGATGGCGGGGGTGCCGCGGTCCCTCCAGTTCGTATGCAGAATGGAGCCGTGCCAGAAGGTCCAGATGTCGGTGGGGGCACTGGTGCTGTCATATCCGATCCAGAGGACCTCTTCGTCGGTAGGGACGGTGAAGGGAATCCACGAGCCGTGGACATCGTCCTTCCAGAGCAGGTGGTAGGCGATGATCCTCCGCGCCGGATGGACGACCGCGACCGCTCGACTGAGCGGGAACCACTCGTCGCGTTGCAGGTATAAAACCGGTGCGAGTCCGCGCGCGAGCTTGGCGACATGGTCGGAGTCGTCGAGTGCGCTCGGTATGGTTACAGGACGGGGAGGGATGTGTGCCCGGGGTCCGCACGCGGAGCCGAAATACAGGCCGAGGATGGACAGACTCCGCAGGCTAATTCGCAAGACGATGCCCCACTGTGCTTTAGGCCCTTTGAGGGTTACTATTGGTACAGGGCGTCCCGGCGCCAGACGTTCCGGGTTTGTGCGAAATCATTCTGGAGGGCCAATGCGCAAGCCGCGCCCGGCTACGTATAACCCAGTGCAAGCGCTCCACCTGATCGCGAATGATCGGAACGGCTCACCGTTGAGCTGCCCGTCCTGCTCCGGACAGATCGAGCGAACGCCCGACGATTTTCCTCCGCCTCCGCGCTCGCAGGTAACTCTGCAGTGCCGCGAGTGCGGTCGCGTCGCACGCTACATCGCGGGCGCAGCATAGGACACTGGTAGTGGTAGGATCACCGCGACACGGGGCCGAGAGATCGGCCCCGTGTCGCGTTTTTGGGGTCGGCTTTCCGGTTGCCCGACGCCTCGTGTTGGAACCCGATTCGATCACAACCCTCCGTGTGCACAAAACTTGCCCGATTGGGTCGCACGTCCCGCCCCGACGGTCGAGCGATCGGCACGACGGGGCATCACAGGGATCACGTGAAGCGAGCGGCGACCGGCGGGCGGCGCACCCTCGAACGCGCGATCAGGCTCCACAGCTCTGGAAAGAGGTACGGTACATGGCACGCATCAACGGAACAGTGAAGTGGTTCAACGACGCGAAGGGCTTCGGGTTCATCTCGCGTGAGGGCGGCCCAGACGTCTTCGTGCACTTCAGCGCCATCCAGGGAAACGGATTCAAGTCGCTGGCCGAGGGAGACAAGGTCGAGTTCGAAATCGTGCAGGGACAGAAGGGGCCACAGGCGGCTGACGTCACGAAGGCCGAATAAGCTCCTCGTTCCACGCTGTGGCATGACCTGTCCGTAGGCTGAATGACGAACGCCCTGGCAGACGCTGGGGCGTTCGTTCATTGACGAAGGGCATTCGTTTTGCCCATTGGACGGTATGACTTCGAGGTCGCGAAGGTCCCCGGTCGACTGCGTGAGTCAAGACGTTGAATCCCAGTTGAGGACCATTGAGTCTGCAGGCGGTGACGGCGAGGTAGACTTCGGCCGCGGCAAGAAGCTTCACGTCTCGAGCCTCGACAAGATATACTTTCCAAAGACTGGCGACACCAAAGGCGCATTGATGCGCTACTACACGCGCATCTGGCCGGTATTACGGCCGCATGTCGATGGCCGACCCCTAGTCCTCAAGCGCTTTCCCGAGGGCGTGGGCGGGCCGGTGTTCTTCCAGCAAAATGCAGGACCGCACGTTCCGGACGTCGTGCGCGTTGAAACGCTCAAGACGGTGGAAGAGGGACCCAAGCCGCGCATCATCGGCGGCGACCTCCTCACGTTGCTTTATACGGTGCAACTCGGAGCCATTGAGGTGCACCCATGGCTCTCCCGGTTTCCGGACGTCGAAATGGCCGATCGGTGCCTCATCGACCTCGATCCGGGTGAGGGCGTGCCGTTCTCCAGCGTGATCACCCTGGCGCGAGACGTACGCGAAATCGCCCGACAGTGTGCGGTGCCCGTTGCGATCAAGACGTCGGGATCGCGAGGCATTCATCTCGTCATTCCGTTGCCACCCCGCACGTCGTACCATGACTCCGCGCAACTCGCACTGCTCATCGCGCGAGCGACCGCAGCGCATCGTCCGGATCTCGCAACGGTGGAACGGTCCATTCGCGAGCGGCTTGAGGGGACGATCTATGTCGATCCGATGCAGAACGCGCGCGGCAAGAGCATGGCATGCTCGTATAGCGTCCGCGCCAAAGAGGGCGCGACCGTCTCGGCGCCTCTGCGCGAGCGTGAGCTCACGTCGAGACTGCGAGCTGCCGCGTTCACTCTGCGTACGATGCCGGCCCGTGTCGCCCGAACCGGCGACCTGTGGGGAGAGGCGCTCGCTGAGCGGCCTTCGGCGAAGACCTTACGAAATGCATTGACCGCATTGGAGGAGGTGCTTGACGGCGCGCCCACGACGAAAATGCCGCAGCGCGCTCCCAAACGCGGTGGCAGTGGAGGGTCAGATGCCCGAACAACTGCAGGGCGCCGACGCAAACAGCAGGCGTGAGCCAAGGATATCGGTGTCGGTGTACGCGCGGCCGATGCGTGGGGGTGGCTACGTGCGCGTGGAGTTACTCGAGGCCGACATTGCAGCAGCCGCCAGTGGGAAGCATCTGCGCGGCCGCGAGGTGATGGAGCGGCGAGTGCCAGCGCCGGCGACCCCGGAAGAGGAGCCTCTGGTGGTGGAAGAACTGGAGGGCGACGATTCCAACGGTGTCGTGGCGGAGCTCATCCGGATCGCGCGGGACAATGCCGCGATCGCGCGTCGCGTGCTACGGCAGCAGCAGCCGATCGGGCGCGTCGACTAGCCCATCACCCGCCGGCGGCGCGCAACGGCATCTCGATCTGCCTCCCGTCGTTCCCCGCGCGTTCGCCGTTCGGTGCGTCAGCACGCGCGACCGCTGTGCGGGCGCCCAGCAGGTGCAGCGTTTGGTGGTAGAAGTGGAGGGTATGGACGGGAGCGCGGAGACTTTCCGGGCCAGCGCGGGCGATTGCGTAGCCCTCCTCACGGACGCGCCGCGGCAGGGCACGCGCGAGCGGATGGCGGAGTAACCGCCGAATCTCCGTTCCATTGCGTGCCAGCAGCGCTGCGCACAAACCGTCCAGATAGTCGAGCATCGATCGTCCCGAGATTGGACCTAATGAACATATTGCGACTAATGTGCCAAAGCGCAATAGCCTCGGGGCCGTACAACGATGCCGCGGCCCCGGTATTCGACCCACCGTGGCGAGTTGGCGCCACTTTCTCTTGTTGAGCGGTATCGGCTAGAGCAGTATCGGCAGGTTCGGTGAAAACCACACCAGCGCCCACCGCCCGCCTATTCGGTGAACAGGTCGAACCGAACACCTCGCCGCGCGCCGCGCCGCTTCTTGGGTGCGTAACGGAACAGCTGTGCCGGCCGACCACGGCCCTCGCTCCGCCATTCGTCGGTCGGCTCTACGAGGTAGCTGGCCTGAAGAGCACGGCGGAAGCTCGCCTTGTGAAGCCGCCTGCCGAGCAATAACTCGTAAACTCCCTGGAGATCGCTCAGGGTGAAGGTGGGTGACAGCAGGCGGAACGCGAGCGGCGACTGGTCCACGCGTTGCCGCACGACGGCAGCCGCTCGATCGACGATGGTGCGATGACGCGGCGCGAGCGCCGGGAGGGAGGCGAGAGGAAACCACTCGGCGTCCTCGACCGGCAAGCCGACTCCGGCGGGCGCCAAGACGGCGATGCCTACCGAGACGTCGGCATCGCCGGGGTGCCGCTTGCCATCGCTCAGCGCGCCGACTTGCTCGAAAAACGCCGGCGCAGCACCGAGTACGGCACCCGTGATGCGAGCCGCCGCGTCCTCCAGACCCTCGCCAGGCTGCGGCGCATCCCATGGCAGCGACCACCGCTCACGCGCGCTCGCAGGCGCACGGATGAGCAGGACCGCCAAGGCATCGATTCGAGGGGAGAGAACCACGACGTCCACAGCAAGCGTCGTCCGGCGGACGGCAGCTTTGATCGGGACGGAAGAACGGTCACGCATGTGGCGCGAATTAGTAACAATTCGTCACCAATGTCAAGGGCGGTTCTTCGCGAAAAGGCGCAAATAGTATCTAAACGCTTCGAAATACATCCATTGCGCGAATGGATGATATACCGGATTCGCTTTGCAACGTCAACGGAGGAAATTGCCCAATCAGTTCACGCGGCGTGTGCTGCAAGATACGCGACGGTCTTAGCGCGACGATCAGGGAGTTAGCGGTGGCATCGCGGCACGCCGAAGTCCGGCTCCAAATGGTGCGACCGACGGAATGGTGATAGGAAGCTGGCCCGTGATCGGAGCAAGACCGAGCAAGGCACGCGCGGCGGCACGCTGTGACAATGGTGAAGCGCTCCATGCTTCGAGAAACACGGACATTGCCGGAAGTCCTTGCGGCAGATACGGATTCGCGAACGACACGAGAACGACCTTGCGTCCCGCCCTCTGCAAGCCGTCGATCAATTCGGGCAATCCACCGGTGGCTGACATACTCGCAGTGCTCGTGCTCGCACCGAAATACGAGGATACGATCACGAGGTCCGCACCTTCTGCAGCATGCAATGCGTTGTCGATTATCGCGGGAAGCAGGCGGGGCACCGGACTGGCGACATAGGTTCCTGTTCCGCCGGACGCTGCACCCGCCGTGGCGTCGAAGACGATTTCCGGAGTCATCACCTGTGTGCGCAATTGCGGGAACTGACGCTGGAGCTCGGCGTTGAAAGTCACTCCGGCACTCAATTCGGCGCGCGGCGCAATGGTGAAGCTCACCACGCGACTCGTGCGCGCGAGTCGGCCAAGCGGAACCATGCCGAGCGAATCACGGACGAGCGTGATCGCGCGCTCGGCGGCGATTCGAGCCGGGACCAGGTTTGCGCTGTCTGCTACGACGCTGCGAACCATCTCGACGTCCACGTACCGGTTACGATCGAGACCCATGCGGTGCTTTGCGACAAGCAACCGCCGAACCGACGAGTCGACCCGCGCCTCTGTAAAACGACCGGTGCCCACCCCTGCGACGACTGCATCGATCGCAGCCGCGACATCAGTCGGCATGAGCAGCACATCATTTCCGGCGGCAACGGCCTGTTGCGTCACTTCGCCCATCGTCGCCTTGCCGAGCACGCCGTTCATGTCGAGCGCATCGGTGACGAGGATACCCTGAAACCCCATCTGCTTGCGCAGCAGGTCGACCATGATCTTCGGGCTCAGCGTCGCAGCCGTGCGCATGGTGTCCAGTGCGGGCAGGTAGCCGTGGAAGGTCATGACGCCGCTGACACCGGCCTTGATGGCCTCGCGAAAGGGCAGTAGCTCGACAGCGTCGAGCCGCGCACGCGATGCGTCGACGCGGGCGAGCTCGAGGTGTGAATTCTGTTCGGTGTCGCCATGCCCGGGAAAGTGCTTCGCGGTGGCGAGCATGCCATTCTCCTGAATGCCACGGATGAGCGCGCGGCCCATCCGTGCGACGAGCTCTGGGTCTTCACCAAACGAGCGTGCGGCAATGACCGGATTCTTCGGATTGTTGTTGACGTCGAGCACCGGCGCGAACGCCATGTGGATGCCGAGCGCACGGCCTTCGAGCGCAGTGATGCGACCCATCTCGTAGGCGAGCGTCGTGTCGCGCGTTGCACCGAGGCCCATCTGATAGGGAAACGCGGTGGCGCCGCCGAGGTCGATGGCGTTGGGGATGAAGTATCCGCCGCGGGCGCGGAAGGCCGCTCCCGTCTCGAGGTCCGCACCGATGAGCAGCGGCAGATCGGCAGCGCGCTGCAGCGCATTCGTCTTCACCGCAATGTCGATCGGTCCGCCGACGGAGATGATCGCACCGCCGAGCTTCTGTTCTCGGATCATCCGCTCGACGCGCGTCCACGCCGCGTTGTCGACCGCGGTATAGTCGCCGAGGATCCATGGCCACACCATCTGTGCGGCCTTGTCGCGTAGCGACAACGTGGTGAGGACGGAATCGGCCCAAGCAACATCACTTGTGGTTCCGCGAACCGTTCTTGCCTGACCCGCACCCGTTGCGCACGCGGCGAGAGCGAAGGTCAGCGCGGCTGTTGCCGTGAAGCGGATTGTGCGCTCGACGCTCATCACCATGCAATGGTGCCCTGTTTGGAGGTGTCGACGTCCTCTTCGCCACCCTTCTTGAACAGGAAGGCTTCCATGTTCTTCGTGAGGAAACTCCGCGCCTGCGGGTCCATCACGTTGAGTCCGTAGTGATTGATGAGCATCGTCTGCTGCTTGAGCCACAGCCCCCAGCAGTCGGTGCAGATCGACTCGACGACGCGTGCGCCGATCGGGCCCGGGAAGGGGGGACGCTCGAATCCCGCGCGCGTCTGACCGCAGCGGGAGCATGTGACGGTGGCCGGCATTTTCGTAACCCTCGCGTGGATGGTGCTGCTGGTGGAATCTACACCGCAGCATCCACGGCCATCTCGTCCTTCCGCTTCACGGCCGAGCCGTAGTTGCGGGCGTAGTCGATCTTCGCGAGGCCGAACACCTTGAGCGTGCGGATGTAGATCCAACCAATGTCGAATTCGAACCAACGTGCCTTGAACTTGGCGCTCTTGGGATCGGCGTGGTGGTTGTTGTGAAGCTCTTCGCCGCCGAGCCAGATAGCGATGGGCGTGATGTTCCGGCTCTCGTCCTTCACTTCAAAGTTGCGATAGCCAAGCGCGTGGCCGATGCCGTTGATCACCCCAGCGGCCCAGAGTGGAATCCAGATCATCTGGATGCCCCAGACCGCAGGGCCGATGAACAGGCCGAACAGATAGATGTCGATTGCCAACATGAAGAAGACGCCGGCGAAGCTGAAGCGGGACAGGACATACCGCTCCAGCCAGTCGTTCGGCGTGCCGCGTCCATACTTCTCGAGCATGCCGGGCTGCTTCACCGCGGTTCGATAGTAGAAGGCGCCCTTGAGCATGATCTCACGTAGGCCTTCGACGACGGGGCTGTGTGGATCGCCCTCGCGATCGGCAAACGCATGATGCTTCCGATGGCAGGCGACCCACTCCTTGGTCACGATGGCGGTGGTGAGCCAGAGCCACACGCGCATGGGCGTGGCAGCGAGCGCGTGGAGCCGAACGCCGCGGTGGGTCTGCGCGCGATGAAGGAACAGCGTGACACACACGTTGGTGATGTGTCCCGCGACGATGATGAACAGGACCGGCATCCACCACCGGTGTGCCCAGGCGCCAAATTCTGGCATTGCAGACTCCACTCTCGAATGACGACGACACCAACGTGCGACGAACGCATCGACACGTGCAGAGGAACATACTATCGGTGCTCCGCGCCCACTGGCCCGGGGTCGGGGAATCTAGCCCCACTCACGCATCCCCTCAAAGCGGACCTGCGCACTTCCGTACACAATCAGCATACTTTGCGCCCTTGCCCTCGGATGCCTCGCCGCGTAGCGTCACCGGTTCATGTCACGACGCACCACGGATAGTCCGCCGCTCGACAGTGCGGCCAGCCTCACCCCCCCCGCAAAGCCGCCGTCCAGCCGCGATGCGCTTCAAGCGACCACAACCGGCACTCGGCGTTTTCTTGCGCGCGCCGCCGGGGGCCACGACGACTTTCGTCGTCATTTCCCGCGAAAGCTCACGGTAAGCGCACTCGGGATCGGTTCGTATCTGGGCGACTGCACTGATGCCGAGGATGAGCGCTATCGGTTGAGCGTCCATGCGGCGATCAACTCGGGCGTGAACGTCATCGACACGGCGAGCAACTACCGATGCCAACGCTCTGAGCGGGCGGTCGGACACGCCATCGTCGAGGCGATCGCGGCGGGCGATGTGCGTCGCGACGAGCTCGTGGTCTGCACCAAGGGTGGATATGTCGCACTCGACGGCGAGCCGCCGGCATCGCGCGAAGCGTATGACCAGTGGCTCGAGCAGGAGCTCTTCGCGCCGGGAATCCTGACGCCCAACGAACTCGTGCGCGGCGGACATTCGATCGCGCCAAAGTTCCTGGCGCATCAACTGGCGCAGAGTCGCGCGAATCTCGGCCTGCACACGATCGATGTGTACTATCTGCACAATCCGGAAGAGCAGCTTCTTGCGCTCGACCGCGAGACGTTTCTTTCGAAGATGCGCGCGGCTTTCGACATGCTCGAGGAGCGGGCAGCGAGTGGCGAGATTGCGGGCTATGGCTGTGCGACATGGCTGGGACTTCGGGTGCCTCCGGAGCACAAGCAGCACCTGACGCTCGCGGAGCTGGTGGCGATTGCCCGCGATGTAGGTGGTACGACCCATCATTTCCGCGCGGTGCAGCTGCCGGTGAGTCTCGCGATGCCGGAGGCGGCGCGGCTGCCGACGCAGCCCCTGGGGCGCAAGTTGGTTCCGCTGCTGGATGCGGCCGATGCGCTCGGCTTGGGTGTCGTGGCGAGCGCGCCCTTGATGCAGGGCCGGCTGTCGGCGGGGTTACCGCAGGCGATGCAGGAGCTGTTTCCAGCGTGCACGTCGGATGCGCAACGCGCGCTCCGCTTTGCGTCGTCGCTGCCGGGTGTGGCGGTAGTGCTCGCGGGAATGCGCAGCGCAGAACATGTGCAGGAAAATCTGCGCGCCTGGCGATAAAGACGGGACGACGGGACGACGGGATCGGACCTCAGAAGGAGATTTGAAGGTCCTTGATGTCACCCGTCGGGCGCGCGACGACGACGATGCGATGGCGATTGGTATCGGCGACGTATGCGTGCGACTCGGTAAGGGCGAGTCCGGACGGCTCCGCGAAACCGCGGACCCAGGTTTCCGCGCTCCTGCGCTCGCGGTCGATCCACTTGAGCGCACCGTTGTACGAGTCCGCCACAAGCAGGCGTCCGTCTGAGGCCATTGCGACGGCCTGCGGATGTTGAAGTCGAACGTCATCGCCAGTGCCGTCGGCGTCGCCGAAGTCGAACAAGTCCGTACCGACAATGGTCCGTACTCGCCCACGCGGATTGACGGCTACGGTGCGAACGGCGCTCGACTCGCTGTCCGTCAGGCACAGCACATCCCCAGCGACACAGATGCCCATCGGTTGCGCGAGTGCCGCCTCGGCGTGAGTCCCGTCGTGAAGCTCCTCGGCGCCACTTCCGCTGAACGCGGAGGTCCGTCCTGCGACGAGGTCCACCGAGAAGATCTGGTGCACGCCGGCCATCGCGACGAAGAGCTTCTCGTCGGACAGCGCGAGATCCCACGGCGAGCTGAGGGCGCCAGCGGCGAGATCTTCCATCGTATGCGCCTGCCGTCCGGTGCCGGCGATGGTGCGCACCGTACCCGTATCGAGCGAGAGGGCTCGAATCGAGTGACTGCCTGCGTCCGCGATGTAGAGCGTGCTGTCGGCGAAGCCGACGCCCTGGGGATTGTTGAAGCGTGGCGCGTCGCCATCGCGATAGCCAGGCGCCTTACCGCCAACGGCGCGAGTCACCTTGACGCGAATGCCCGTCTCATCGAGTTCGCCGACGAGCACGCGATTGTGGCCACTGTCGGCGATGGCGATGCGCCGTCCGTCGACGGCGATCTTGCCGGGAAATGCGAGGACTCCCGGGTGGGCGGTGGGCGCGTCCGGAGTGAAGTGGGAGGGGCCGGAGCGGAGAGTACCGGCGCGTCGCGCGGCATCGAGCACGCGGTCAACGAACGGAACGAGATCGGCGGCGACGAACTCGCCGGCATGCGTGCCGACGACGTATCCGCGCGGATCCACGGCCACCAGCGTCGGCCAGGCATTGACGGCATACGAACGCCAGACGCGAAACTGCCGGTCGTTCAGGGTGGGATGAATGGCGCCGAGGCGGATGGACGCATCGCGGATGTGCGCCGTCTCGCGCTCAGCGGTGAACTTTCCGCTGTGCACCCCAACGACGACTACATCATCAGGAAAAATTTCTTCGAGCTCCCGCAACTGCGGAAGTACGTGGATGCAGTTGATTCAGCCGTAGGTCCAGAAGTCGAGCAGCAGCAACTTGCCGCGAAAGTCCGCGAGGTGGAAACGTCGTCCGCCGGCATGAATCCAGTCGAGCGTGTCGGGAAAATCGGGAGCGCGCACGGGAGGACTATCCATTGATCCGCCGGGTCAGCGAGAATTGCTTGCGTTGGGCGTCATGTACGATCACGGACGAGCTCGCGATTCTCGCGCCAGCTTGAGAATTCATGGAGGAGAGACCGATGAGCCAGCAGTGCACGCACCTGAAGGATCACGTGCTCACAGAAAATCCGGATACACCGAATGGCTGCGAAGAGTGTCTGGCCACCGGCGCGCCGTGGGTGCACCTGCGGTTGTGTCTCGAGTGCGGACACGTGGGCTGCTGCGACGATTCGCCAAACACGCATGCCACCAAGCACTTCCACGCGACGAAGCATCCCGTCATGCGCAGCTTCGAGCCCGGCGAAGATTGGGGATGGTGCTTCCTGGACGAACAGTTCCTGGAGCCTGCACCGAGCGTGAGCGGGTGACGGCGGCAAAGTCGGCCAACAGTCCTGGTTCGATAAATCCACTATCGCACCACGCACCGGGCGGAGGTTTTCGCAATCCGTGGCCGGACAGCGAACCGCGTGGCTTCACGGACGTCGTGCGATGGATGCTCGAGCGACGAGGGCATCCTCGGACGCCGACTCCGGCGCGCGGGTCGTTTCCCACCGCGACGCCCTCGATCACGCGCCCTCGTGCCGATGTCGGCGAGCACACGGCGACCTGGATCGGGCACTCGACGATCCTGCTGCAGACCGCCGGGTTGAACGTCATCACGGACCCGGTGTTCAGTGCGCGCGCGTTTCCGGTGCAATGGCTGGGACCGCGGCGCGTAATGCCGCCGGCGACGGAGATCCTCGCACTGCCTCCGCTCGACGTCGTGTTGCTCTCGCACAGCCATTACGACCATCTCGACAAGGCGACGGTGAAGCGCTTGGCGCGCGTTCATCCGCAGGCAACGTGGATCGTTCCGCTCGGCCTCGGCGCATACGTGCGCGGATGGGGAGTGCGGGAGATCATCGAGCTCGATTGGTGGCAGGAGACGGAGGTCAACGGGCTGCGAGTCACCGCAACGCCAGCGCGACACTTCAGTGCGCGCCGTGTTGGCGATCGGAACAAGACGCTCTGGTGCGGATTCGCCCTCGCCGTCGGCGACCGTCGTGCGTACTTCGCCGGTGACACGGCGTATCATCCAGAGTTTTCGGCCATCGGCGATCGGTGCGGTCCATTCGACTTCGTGATGATGCCTATCGGCGCGTACGATCCGCGCTGGTTCATGCACGTCG
This sequence comes from Gemmatimonadales bacterium, assembly GCA_038319955.1. GTDB lineage: Bacteria > Gemmatimonadota > Gemmatimonadetes > Gemmatimonadales > Gemmatimonadaceae > AG11. The sequence continues at coordinate 27,065 of JBBQDT010000014.1, read as the reverse complement.
TGCACGTGGATCCCGAAGAAGCGGTGCGGGCCTACACCGAGCTGCTCGTGCCGCATCCCGGAGCGCCGCCGCCACTCATGCTGGGTATCCACTGGGGCACGTTTCGTCTCACTGATGAACCAATGGATGAGCCGCCTCGGCGCACACGAGCACGCTGGCGAGAACGCTCGATGGACGAGTCGCGGCTGTGGACACCGGCATTCGGCGAGACGCGAAGCTGGTGACGCGCGGGGGCGGCTGCTCGTATAGCTTCTGAAGCGCGGCGAGGGGCGGGAACGCAAGACCCTCGCTACGCTCAGGACGACACCTCGTTCGGGACGACATCCTTTCCATGATCCTGCCAAACTCGAATACGCGCACGACGACGACGACTTCCACGCCGGGAGGCGCCGCAGTCGCGTCCGAGTAGCGGAAACGCTCGAGACACGTACACGCGGCCCTCTGCCAGGGGCCGCTCTTTTTTTGCCAGACATCCTCCATCGATCCATTCAATGCCGCCGTCCACTTCTCCCACCGTCGTGCACAAGTTCGGAGGCGCCGCGCTCGCGGACGCCGCCGCGATCGTCAACGTGGCCGAACTGCTTGGCGTCGACACGGCGGAGACGCGACGGATCGTCGTGACGTCAGCGCTCCAGGGCATCACCAATCAGCTCATCGCGGCAACCGGCAGCGCGATGGAGGGGGACCTCGCCAGCACCCGCACGATGGCTGAGCAGCTCCGTGAACGCCATCTGCACGTGGCGAGTGAGGTGATGGGTGAGGACGCGCCGCCCGACATGCGCGATGCACTACTCACCCGCCTGGCCGCCGCATGCGACACGCTCGACGAACAGCTCACCGCGCTCTCGAGGGATTCGCAGTCTGCACCGACGTTGGGGGACGCGATTCTCGCGCACGGGGAACGTCTTGCCGCGCAGATTCTCGCCGTTGCGCTCGCGCGTCGAGGGATGCGGACAGTCGTCGTCGATGCGACGCAACTCTTGATGACCGACGGTCGGCATGGCAACGCAGCACCCGACCTTGCGCGCACGGACGCAACCGCGCCCCCCGTGATCGACGCAGCGTTCGCGCACCACGACATCGTGATCGTCCCAGGATTCATCGGTGCGGGCAACGACGGCGCGGTGGTCACGCTGGGCCGGGGAGGATCGGACCTCACTGCGGCAGTGTTGGCGCGCGCGGTGGACGCACGTGAGGTCGTGCTGTGGAAGGATGTTCCCGGCGTGATGACGGCGGATCCGCGGATCGTGCCGGAAGCGCGTGTGGTGCTGATGCTCGATGCGCGTGAAGCGTCAGAGCTGGCCTACTATGGTGCCAAGGTGTTGCATCCGCGCACGCTGCTGCCACTGCGTGCCGGCATGACGCTGCGGTTGCGCCCCTTCGGTGACTCGGCGGCTGCCGGCACGACGATCACGGTGGGCCGTGTGGCGCGCGGTGCGCCAGTGCGAGCCATTTCCGGGATGTCGCGGCAGGCGCTCGTCGCCGTGAGTGGCACGGGCATGCTCGGTGTGCCTGGCGTCGCAGCACGGGTGTTCGGGGCGCTGGCCGCATCACAGATCTCGGTATCGATGATCTCGCAGGCGTCGTCGGAACAGTCCATCTGCTTCACGGTTCCGTCGGACCGCGCGGAGGAAGTCGCCGAGCTGCTGCGCATCGCGTTCAGTGAGGAGCTCGCGCGTCGCGAAGTGGACGAGATCATCGTGCGATCGGGGCTGACGACGATTGCCGTCGTTGGATCCGGCATGGCGCACACGCCGGGTATTGCGGCGCGCATCTTCGGCGCGGTGGCCGATGCCGGCGTGAATGTGGTCGCCATCGCCCAGGGCGCATCGGAGCGAAATGTCTCGTTCGTCGTGGACGAGAATGAATCCGCGGCCGCGGTGCGCGCGGTACACAGCGCCTTTCGGCTCGACAAGGTGGGCGGCGGACGAGCCACGCGTCGCGCAGAACCGATGGACATCATTCTCCTCGGCATGGGCCGTGTGGCCCAGGAGCTCGTCACGCAATTCGCCGCCGTGGCGCGACACAAGGGCCGCGCGATGCGCATCGTGGGTCTCATCGATCGAACCGGGTACGTTTTCCATGCGCGCGGGCTGACGTCACGACAACTCGCCGCCGCCGTGCTGCTCAAGCAACAGGGCGGGTCGCTCGAGCGCTCGCCGTTGGGCAAGGCAGGAACGGCGCTCGACGCGGTGAACTTCATGGCGGCGCACGCGCTCATGCGGCCCGTACTGGTGGACGTCGCGAGCGGCGATACCGCGCCGGCACTGGCAAGTGCGGTAGCGCATGGCATCGACCTCGTGCTGGCGAACAAGGTGCCCCTCGCAGCGGCCATGGCGGGCGCGCGCAAGATCATGCAGGAGGCGCGCGCCAGCGGCCGTCGCGTGCTGCATGAAGCCACGGTGGGTGCGGGACTTCCCGTGATCGACACGCTCCAGCAGCTGCACGCATCAGGTGATCGTGTGGACAGTGTGGATAGCTCACCATCGGGCACCATGGGTTTCCTGTTCAGCGAGATGGGTCGTGGCCGCACCTTTTCCGCTGCCGTGCACGATGCAATGTCGCGTGGCTACACCGAACCCGATCCGCGCGACGATCTCTGCGGACTGGACGTCGCCCGCAAGGGCATCATCCTGGCGCGCATGCTCGGCTACACCGGCGAGATGGCAGACGTGAGCCTGGAGTCGCTCGTGCCCGCGTCACTCCAGGATGTCTCGCCCGCCGAGTTTCTCGAGGCGCTGCCGACGCTCGATGCGGAATGGGAACAGCGAGTCTCGGAGGCCCGCGCACGCGGCGAAGTGCTGCGCTATCGTGCACGGGCGACGCGGGGCGGCGTGAAGGTCGGTCTCGTCAGCGTCCCGGTTGGCAGCGCGCTCGCCTCGCTCGACGGCACGGACAACCTCTTCGTCTTCAGTACGGCGCGCTATCGGAACCGCCCGCTCGTGGTCTCGGGCCCCGGAGCCGGCGTGGAAGTCACCGCCGCAGGCGTGCTCGGCGACGTTCTCCGCCTTTCCGCGAAATGACGACAGCTCGCGGAGCGTGCGTCGCGACGACGCCGGGAGGCATCGGCAACCTCGGCCCTGGCCTCGATGTGATGGGCTGCGCCATTGCCGGTGCGCGCGATGCCGTAACGGCCGAATGGAGCAACGAGCCCGGCGTGACGGTGCTGGACGCCGGGCATCCCGACCTCTCCACCGCGCCGACGCGACACACCGCAGCGATCGCCGCGGCCGCGGTGTTTCACTGGGCGAAGAAGCTCGGCGCCAAGCCGGTCGCCGACGGCATCGCGATCACTGTGAAGAAAGGCCTGCCGCTCTCGGGGGGACAGGGGGGCAGTGCTGCGTCCGCGATCGCCGGTGCGGCGGCCACCAATGCACTCTTCGGCGGAATACTCGACACGAACGCACTGCTCGAGTGTGGTCTGGTGGCCGAGGCGAAGGTCGCAGGCCGGCATCTCGACAACATTGCGCCGGCACTGCTCGGTGGCATCACGCTCATTCGGTGCATCGACCCCATCGATGTCATACGCCTCCCGGTTCCCGCTGGGCTGCGGCTGGTGCTGGCGCATCCGGCGCAGCGGCTATCGACGGCGACGGCGCGGCGGGCATTGCCGCACCACGTGCCGCTGCATACGGTGACCCATCAACTCGCGCAGGTTGGCGCGATGGTCGCGGCGTGCTACTTGAACGATCTAGCGCTCTTCGGTCGCGCAATCGACGACCGCATTGCCGAGCCGGCACGTGCATCGCTCATACCGGGATTCGTCGATGCGAAGCGGGCCGCCATGGAGGCCGGTGCGCTCGGCGCATCGATCTCCGGCGCGGGACCAACAGCATTCGCCATCGCCGCCGACCTCGCTCGCGCGCACCAGATCGCCACTGCCATGAATGATTCGTATGCTCGACAGGGCATCGAGTGCACCACCACTGTCACCGAGATCGACATGGACGGAACCATCGTGAGGTCATTGTGAGCGCACCAACGCCGGTCGGGAAGCGACATCCATCCATGTCGAAGATGATGGTGCGTTGCGCGGACTGCACGAGCGTCCTGCCGCTCGACACGCCACAGTCCACCTGCGCGAACTGCGGCGGGCTGCTCCTCGTGGAGCATGTGCGCAGTGAGAGCGGGGCGGAGCTGCGCAGCCTGTTCGACGGGCGCGCAGCTGAGATCGGCCGCACGACGTCAGCGCTCGAGCGATCGGGTGTGTGGCGCTTTCGCGAGATCGTGCTGTCGACAACAGACGACGAAGTGGTAAGCCATCCGGAGGGCAACACACCCCTGCTCGCCCGGGATGCCGTCGCGACGTTCGCGGGCGTGGACTCATTGCTCATGAAGCATGAAGGCCACAACCCGACCGGATCGTTCAAGGATCGCGGCATGACCGTCGCCGTCACGCAGGCGCGTCGCATCGGCGCGCGCGCGGTGGCCTGTGCGTCGACGGGAAATACGTCGGCGTCGCTGAGCGCGTACGCCTCACAGGCGGGCATTCCGTCATTCGTGTTCGTGCCGGAAGGCAACGTCGCGTCGGGAAAGCTCGCCCAGACCGTGGCGTATGGCGCGCGCACGCTCCAGATCCGGGGTGACTTCGACGTCTGTCTCCGGCTCGCCCGCGAGGCGAGCGACACGCTCGGCGTCTATCTCGTGAACTCGGTGAATCCGTTCCGCATCGAGGGCCAGAAGACCATCGTACTGGAGATGCTGCAGCAGCTTGGCTGGGACGCACCGGATTGGATTGCACTACCTGCGGGCAACCTCGGCAACACGTCGGCGTTCGGAAAGGCGTTGGCCGAGGCGCACAGCTTCGGGCTGATCGAGCGGGTGCCGCGGTTGCTGGCAGTGCAGGCGGCGGGTGCGGCGCCGTTCGCGCGCGGCTACGCGGAGCATTTCGCGGAGCGCATCAGTGTGCAGGCGCAAACGCGCGCGACGGCGATCAAGATCGGTGATCCGGCATCATGGGATCGCGCCGTGCGAGCGATCGCGGCGACCGACGGCGTGGTGGAGTCGGTGACGGACGAGGAGATCTTCGCCGCGAAGGCGGTGATCGATCGCTGCGGCGTGGGCTGTGAGCCGGCGAGTGCGGCCAGCGTGGCGGGGGTTCGTGCCCTCGCTCAGCGCGGGGTGATCAAGCGTGGCGAGCGAGTGGTCGCGTTGCTGACGGGACACCTGCTCAAAGATCCGGGGTCGGCGGAGCCTGCGTTGAACCAGGAGAGCGCCAAGCCGTTGACGACGGACGAGGCGCTGGCGCATGTCGCCGAAGTCATTGGTGCGTAGGCTGGGCTGAAAAAGCAGGTCCCTCGCTGCGCTCGGGACGACAACCCCGTGCGCTCGGGACGACTACGGCACCCAGTCGGCGATGAAGAGATTCGTCTCGCCGGTTTTGGCGTCGTGGCGGTTGGAGGCCCACACGATGTGCTTGCCGTCTGGACTGAACATCGGAAAGCCGTCGAAGGTGTCTGCCGTAGTGACCTGCTCCAGCCCCGTTCCATCGAGGTTGATGAGGAACAGGTCAAAGTTGCCACTGCGCGGCTGCTTGTAGTTGGACGAGAAGATCAGTCGCTTGCCATCCGTGGTCCACGACGGACCGAAGTTCGCGCCTCCGAGCTGCGTGATCTGCCGCTGGCCGCTGCCGTCGGCGTTCATGACCCACAACTCCATGCGGTTCGGGCGCACGAGTCGTTGCGCGAGCAGCTCACGATAGGTCGTGAGCGCGCTGTCCACCGGATGCCACGCACGGTAGGCGATCTTCGTCCCGTCGGGTGACCACCACGGGCCGCCGTCGTAGCCGGGCGTCGTGGTGAGCCGGCGAATGTCGCTGCCGTCCACGTTCATCGTGTAGATGTCGAGATCCCCGTCCTTGAGCGACGTAAACACGATTCGCTTTCCGTCGGGCGACACCACGGCTTCGGCGGTGTAGACGCCGTAGTTGGTGAGCCGGCGGAGGGAGTCGCCATTCGGCTTCGCCGTATAGATGTCGAACGGGTCGAGACCCCACACATACCCCTTCGACGGATCCGGCTTCGCAGGACAGTTAGGCTGTTCCGCGTGCGACGAACCGAAGAGGATGCGCTGGTCGTTGGCGAAAAAGAAGCCGCACGTGGTCTTGCCCGTGCCATTCGACACGCGCCTCAACCCGGACCCATCGACGTTCATGATGTACTCCTGGTCGCAACTCCGTCCGTCGCGCGTGCTCTGGAAGATCAGGCGGTTGCCGTCCGCGCTGAAGTAGGCCTCGGCATTCTCTCCCCCATTCGTGAGCTGGCGGAGGTTGGCGAGGTGCCGTTCGCCGGCTGAGGGCGCAATGGTCATCACGCCAGCGTTGCTGCCGTGAGCGCAGGAAAGTGCCGCAGCGGCAATGCCGGCGGCCAGGATGACAGGATGGAATGGGCGCATGCTGAGAGCAAATGTAAAACGGGCGCCCCGTTTGAGGGACGCCCGCTTTGTACCGGATATGGCCGGTCAGGGCTGCTTCTTCACCGCGGTCTGGTCTGCCGACGGCAGCTTGGCGTTGGTCGGCTTCGGCTGTGCTGCCGCCGCGAGCGTGAACAGGTCCTTCTGCGAGCTGCCCTTCTCCATCAATTCCACAGCCTTGCGCAGCGGAGCATCGAAGGGAAGGTCGCGACGCTTGGCCGTGGAGTCGCCACCGGCGTAGCGCGCAACGCGCTGTTCGAGCAGGCGGTCCACGTAGCGCGATGCCGCGTCGTACTGGGTGCGATCGAGCGTCACGCCCTTGGCCGTCAGGCGACGATAGAGCTCGTCGCGCCACTGCGGCTGCACCGTGAAACTCTTCGTGGAGCCGCGTGACAGCTCGAGCGCATAGTCGGCGAGCGTGACGTATACGTCCTGCGACTTGGGCGCGAACGCCTTGGCCAAGGTCTGCTCGGCGGTCGTGAGCGTGTCGTCGCGCACGAGCACGTCCGGCGCGACACCGCCACCGCCGTACACCATGCGACCAGCATCGGAGCGGAACGCGGGGCGTTCCTTCTTCTTCGCTTCCGTCTCGAGCGAGTCGGGGGCGACTTCCACGAAGCGGCCATTCTCGAACTTGCGCTCACGCTGAATGCTGCGGCCACTCGGCGTATACCACTTGGCGGTGGTGATCTTGAGCGCGTAGCCACCGTCGAGCGGGAAGAGCGTCTGTACCAGCCCCTTGCCGAAACTCGTCTGGCCGATGACCAGCGCGCGATCGTGATCCTGCAGCGCGCCGGCGACGATCTCGCTGGCGGAGGCCGTGTACTCGTCGGTGAGGACCGTGACGGGGAGCGTGGGGAACGCCGGGTTGCCGCGCGTGCCGAAGCTCTGTGTCTCGTTCGCGCGCGAGCGCACGCTCACGATCTCCTGCCCGCTCTTGAGGAACAGGTTGGACATCGTGATGCTCTGGTCGAGGATTCCGCCGGGATTGCCCCGCATGTCGAGCACGACGCCCGTGACGCCTTCTTTCTGCAGGCCGGCAACCGCCGCCTTGACCTCTTCAGCAGCGGTCTCGTTGAAGCGCTGTACGGGGACGTAGCCGATCTTGTTGTCGAGCACGATGGCGAACGGCACCGCCGGAATGTGGATTACCTGGCGCGTGAACGTCGTGACGATCGGCTCCCCGACTCCCGGGCGACCGAACTTCACCGTGACCTTGGTGCCTGCCGTGCCAATGAGATAATCGGAGACCTGCTGCGTCTTCCACCCACGCGTGGACAGCGAATCCACGAAGATGATCCTGTCCCCTTCGCGAACGCCGGCTCCCTCGGCAGGGGTGTGCGGGAACACCTTGCTGATGGTAATGGCGCCCTGCTGATCCTCGATCTGCATGCCGATGCCGGCGTACTTGCCGTTCGTCTGCCGCGAGAAGCTCGCAAGCTCCTTCGGTGAGAACAGCTCGCTGTACGGATCGTTGAGCTCCTTCACGAGCCCCTTTGCCGCCTTCTCGTAGAGCGCCGCGGCGCTCACGGTGTCGACGAAGCGCTGCGAGACGAGATTGAGGACCTGGTCGAGAACGCGTGCACCATCGGTGGTGGTGCGGCTCTGCATGAGAAAGCCGCCGGCGACGATCGGCAGCAGCATGAACGCAAGAATGGCCGAGCGACGACGCATCATGAACCCGCGGAAAAGGAAAGACGTCCATCTTGTATACGACCAGCTGGGCACAACGTTCCGCAACACCGGTCAGGCAGGCGCGTCCGTGTTGTCCGAATGCTCTGCGTCACCCTGCTCCCAGATCGTTCGCCACGTCATCTGGCGCCCCTGTCGAAAACGCTTCCGGCTGAGGCGAAGGCCCTTTGGTGTCAACAGCACCGTGTATGCCTCGCCGTCTATCTCGATCTCCCGCCTGAGTGGATCTGTCAACTTGGTGGTCATCTTCACTCCAGGGTGAAGTGCTCTACGTCGAGTGCAACTCTCAATCCCTGTCAACCATTTACAGACGAGCTACCTGTCCATCAAGGGTCAGCCCGGACGCGAGCCCAGCATGTAGTCGACGAACCACTCCCGTTGCTGCTGCCTGATGACCGCATTCCGCAGCACTCCGGACGCTATTAGCATGTCGTGCGCCGGCTGGAGCACACGCTGCAGGTGCGAGGGGTAGCGCTGCGTCAGGGGGAGCTGCTCTGCGAGCCGATCCAGCGCGATGCGCCACGTCAGCCGCTCCTCTTCACGTGCCACCTCGAGCAGCCGATACAGTCGGCGCGCCACCGGCGAGCCCAGGCTCCAGTAGCATTGCGCCGAGAGGCTGACGACGTGATTCGCGGCGAGGTTATCGCGGAGGACCGCCGAAATGATCACGCGCGCCACGCCCGGCTCGGCTGTCGCCATGCCGTTGAATAGCTGGAGCTGCTCGCGATCCACCGTCCGGCGGCGTTCCACCGCCACTGCCGTGAGGATACTGAACCGCACGTCACTTCGGCCGCCGCCGGACATGTTCTCGTAGACACCGGTGGATTCCAGCGTTGTCCGCTCGAGCCGCCCGAGCGCGCTCCGCAGCTGCTCGTACGTGCGCCCATCCACACGTCGCCCCATGGCGCGCAGAAAAGAATGCAGCGTGAACGAGACCACGCCGTCGACTGGCTGGTCTGCATCGGCATAGCGGCGCAGCAGCTCGACGTAGACATCCTGGTCGAACGTGCCGGGCAACCGGTCGCCCGGGCTGGGCAACACACGCCAGCGCCGGCCCTGAGCATCGGCGACGGCGATCGTCCCATCTTCGGCCGAGTCGCTCAGGCGAAAGAGTGGCAGCGCCTCGAGCGAGCGATCGAGTCGAATCGCTCGAGATGCCGCCCGGCGACGTGGGACAACACTCATGCGGTCCGCGGTGTCAACGCACCGGGATGAGTTGGCCGTTCACCGCGCGCGCATCCTCCGAGCACAGCCATAACACCACCTTCGCGACGTCTTCCCGGGAAACGTAGGCGACATCAGATCCCATGGCAGCGAGATTGGCCGCCGTGCGAATACTGGTGGGCGCGAGGGCGTTTGCGCGAACGCTGCGTGGCGTCTCCTCCTGGGCGATCGATTGCATGAGCGCCACCAACGCACTTTTCGACGCAGCGTACGCCGAGATGCCGGATGTGCGCCCGCCGGGCAGGATTGCCTCCGACGCAAAGAACACGAGTGACCCCTTCGCCGTTCGCAGCATCGGCAGGAACGCACGTGCCGTGAGATAGGCCGTGGTGGTGTTCAGCATGAACTGCCGGGACCAGAGCGAGGCGTCGCTCTCCGCCACGGGACCGCTCGTCGTGAACCCGCCGGCGAGATGCACCACCGCATGCACGCGACCTCCCGTGGCATCGCGGACGCGCTCGGCAAGCGCGGCAACGGCCGTCTCGTCGGTGAGGTCGGCACCCAGTCCAGCGGCGCGGCGGCCTGCTTTCACCAGCGCGTCGGCGCGCGCCCGCGCTTGTTCCTCCTTTCGGTCGACCAGAAAGACGCGCGCGCCCAGCTCGGCAAAGGCCGTCGCCACGGCTTCACCCACCTGTCCTTCGCGTCCGACACCTGTGATGACGACGCTGCGACCTGCAAAATCCATGATGTCTCCCGCGGAGGCCTTCGCTTCGGCGTGCTTCGGCAACTACCGGGCTCGGCCTGTTGGCATGAAGTATGTGATAGCGTGTGAACAAATGCGAAAAATGCTAAGGATCAAGCGCGTCGGCGTGGTGCTCGGAGTTCTTCTTGTCGGCTCCCTTGCGCTGATCGGCATCCTGTCGATCACGCGAGGCACACCCGTCAAGGCCGTCGTGAACATCGGGAACAAGAGCGGTCCGCCGCAGCTCAGCGACTCGCTGTTCACGCAATCCATCGAGCTCTACACGGGGATGCGCCTCACGCGCGGAAACTCCGCCCAGCAGATGTTGAACGGCGACGGCACCTACCCGCAGCTGTGGCGAGACCTCCGCTCGGCGAAGCACACCATCACCGTGCAGATGTATTACTCGCAGCCGGGCGCGGTGGCGGACACGATGGCAGTGATCCTGAAGGAGCGCGCCAAGGCAGGTGTGCGAGTGCTGTTCGTGCTCGACGCATTCGGGTCGCAGAACCTGAAGAAGGCGTGGGCCGACAGCCTCCGTGCCGCCGGCGTGGAAATCGGTCTGCTGCGGCAGCTGCACTGGTTCTCGCTGCACAACGCCAGCGACCGGTCACACGTTCGCGTCGTCGTGGTCGACGGAGAGATCGGATACACGGGAGGCTTCGGGCTCGCCGATTACTGGCTGGGCAACGGCAAGGTGAAAGGCCAGTGGCGCGAGACCAACGTGCGATTCGAAGGCCCATCGGTGATGGGCCTGCAAGCCGCCTTCGCCGCCGCGTGGGCGGAATGCACCGGTGAGCTCATCCTCGGTGACACATTCTTTCCGAAGAAGGCGTTCAACGATGTCGATGGGGGCGTGACGGCCGGCGTGTTCTTCGCTTCGCCGACGACCGGCAGCACACCTGCCGAGCGATTCATCGCCCTGTCCATCGCGAGCTCGAGGCGCACGTTGTATGTCGCCAACTCGTACTTCGTGCCGGACGACGATTTCCGGAAGCTGTTGCTCGATGCGCAGAAGCGCGGTGTCGACGTGCGCGTCCTGACGGTGAGCAAGGAGACGGACGTGAAGACGACGCTCTGGGCGAGCCGCTCGCGCTACGAGCAACTGCTCAAGGGAGGGATTCGCGTCTACGAATACCAGCCGTCCATGATGCACGCCAAGACGTTCATCGTCGACGGCATCTGGGGCTCCATCGGCTCGATGAACTTCGACAACCGGTCGCTCGCGTTCAACAACGAGTCGAATTTCGTGTTCATGGATCGCGGGCTCGGCGCGCAGATGGATTCGACCTTCATGGACGACCTCACGCGCGCAACGGAGATCACGCTGGCGGAGTTTCAGCAGCGGCCATGGTGGCATCACCTGATGGAGAACGGGGCGTCGCTGCTTTCCCGCCTGCTGTAGTCAGGCGCAGCAGCTAGCGGATGTCGGCGCGTCCCAGTGCGGCGCGCACGGCTTCACGCATGGCGACGAGCGCTTCGTCGCGCGCGGCCGGTGCATCGTCACGGACGTGGATCTCGATACCATCCGCCACCGGCACGCGCCGCCAGCTGGCCGAACGTTCGGCATCGGTGTTGCGGACGGCAACGTCGGCTTGTGCGCCGAGTGCGGGGGCGAGCGACGCGGCCACCCGTCGCTCGAGGGCGTCGCCCGTCACTTCCCGCATTTCGCTCTTGATGGTTTCGAGCGTCGCGCCTTCGCGCTGCCGGATCTTGATCGAGAGCAGCTGGAGGAGGTGCCGGTAGTTGTACGTCGCGGCCGTACCGGCGCCTTCAGGGCGGTCGAGCAATCCGCTCGCGACATAGAAGCGCACCGAGCGTGCACTTGGCGCACTGCGCGCGGAGGCGTTGGTGGGCCGGATACCGGCAGCGTCCACGAGGGCCGTGACGTGTGCCGCCAACCCGCGGGCATTCCAGGGGGCGTGACGGGAATGCGCGCGCAACAGCGCGACGGGAGATGGAGTCGGTTCCGGCATAGCGGCGGAAGATAACAGAAGCCCCATGCCGCAGCGACGGGATGGCACCGCTGGTCCTGACGTCGTCACCACTCCCCACACACCACACGTCGACGTTTCGGAACCAGCGGGCCAAGCCCGCCGTGCTGCGCTACGAGCGGGACAAGCGCGCCAGTGGCATGAAGGCAGTGGGCACACCCGCCGATGCCGCGACTTCGGCGATCTTCTCCAGTGCGATGGGCTTTTCCAGGAAGTGCGTGGCGCCAAGCCGCAGCGCTGCGTTGCGGTTGTCCTCATCCGGATACGCCGTGAGCGCCACGACGGATGCTTCCGGCGAGAGCACGCCCGCGGCAGCCATGACCTGAAGCCCGCCATCGCGACGACCACCGAGCCGAATGTCCGTGACGATGAGATTGAACGACGTGCTCGCGAGCATCGCCTGCGCCTCGGCGAGCGTTGCTGCGGACTCCACGCGCGTACCGTCCACGTCGAACAGCTCGGTGAGAACGTCGCGGATGGAGTGCTCGTCCTCGACGATCAGGACGCTGAGGGCATCTGGGTTGCTCATGCACTGCTACTAGGCGATAACCGGGCCTCGCAAGTGCAGACGACATAACGCATTCCCTTCGAACACCTTACAGTGAATCGCGACGACCGGCGAAGGAGCTCGCCATGATCGATAATCGATCAGCCGTCTCGATTACGTGCCCGGTATCCGGTCAGACCAACTCGAGGCGCTTCAGCTTCTCCAACAGTGTCGAACGGGCAATCCCGAGCAGTTTCGCTGCCTTCACCTTGTTGCCCGCCGTCGCCCGGAGCGCCTCGGCAATGGCACGCCGCTCCGCGTCCGCGAGCGACGTAGGACCAATGGGCGAGGCAGCAGACGACGAGCGAGGAAGGCCGAGATGCTTGATGTCGATCGGCGCGCCGTCGGCGAGGAGCGCGGCGCGCCACAGGGTGTTCTTCAGCTCACGGACGTTCCCTGGCCAGACATACTGCTCGATCGCCACGTGTGCCCGGTCCGAGAGCCGAGCGCCGCGCGGAAGAAATGCCGTGGCGAGCGCCGCGAGCTCGGGACGTCGCTCGCGAAGGGAGGGCAGGGAAAGCGTGAGTACCTGAAGTCGGTAATACAGATCGGCGCGAAAGCGGCCGTTCTGCGCCAGCTCGGCGAGCGGTTGATTGGTGGCCGCGATGACGCGCGCGTCGCTGCGCAGTTCGGCGGTGCCGCCCAGCCGGCGAAAGGTGCGGTCCTCCAGGACCTTCAACAGCTTGGGCTGCACCTCCTGTGCAAGCTCACCGACCTCGTCGAGAAACAGTGTACCGCGGCCGGCCACTTCGAACAGGCCGCGCTTGGCGACTTTCGCGTCGGTGAACGCACCGCGCTCGTGGCCAAAGAGCTCGCTCTCGAGAAAGGTCGCGCTCAGCGAGGCGCTGTTCACCTCGACGAACGGCAGTGCGGCGCGTGCCGACCGGTCGTGGATCCTGCGTGCGAGGTAGCCCTTGCCGGTGCCCGTCTCGCCCACGATGAGGACGGGGACGTCATCGTTACTCGCGGCGAGGTCGATGAGCCGCTCGAGCGACGGTGCGGCGTCTTCGCTCTCGGGAATCCGTTGCGCACCTGACGGCCGCTGGGCGCGCAGCACGGACACCTCGCGTCTGAGGCGCACGAGCTCCACGGCACGAGTCACCGCAGCGTCGAGGGTCTCGAGATCCACCGGCTTCTCGAGGAAGTCGAGCGCCCCGGCTTGCATGGCACGCACGGCGGTAGGAACATCGGAATGGCCGGTGAGCATGATGACGCCGAGCCCGGGATCGTCGGCGCGCAACGCCTCGAGCAGGGTAAGGCCGCTGGCGTCGGGCAATCGCAGGTCCACCAGCACGACGTCGGGTGCGTGCTCCGCGGCCGCCTGTCGGCCTTCGCTCGCCGTGGCCGCAGTGCGTGCCGCGTAGCCAAGCGTGTGGAAGAAGTCGGCGAGCGTCTCGCGCACGGTGCGGTCATCGTCCACGACGAGCACGGAAATCATGCGCTGTCCTCGCGAGGCCGCCTCACGCTGGCGGCAGGACGATCGTGGTCGCGGTTCCGAGCTCGGGAGCGCTTTCGATGGAGATCGTTCCGTGATGCTCCTCGATGATGCGTTGGCACAGCGCCAAGCCGATTCCGGTGCCGCCCGGCTTCGTGGAGAAGAAGATCTCGAATACGCGCGGCAGCATGTCGGGGGGAATGGCGGGTCCGCCGTTGTGCAGTCGGCACCGCCAAGCCCCCGAGGGCAGGACGGTGCTCTCGAGGGTCAGGTCGCTGCCTTCAGGCGCGGCGTCGGTGGCGTTCACGAGCACGTTGAGCAGGACCTGGGCGAACTGTGCCGCGTCGATGGCGCACAGCGCCTTGTACTCACCGCGCGAGCGGTGGAGCAGCAGCGCGCGACTTTCCAGGCGGCCGCGATGGTTCTCGATGACCTCGTCCCATACCGCGTCGGGATCGCCGGGCTCGAGGCGGATCGGGTTGGGGCGTCCATACTCGAGCAACGCGGTGACCATGTTGTTGAGTCGCTCGACCTCCCGCAGGATACGGCCTACGTTCTTCTCGACGATCGGGTCGTCCTTCACGCGAAAGCGCAGCAACTGCGCGGCGGACGAGATGCCGAAGAGCGGGTTGCGAAGCTCGTGTGCGACGCCGGCCGACACTTCCCCGATGGCCTCGAGCCGGCGCTTGTGGCCGAGCCGCTGCACGAGCCGGGCGCGCTCGATGGCGGCGGCCATCTCGGCGGCGATGGTCACGAGGACGCGCGTCGTCTCTTCGAGCCGGTGGGTCGGCACTTCTGACGCCGCGAGGGTGACGGCGCCCACGACACCCTCGCTGCTCGTCGAGGGCGCGGTGATCTCGATCCCGTCAGCGGTGTTTCGGATCACGACGCGGCTGCCCTCGATCGCCGCGCGCCAGACGTCGCCCAGCGTCGTGTCGAGGAGCGCCGCGTCGTCGTCAGAATAGCCGGACTGGTGAACCAGCCGTGGCAGCGCCGTCCCCTGTTCGGCGAGCGCGATGGCGACGGCATCGCAATCCATGGTGCGACGCAGCTGTTGCGAAACCTCCTGCAGCACGCGCTCGACGCTCACCGTTCGTGCCAGTGCCATGCCCGTGTCGATGAGCACTTCGCGCGAGCGATGGCTGGGCGTGATGTCCACGGTGGAGAAGGTGTAGCCCGTGACCGTCTTGCCCTCCGTCATGGCACTCAGATGCATCAGGAAGATGCGCTCTTCCGTCGGCGAGCTGCAGGGAAACTCCCAGCTCAGCGAGGTGGCGCGACCTTCGCTCAGCGTGGTCATTCCTGCTTCGACCTGCGTGCGCACTGCAGGATCGCCGATGGAATCCCAGAGCGATGCGCCGAGCACCGCATTCTCGTTGCCCAGTTGGGGCGCTCCGTTTGCCTGCGCGAAGCGCGACCACGACCTGTTGAGGAAGGTGAGACGTCCCTCGAGATCGACCGAATAGACGGTGATGGGGAGGGCGTCGAGCACCCGACGCTCGAGCGGTTGCATGGCGGATATTACGAGCGGTCCGTGGCGGATGGAAGCAATGCAACGACGGGGTGTGGCCATCACGGCCACACCCCGTCGTGCGTTGTCGAGCGATTCAGCTGCTACCGGCGACCCTTCTTGGCTGCCTTCTTCATCGGTGGCTTTTTGACGGCGGCCTTCCTGGCCGGCGCTTTTTTGGCCGCCGCCTTCTTGGCTGGCGCCTTCTTGGCGGGCCCCTTCTTGGCAGCCGCTTTCTTCATCGGCGTCTGCTTCATTGGCGCTTTCCTGGCTGGCGCCTTCTTCGTTGGCGCCTTCTTGGCGGGCGCCTTCTTGGCGGGCGCCTGCTTGGCCGCAGCTTTTTTCGCCGGGGCCTTGGAGGCTGCCTTGGCAGGCGCCTTGGCTGCAGCCTTCGCCGGTGCCTTGGCAGTGGGCTTGGCTGGTGCCTTCGCCGGTGCTGCCTTGGCGGGGGCCTTCTCCGCCGGCTTCGCGGGTGTCTTGGCCGCGGAGTCGAACGCCGAGCCGCGATTCACCGATCCCTTGTTCCCCGGATCCTTGGTGGCCGGGTGCTTCGACGCCGTCACCGGCGCCTTGGCACTGCTTGCGCCCGAATTGGGCGAGGGCGTGATCGGCCGTCCGCTGCCACCCGACTTGGGCGCACGTGCCACGACGAGGGGGCTCTCCTCCTCCTCTTCCTCGCCGTCGACCACCGGTGTGGCGAGACCTTCCTCGTCGTCGTCGTCGGAATCGTCCGTGCTGTCCCAGAGGTCGTCACTGTCGTCCTTGTGGGTCGTCCAGCCGCCGTCCTCCTCATCGTCGTCGTCATAGGACGACGACCCGCCACCCCCGCCGCCGTAGCCGAGATCATCGACGTCATCGTCGCGATCCGAGAACCGGAGCTCCTCATTCAACTCGTCACCGCGCGGCATCACCGCCTCCTCTGGAGATAGGACAGTCGGAATCTGAGTATCGACTAGTTGTCGCGGCCCCGGTGCACGTCGTGTGCCCTCCGGGTCGCGCCAACACCAACGACACATTCACCCTTGTAAGGCCACGCGCGGAATCCGTCAAGGCGGATTCCGCGAGCGTGATGCCTTTTCCCTGCGCGACCACTCGCGAAATCAATCGCCGATGACGACTTCCGGCGCGCGGCCGCGTGCGTCGTGCTCCGACGCTGACGTCAGTCGGGCGCTCACCCATGCGCCCACGTCGTCGAGGAAGGTGTACATCACCGGCACCACGAACAGGGTGAGCACCGTGGACGTGATCAGGCCGCCAATCACGGCCCGTGCCATTGGTGCACGCGCTTCCGCGCCTGCGCCGAGCGCCAGTGCCAGCGGGAGCATGCCGAAGATCATCGCCACCGTGGTCATGATGATCGGCCGCAGGCGAATCCTGCCCGCCGACAGCAACGAATCGTGCCGGGGCTGACCCTCGCTTCGCAGCTGGTTCGTGAAGTCCACGAGCAGGATGCCGTTCTTGGTCACCAGCCCCATCAACATGATGATCCCGATCATCGTCATGACGTTGATGTTCCCCTTGGTCACGAGGAGCGCGAGCACCACGCCGATGAAGCTGAGCGGCAAGGCCAGCATGATCGCCAGCGGCTGGAGGAACGACCCGAACAACGACGCCAGGATCAGGTAGATGAATATGACCGCAAGTCCCAGCGCGCTCAGCACGAACCCCTGCGTCTCCTTGAGATTCTGCACGTCACCGGTGAAGACCACGTGGTAGCCCGGCGGCAGGCCGATCTTGTCGATGGCGAGCTTCACGTCGTTCGCCACGTCACCCATCGCGAAACCGGGAAGCACGCCGCTCCTGATCGTCACCTGCTGCTCCAGCTGCCGACGCTCGATCTGCTGAGGCCCGACTCCGGCGCGCACGTCCGCCACTTGCGAGAGCGGCACCATGGTTGGCGACCCATTCTCCGCGTTGCGGTAGCTGCTGGCCACCGGGAGCTGTGAGACGTCCGCCGCAGAAGTGCGGAGCGAGTCCGGAAAGGCGACGACGACATCGTGGGAGAAGCCCTGTGGATCTTCCCAGGTGGTTGCGCGCTGGCCCGAGAACAGCGGCTGGAGGGTGGCCGCCACCGCGCCCACACCAAGTCCTGCGCGCCAGGCTTCCTGCCGGTCCACGCGGACGTCGAGCTGCGGGATGTCACCGTCCTCACTGGAGTTGGGCTCGGCCACGCCAGGCACCGATCGCACGGCCTGCAGGGTGCGCTCGGCGGCGATCTTGAGCCGCGATGCCTCCGGCCCCTGCACGTTCACCTGGATGGGCTGCTGGCCACGGCTGAAGATCGACGACTGGCCCGTGATTGATGGCCGCACGCCGGGAATCTGCCGCAGCTTGCCGCGCAGGTCGTTCTGGATGTCGGCCAGCGAGCGCACGTGTCCGTGGTTCAGCTTCACGAAGATCTGGCCCTGGTTCGGCGTGCCGCGAAACCCGCCGCCCACCGAGAGGTACGTAAAGTCGGTCTCCTTCTGCTGCTGCAGGAAGGTCGCGATCTCACGCCCTTTCTCGAGCGTATAATCGAGGCGTGAACCCGGAGGCGTGCGGAACTGCACACCGAACTCGTCGCCGTTGACGTCCGGCATCCACGTGAAGCCGAGCTTCGGGATGATGAGGAAGCTCACGACAATGGTTGCCGCGGCGGCGGAGAGCACCAGGATGCGGTGCCCGAGCGCCCAACCGAGCCAGCGCGGATAGCGATCGGCCACGCGCTCGAACCAGTCGTTGAACGCGAACGCGCCGCGCCGGATGAAGTTCGCCTTCCTGCGCTGCTCTGCCTGGTGCTCGCCGCCGTCGTTCGCCGAGTGCTCGACTTCGGGGTCGGCCCACTTGCTGGAGAGCATGGGATCGAGCGTGAAGCTGACGAACAGCGACACGAGCACCGCGAACGCCACGGTGACGCCGAACTGGAAGAAGATCTTGCCGATGATGCCGCCCATGAAGGCGACGGGAATGAACACCGCGATGACGGCAAAGCTCGTGGCCATGACGGCGAGGCCGATCTCGCTCGTGCCCTCGCGTGCTGCCGCGTCGTGGTCTTTCCCCATCTCGAGGTGTCGCACGATGTTCTCTCGCACCACGATCGCATCGTCGATGAGGAGGCCGATCGCCAGCGACAGGGCGAGCAGCGTCATGGTGTTCACCGTGAAGTTGAACACCCACATCGTGAAGAATGCGCTGATCATCGACACGGGAAGCGTGAGTCCCGTGATCACCGTGGACCGCCACGAGTTGAGGAAGAGATAGATGATCATGATCGTGAGGATCGCACCCAGCACGATGGTGACCTCCACATCCGCGAGTGACTCGCGAATGCGCTTGGAGTCGTCTCGGACGAACGTCAGGCGAATGTCGTTCGGCAGCTGCTTCTCGAGTTCCAGTACCGCGGCGCGAACAGCGTCGGCCACCTCGACTGTGTTGGAGCCGGAGATCTTGAGGACCTCGAGGGAAACGGCGGGTGTGTGATTGATCTCCGCCGCCGTGCGCCGGTTTTCGGCGCCGTCCACCACGGTGGCCACGTCGCTGATGCGGATGGGCGTGCCATTGCGAACCGTGATCGGGATGTCCGCGAAGGCGCGCGGGTCGACGATACGGCCCGTGACGCGCACCAGGCGCTCGGTGGCACCGCGCTCGATGCGTCCAGCCGGCACTTCCTGGTTCTCTGCCTTGAGCGCCGCCGTCAACTGCGCGGGCGACAGGCCGTACGCATGCATGGCCGCCGGGTCCACCTGCACGCGAATCTGTCGCGCGTTGCCACCCACGATGTTCACGCCGCCAACGCCGGGAATCGCCTCGATCCGTGTCTGCACCACGTCGTTCGCGAGGTCGGTGATCTCGCGAATGGGACGCTCCGTGGACTGCAACGCAATCGACATGATCGGCGAGTCGTTCGGATCGAAATGCTGGATGATCGGATCCTGGATGTCCTGCGGCAGCTGGCGCCGGATGCGAGCCACCTTGGCCTGCACGTCCTGCTGTGCCGCGGCGACGTCCACACCGAGGTGGAACTGGAGACGCACGATCGACACGCCCTCGAGCGAGGTCGATCCGATCTCCTTGATTCCCTGCACCGTGTTGAGCGCTTCCTCGATCGGCTTCGAGACATCGCGCATCATCACTTCCGGGCTCGCGCCCGGATACGACGTCTGCGCGATGACGATGGGGTACGTGATATCGGGGTATTCGTCGATCGCCAGCCGCTGATAGCTGACGACGCCGAGCACGACGAGCGTCACCATCATCATCGTCGCGAACACGGGCCGCTTGATCGAGATGTCCGAAAGAAACATGAGCCTGACCCTTCGCCTTGTGAAATGCCGTGCCGCGCCGCGGACCTACTGCCGCTTCGGGCCCTTCTCCTCGCCAGCGATGATCGCCTGCATGCCGCGGCCCAGCGTTCCCACGTTGCCCACGATCACGCGGTCACCCACCTGCAGCCCGTCGGTCACCTGCGCGATGCCCAGCCGCTCATCCACTGCGCCCAGCTGCACCATGGCGACGTTGATGGTCTTTCCGTCGAGCCGGTAGACGAATGGCTTGCCGTCCTCCTGACCCTGCCGGAGTGCGGCGGTCGGTACGGTGATCACGTTCGTCAGGGTGCGGCTGACCACACGTCCCGTGGCAAACGTGCCGCCGCGCAACGCCGCGCCCGGGTTGGGAATCTCGATGTATACCGTGATTGCGCGCGTCGCTGGATCCACCGTGGGACTCACCCGCGCCACGCGCCCGTCGAACCGCTTGGCGTCGGCCACGAAGTGCACCGTCTGGCCGATGCGCACCTCGCCGGCCTGGCGCGCCGGCACCGCCGCCGCGAGCTCCAGCGTGCCATTGCGCACGATGGTGAACAGCGGCGCGCCCCTCGACACATGCGCGGCGCCTTCGACCATGCGCTTGTCGATGATGCCACTGACTGGCGCCACGACGCGCGTATCGCGCGCCTGGTTGCTCGTCGCGCGGAGACGTGCTTCAACCGCCGCAAGGCGCGCGCGCGACGTCGCCACCGCCTGCTCCGCGTTCTTGTAGTCCCGTTCCGCGATTGCACCAGCCTTGAACAAGGCGGCGTCCTGCTCGGCGGTCCACTGTGCGTTGGCGAGATCGGTGCGCGCGGCCGCCCGATCGGCCTCCGCGCTCTTCTGGCTGCTCTCCTGTTCGTCGCCCTCGAAACGCGCGAGCAGTTGCCCCGCAATCACCTGCTGGCCCTCGCGGACGTAAACGTTGGTCAGGTCGCCCTCGATGCGCGCCCGGACGTCGATGGTCTCGATGGGGCGGAGGTCGCCCGTGAGCGCGACGCCCGCCTCGATGGTGGACGGCGCGATGGTCGCCACGTCGGTGGCGGCGAGCGTGATCGAGGGAGACGGACGGTTCGAACCGGAAGTGGCGCCGCCGCCCGCAATGGCGCCCCCCGACTGCTTGGGCGCGCCCTCGGCCGGCGAGCCCTTGGCGTCCGTCGAGCATCCGCCAGCCACAGCCGTCGCCGCGACGAGCGCGAGGAGACTGGCGATACGTTTGGTAGGGTTCACTGACATTGACTATCTCGGAGTCGCCGGCGAGCCGGCCAGCGACGGAATCGGGATGGGACGGCCGAGCGCACGCGCGAGGTCCGCTGCAGCGAGAAAGAGATCATACGTCGCGCGGGCTTCCGTGCTCTCCGCGGTGAGCAATGCGAGCTGCGCGTCCGACACCTCGAGCTGTGTGCTCAGGCCACGCGAGAACCGCAGCGTGGCGAGGCGAAACGCTTCGTCGGCTTCCTGTGAGTTCTGTTGCCGTGCAGCGAACACGGCGTTCGAGCGGCGCAATTCGGCGCGGGAACGCGCGACGTCCACCGAAACCCGCTCGCGCTCCTGGCGCAGCTCCAGGTCGGCGAGCCGCGCCTGCGCCCGCGCGAGGTCGAGGTTCGATTTCACGCGAAAGCCATCGAACACCGGCATGTTGACGTTGACACCCAGCTGACGATCGGAGAAGAAGCCACCGTTCTGGCACAGGCGCCCGGCCGCGCTGCCGGGCGGGCACGCCGCTTCCGTGAGCTGGCCGGACGTGGTCGGGAAGCCGAACCCGATGGGTGGGAAGGCCTGATAGCCGGACTGCAGGAACACGGAGACCGTGGGATAGAAATCCGCGCGCGCCACAGAGACGCTCAGCTTTCGCGCATCGAAATTGAGCTCAGCTGCACGCACCGAGGCGCGGTCGGGTGTGCTGCTCGTGTCACCCACCGAGGCGACCAGCGCGGCCGCCGCTGCGGAATCGATGTGCGTCACGAGAGCGATTGGCTGCTCGATGGGCAAATTGAGCACGCGCTTGAGATCGACCATCGCCAGCTCACGGTCGTTACGCGCCTGGATGGCCAACGGCTCGATGTTGGACCGCTCCACGCGCGCGCGGAGCACGTCGTAGCGCGCCGCGCGACCCGCGCGCTCGAACTGCTGCACCTGTGCAAGGCGGGTGGACGCAAGCTCGAGATTGCGAGCCTGGAGCTGCGTGATGCGATCGCTGTAAAGGACGCTGATGTACGCGCGCTCCACCTGGAGCGTGAGCTGCGCGCGCTGTTCGCGCTCATCAAAGCGGGCGGCCTCACGCGTCCGGTCCGCGGCACGCGTGGCGGACACGAGGCGGCCGCCTTGAAACACCGTCTGCGAGAGATTGAGGTTGGCGGAGTAGGTGTTGGGCTGGTTGAACACCGAACCGACGGCCTGGCCTCGCGCACTCTCGTACACGTGCAGGTAGGAGCTCGACAGCCGCAGTTGCGGCAGCACGTTGGCGCGGGCGCTGCCGAAAAGCGCATCGGCGACGTCCACCCGTGCAGCGGCAATGCCGACTTCGTCGCTCTGGCGCATGGCGATGGACACGGCGTCGCCGAGCGACAGCCGAAGCGTGTCACTCGTGCGGGTGTCCGGGGCTGACTGCGCGAACACGGTCGCGGGGCGAATGACAAGCACAGCAAGTGCGCACGCACGCCCCAGGCGCCGTGAAAAATGGCGGCGAAAAAGCATCGAGGAGTATACGGCGGCTACGAGCTGAACGTTGCCGGATGGAGCGACTGATCGGACGCTGAATCTGCCAATACGTTGGCAGCGAGTTGGTCGCCCCGGCTACGCGACGCCGTGCGTGTCGTCGATGAATGTGAGGGTCTTCCGCCGCAGCACCACGCGCTTCAATGCTGCAAAGACCTCCGGGTCGAGCAGCCGTCCGACGTATTCCTCGAGATACGCAATCGTCTCGGGTGCCTCCTTCGCCTCGCGAAATGCGCGCCGCGAGGTAATCGCATCGAAGGCATCGCACGCAGCGAGAATGCGCCCGCCGATGGTGATCTGCTCGCCGGCGAGACCACGTGGATACCCAGTGCCGTCGTAATGCTCATGATGTTCGTGCACGAACTCGAGGACCACGGGCATGTGCGTAAGCGGGGCGAGGATGTCCACGCCGATGCGCACGTGATCCTTGACGTGATCGTACTCCTCCGGCGTCAGAGTGCCGGGCTTGTTCAGCACCGCCTCGCGGACACCGATCTTGCCCACGTCGTGCAGTCGACCCGCGAGGCGCACGTTCTCGACCGTATCGGCATCGAGTCCGAGTGACTCCGCGACCGACGCGGCCAACTCGGCGACTCGCTGGGAGTGTCCGCGCAGGTAGACGTCCTTGGCTTCCATCGCGTTGATCAGCGTCTGCGCGATGCTCACCGTGAGCGACCGCAGCGTGCGCTTCTCTTGCTCCAGCTCCTCCGTGCGGAGTGCGACTTCCTCGCGGATGACCCACTCCACGTTGCGACGCTCGATCTCGAGACGGCGCCGATGTGCCGCACGCTCCACCGCACGCTCGAGCTCTGCGAGTTCCACCGGCTTCACCATGTAGTCCATGGCACCCTGGGACAGCGCATCCGTCGCCGTGCCCGCGTCGTTCACGCCGGTGAGCATGATGACCGCAAGGTCACCATCGAGACGAAAGGCATGCGGCAGGACGTCGAGGCCGGACATCAAGGGCATGCGGATGTCGCACACCATGACGTCGAAGTGTTCCTGGCTCAGGCGCGCAAGCGCCGCAGTGGCCGAGTCCTCCGTCCTCGTCTCGAAGCCGCGGGTGCGAAGGTAGCGCGCGATGGCCTCGCGAATGGTGTCCTCGTCGTCGACTACGAGAACCCGGGGCTTCGCTGATCCAGGAGAGCCCGAGGCGCGGACGGCGGCAGTGGGGCGCGGCACGGTACGTTGCAAGGCGGACGAAGTCGGGACGACGTGGACGTCGCGGAAATACGAAAGGGGCGCGATGAAGTATCGGCCCCCTCGGTGAAATGCATGAGTCCAACCGATTGCGATCAGTCCACGAACTCGACCTGCACTGGTCTGGTGATGAAGCCTTCTTTCACGCCACGCTCCAGAAACAGCTGCACGGCCCGACGTCCGCGCTCACCGTAGTCGAGCGTCCAGTCGTTGACATACATGCCGACGAACTCGTCTGCCTGACTGCGGTCGAGATCCCGGGCGTACTGCATGGCGTGATCAAGAGCACCAGCTCGGTGGTCCAGTCCATACTTTATGCTGGCTCGAAGATGGCGCGATATCTTGCTCGTCAGCTCGCTGCCCAAGTCCTTCCTGACGACATTGCCACCGAGCGGAAGGGGCAGGCCGGTCTCCTCGAACCACCAGACGCCCATGTCGGCCACGAGGTGCAGCCCATGATTCTGGAACGTGAGCTGGCCTTCGTGGATGAGAAGGCCCATGTCCACTTCGCCACGCTCCACCGCGCCCATGATCTCGTCGAAGGGTGTGTTCACCGCCTCGAAGTCGGGTTCGTACATACGGAGCTGGAGGTAGGCGCTGGTGAGGGGACCCGGCGTCGCAATGCGCTTCCCTTTTACGTCGGCGCGAGTGGCGGGCGTCCGTGAGACGAGCCGCGGGCCATACTTGTCGCCCATCGATGCGCCGTGCGGAAGCAGTGCGTACTTGTCGCTGAGGTAGGCATACGCGTGGATCGAGACCGCGGTGACCTCGAGTTCACCACGCATCGCGCGCTGGTTGAGACTCTCGATGTCCTGAAGCTCGTGGACGTAGGTGAGTCCCTCGGTATCGATCTTCCCCGCGGCGAGCGCGTAGAACATGAACGCGTCGTCGGAGTCGGGGCTATGCGCTACGTGAATCGTCGTCATCGGGAATCATTTTGGAGTTGAGCGCGCTGCGGACACGGCGGCGTCGATGTCGAGCTTGTGGAGCAGATACTCGGGCAGCGCTGCGGCTCGCTCGGCCGAATCGGCCGCGACGAGCCGCGCGTCCAGGGCGCGGGCGCGCACGTCGTCCTTTTCCATGCGGGCCACCTTCGCGGCGAGGATCAGCCCGAGAAGGTGGGTGGGTCGCGTGCGCAGGATGGTGTCGGCCTCGGCGCGGGCGAGCGGGATGTCGCCGCCGACCTCTCCGATGCGGCCGAGGTCGTAGCGCTGGTCGAGGCTGAGTGGGGATAGCCGCTCGAATGCAGCCACGGCCATCGGCATGAACGTCTTCACGTTCGCGATCTGACCGGCCTCGTACTCGCGCATGATCCGATCGTAGAGTCGTTCGGCCTGTTGCTGCGGCGTCATCTGGCTGATGTCAGGTGCGCGCGGCATCGTTGCTCCGCCGCCGGCAAAGGGCGCAGCGGCGGCGGGCTCACCTTCGCCCTGTGCCACCGGGACAGGCCGGGCGCCAAAACGCTGGCCGACGACCAGTGCGATCACCGAGACCAGCGCGATGGCGGCTACCGTCCAGGGAAGCACTGCGCCGAAGCCACGCGTCGGGGCAGACGTCGCGCCGGCGGGGGTGCCGCAGCGGTGACAGAAGCGGGCGCCGGGGGTGAGCGGGGCGGAGCAGGTGGCGCAGGTGGCGCCGGCGAGCGCAGTGCCACAGCTCGAGCAGAAGCGGCCGGACGCCGGTGCGCCGCACGACGGGCATGGCTTTACCGCCGAGCCGGACGTCGGCACGGCGGAGGGGTTGGTCGGCGTGGTCATGCGCGGAAAGTAATAGTGTGGCTCGCCGACTGTCCGACCATCCGAGTCGCGGGCTATCTTTTCGCCTGTGACTGAATCGCGTGCATTACTCCCCGACCTGAAGGGCGCTACGGCGAAGGACGTGCTCGAGCTCGCGGCACGGCTCAACGTCCGCTTCCTGCGCCTGCAATTCACCGATATCCTCGGCGTCAACAAGAACGTCGAGCTGCCTGCATCGCAGTTCGAGAAGGCGCTTGCGGGCGACATCATGTTCGACGGCTCGAGCATCGAGGGGTTCGTGCGCATCGAGGAGAGCGACATGCTCCTGGCGCCCGACCTGTCGACCTTCCGCGTGTTTCCCTGGGGCGACGCCGAGCATCGCATCGGCCGCCTGATCTGCGACGTCAATCTTGCCGATGGCTCGCCATTTGGCGGCGATCCGCGCGGCGCGCTGAAGCGGGTGCTCGCGGACGCCGCGGCGATGGGCTACACGATGAACGCCGGCATGGAAGCCGAGTTCTTCATGTTCAAGCGCGGCCCCAATGGCGAGACCACGACGCAGACGCACGACGTGGGCGCCTACTTCGACCTCGCGCCGGTGGACCTTGGCGAGGAGGCGCGTCGCGCCATCGTGCAGGATCTCGAGCTGATGGGCTTCGAGGTGGAGACCGCGCATCATGAGGTGGCACACGGCCAGCACGAGATCGACTTCCGGTATGCAGATGCGATGACGACGGCGGACAACATCGCGACCTTCCGGTTCGTGGTGAAGGTCGTGGCGCAGCGCTTCGGTCTCGCGGCCTCGTTCATGCCCAAGCCGATCTTCGGGCAGAACGGCAGCGGAATGCACACACACCAGTCGCTGTTCAAGGGCAAGGTGAACGCCTTTTACGACAAGAATGCCGACTGGCAGCTCAGCAAGACCGCACTGCACTACATCGGCGGACTGCTGCGGCATGCGCGGGGCACGTGCGCGATCACGAATCCGCTCGTGAACTCGTACAAGCGGCTCGTGCCCGGGTATGAGGCGCCGGTGAACGTCGCCTGGAGCATGCGCAACCGCTCACCGATGTTACGGATACCGGAGCGTCGCGGGCTGGGCACGCGCGTGGAGCATCGCGTGCCGGATCCGGCGGCGAATCCGTATCTCGCACTCACGGTGATGCTCGCGGCGGGACTCGACGGCATTCGTACCAATGCCGACTATCGCGAGCCCGTGAACGAGAACATCTGGGAGATGAGCCATCGCGAGAAGCGCCGGCTGCGGATCGACGACCTGCCGCAGGACCTCAACGAAGCGTGCGACGAGCTCGAGAAGAACGACGTCATCACGGCGGCGCTCGGCGGCCACATCGCGCAGCACTTTCTTGCCGCGAAGCGACAGGAGTGGCGGGAGTACATCTCGCAAGTGTCGCAATGGGAGCTGGACAACTACCTGGCGAAGTATTGAAGCGCAATCGCGTCTGCCTGCCAGCTCGAGCGGCTATCGACCCCGCGACGTCACCAGCAGCATCTCCTCGATCGCCCAACTCGTATCACTCGTTGCAGTCAGCGCAACACCCACCGTGTGGCCACAGGACGGCCCACAGCGCCAATCGACGAACGTCACGGCCGTGCGACCCGACCGGCTGAA
>JBBQDT010000013.1:0-42241 GCA_038319955.1 Gemmatimonadales bacterium | reverse complement strand
GCCCGCGGGCGCCGGCATGGATTCCAATCCGCCGCTCAAGCGCGAGAGAAGAAGTTGCGCAAAGTGCGTGGTACCAAGCGCCACACTCTCGAGAAAAGCGATCGCCAGCGGCGGAAGAACCGCCCACGCGAACGGTGCGCGCGTCGCCCACGCCGACACCAGCAGCAACCATCCATACACTGGCATGGTCAACAGGCCATGCAGTGCGAGCAAGTGATAGAGCAGCGTCAGGGAATTGCTCACGAGGCCCACGGAGGTCCAGAGTGGCGCTGCACTCTGGCCTGCGGCGGCAAGAATGGCCGTGCTCGCGAGAAGCATCGCGACATGCAGCGCAACGGTGAGTACCCAGACCACGAGCGGCATCACGACCACGGGAATCGTGATCTTCGCGACCACGGTCATGAGATCCGAAACGGGCAGCGACTTCCAGAACAGCACACTGCGATCACGTCGCTCGCCATGCAGTGCGTCAACACAATAGATGGCCCCGATCAACAACCCCGCGATCATCATCAGTCCAGCGATGACATCGTACGGTGCGAGTATCGCCGCCCGCTGCTGCGACGCGCCGAGCGCTGCGACGGCGGCCATCTGTGCCGGGAGTTTGATGGCATACACGCCGAAGCCGGCCACCAGCAGGACTGCCATGGCCACCGGCATCAGGTAGAGCCAGCGGTTCTCCCACAGCTCGCGCCTGAGCGCCCACACGAAATGACGAATCACCTGACCTCCCTGGCACTCAGTGTTGCCACGAACAGATCCGATACACTCGGCGTCCGCACCTCGCCGCACTCCGCAAGTTGGGCGAGCGCCACTCCGTCAAAGAGCATGATGCTCTGCCCCAGGGCATCGCGTTCGTCGATCGGGCGGAGGCTGCGCGCGTGCAGCACGTGGGCAGGACGCACACGCACCTCTCGATAGCGACCTTCTATCTCGTCCATCGATGCGCTCAACACGATCCTGCCACGGTCGAGAAAGATCACATCCGTAACGACATGCTCGATCTCCTCCACGTTGTGCGTCGTGAGGAGGATGGTGCGATGGCGATCGTGGAAATCGACGAGCAGCGAGTCGTAGAACTGCTTGCGGGAGAGCATGTCCAGGCCGAGTGTCGGCTCGTCCAGCACGAGCAGGCGCGCATCGATTGCCATCACGATCGCGAGATGCAGCTGCGTCACCATTCCCTTCGAAAGGTCCCTAACTTTGCTCGTGTGCGAGATGGTGGTCCCGTCGAGAAACCCTTCTGCCCGCGCGCGATCGAACCGCGGATGCACCGCCGCCACATACGCGAGCAGCTGCGATACTCTGCTCCACCTCGGCAGCACGGCCACGTCGGCGATGAACGCGACGTCCTGCATCAGCGCGCTGCGATCACGCCAGGGATTGCGCCCGAGCACGCGAAGCTCGCCCTCGAAGGGGGTGAGGCCGAGGATCGCATTGAGCGCCGTCGTCTTGCCGGCGCCATTGCGGCCAATGAGTCCGACGATGCGTCCCGCGCCAACGCGAAGATCAAGTCCATCCAGGGCAACCGTGACCCCGAACGTCTTGCGCAGGTTGTGCGCTTCGATGACGGCCGATGCATCGCTCATGACTTCTTCCCGCGCTTGCGCAGCAAGTCGTCGGCATCGAGCCCGAGACGGGCGATCGTCTCGCGGATGCGCGGCCACTCGTCCGCGAGAAACCTCTGCCGTTCTCCCGCCAGAAGCTGTGCGCGGGCGCCGACAGTGATGAACATGCCGAGCCCGCGCCGCATCTCCACCAGGCCTTCGTCGACGAGGGTCTGGTACGCCTTCATGACGGTGATGGGATTCACCCGATATTCCGCCGCGACGTTGCGCACGGACGGCAGCGCATCCCCTTCGTCGAGAACGCCGTCCAGCATCATGGCCACCACGCGGTCGCGCAGCTGGCGGTAGATTGGCAGCCCGTCATTCCACTCACGGTCCACGGCGATGTCCGACTGGTCTCACTTTGCCGAAACTGTGGCCACGTCGGCCACACGTCTGAGGTCGAAGTGCCCGGTGACGGTCTTGCCATCGGGCGTCTCGTACGTCCAGTCCTCGATGTGATGCGTGGCGTCGAAAAGGGTAAATCGCGCGTGCTGCATGTGTCCGTAGGTCGTTGGGCCGGTGACGTCGAGGAAGTCGAAGTCGATCTGCTTGCCATCCGCTGACACGCGCGCAGTCATGCGCGGGCGGTTGCCGGCGTCACAGTAGTGCGTAAGGAGCAGGTTGGCGCCGTCAATGTACATCATGGTCACGGGATGATCGTTCTTGATCGGGTTGTCCGTCGCCTCGGCCGACTTGATCTCGTGCACCACGGAGTTTCCCCTCGACGTCACACGGAGGGTGACGTCCGAGTTGACCTTCAGGTTGGTCGTCGGCTCCACGACCAGGCCCTGCCAGGCGCCGGCGAGCGACTTGATGAGTGTGAATGCGCGCTGCGCTTCGGCCGATGGTGCGGGGGGTGCGGCCGGGTGATCATGTCCCTGCGCGCTGATCTGCGCAGCGACGAGCGTGGCGACGACGAGCGGGAGGATGAATCGGGCGCCGGATGTGATCTGCATGGCTGGTCTCCGTAGTGGCCCCGCGTGAGCGGATGGACCCGTCTCCCAGTGGCGAGTTGAGGGAAAGCGGGCGATTTGGTGATGTAGATAACTACAACACTCCGACACGCCCGTCAAGGCGGCTCCGCTGCGCATGTGCTGTCGTTCATTATCTGATATGGCGCGCTCGGCCAAGGGATGAGGGTCGTTCACCGTGTCGGAGGAGTCGCGCCCTCCACGGCAGTCAGCGCGCCGCTTCACACGCCGGGCGCCTGACGTTGCCGGCCGTAGGCCGCGAGCGCCATGCGGGCTCGTCGCCCGCCGACGCAAGAAGCACGAAGCAGGGAATTTCAGGGGAGGGCTTCACTCCCTCAGGCAGCATCGTGAAGCAGTGTTCCTGCACCGCTGGTTCCAGGGCGCCGAGGCAACGCGTCGTAGAGCATCGGACGAGGGCGCACGCGCTCTGCAGCGACCCACCGTCTCCCATCACGAAGCGCGATTGCAGCGCTTCGCACATCGCACGCGCACAGGCGTCGAGCGTGGTCGCCGCGGCGGCGGCTGGCGGCTGGCGAGATCTTCGGACTGTGCAGATGATCTATCAGCAGGCAGACCGTGAAAGCGTGCGAGCCGTGCTCCTGAATCCGACACAAAGACTGACAGCGACTGCCTAGCAACGCTCGAACTCACAACTGAACTCACAACCGGAGCCTAGATACGCGAACTGCTCCAACAACGAAAGTCGTTGCGGAGCAGAACGGTACCGGAACTGGGGCGGCAGGACTCGAACCTGAAACTTCCTGATTACCACTCAGGCTATCTGCCAATTTAACTACCCCCCATCAAAACAAAAACGCCCGTCAGATCAGATCTGACGAGCGCTGGCTTTACCAAACATGCGCGCTGTCAGATCCTCGTATCGAGGTTCCAATTATTGAGATTATTGCGATTGAGCGCGGCGGCGTTTGTCATGACTCGCGAACGATAGCCCGAAAATTCACTACCGTCAACCGCTTTCTGTTCCGCTCCTCACGACGAAACACGCTCTCCGCCGGCAATACCCTCCCACAAACCCTGCAGATACGTCGCGCCAAGCGCCCGGTCATACAGCCCGTACCCCGCCCGGCCCGTCTCACCCCAGATCATCCGCCCATGATCGGGGCGCATCGGGCCATCGAACCCGGTGTCGTGCAACGCCGTCAGCACACCATGCATGTCGACGTCTCCGAGTCGCGTGGGATGGGGTGCTTCGTTGAACTTCCGCGCGCCCGTCCACTGCACGTTGCGAAGGTGCGTGAAGTGAATGCGCTTCCGCTCACCGAGCATCCGCACCATCGCCGGCAGGTCGTTCGACGGCTCGGCGCCGAGTGAACCGGTGCAGAATGTCACGCCATTCGCCGGAAGGTCGACCAGCCTCGTGAACCGATCCAGGTTTGGACCATTCGTGATGATCCTCGGCAAGCCAAAGATGGACCAGGGTGGATCGTCGGGATGGATGGCCATCTTCACGCCGGCACTCTCCGCCACGGGCACCACACGCTCGAGAAAGTAGGCGAGATGCTCCCAGAGCCGCTCTTCGTCCACCTGCTCGTAGGCATCGAGCAAGGCCTGCAACGTGGGAGCGTCGTACGCAGTGGCCCAGCCGGGCAGATCGCCGGTGCCGCGCGAGAGATCGATCCGCGACAGCGCCGCATCGTCGTACGCAAGCGCGGTCGAGCCGTCGGGATTCACCATCGCGAGGTCGGTGCGCGTCCAGTCGAAGATCGGCATGAAGTTGTAGCACAACACGGGCACCTTGAGCTCGCCCATGTGCTGCACGCTCTGCGCATACTGATCGACGAGCTTGTCGCGCGTGGGACGTCCGAGCTTGATGTCCTCGTGGATCGGAATGCTCTCGACGACGGCGAGCTCGAGCCCCGCGTCGTCGATCTGCCCGGCGAGCGCTGCGAGTTTCTCCCTCGGCCAGGCGTCGCCGACAGGGACGTCGTACAACGCACTGACGACGCCGGTGACTCCGGGAATCTGCCTGATGTGCTGGAGCGGGACCTTGTCGTCGGCCCCGAACCAGCGGAAGGTCATCTTCATTGAAGTGGTGCTGGAGATGTGGTGATGGCGATCGACCCATGATCGTGAAAAGCGCCGCGGCTGCCAAGGGCGACGCTTGCTCTTTCTTCGAGAAGCTGAAGAATGCGCCCACGGAGCCATTCAAGGGCAGTAAGGCGCCAGGTCTCGCGCACTGGAGAGCAGCCCTTCTTCAGGGCTTCCAGCCCGCCAGCACTTCATTGATGCCGTACTGACTCGCCTGCTCGTCGGTGAGAACGCGACGCCTGGGGTCCTTCACCGCACCCACGCCGTGGCTCTTGTACTCGAAGAACCGCGCAGTCTCCGGTCCATACCCGCCCATCTGCGTCCAGCCTTCCACGAGAATGTGGTCGTCCATGTTGCCGTCGATATAGACCGCACTCGGATTCACATTCGGGTTCGACGACGGATGCCACGGCCGCCCGAGCGCCACCGTGTTTGGCTTGACGGCGTTGGACTCGCGCCCGAGCCGGCTTCCGATGAACACGAGACCATACCGCTGCAGGGGAGGCGTACTCGGCGCTGCGATGTAGCCTCCCGCACGGGAGATGATGTCGCAGTCCTCGAACACCGCGACCCCAGCGCCGAAGATGAAGTCCGTGTGACCGAGGATGATGCACTGGCGAAACGACGCTCGGCCGGCGTTGACGTAGACGGTGTCCTGCCAGCCCGAGAAGACACAGTCGACGAACGCGGCGCGATCGCTGCCCCGGTCGAGGTGCAGGGCGACGGCCTGGGTGTTCTTGATCTTGCCCGGATCGCTGGCGGATCGCAGCAGGTTCGCGCGGTAGTCGAACGCATTCTCGATGGTGAGATGCTCGGCGCGGAAATCCGGCGCGGTGATGCGCAGCGTGTAGCTGCCGCGCGTGCCGAGCGTTCCGCCGTCGGGATCCGGCGTGTCGGCCGTGGCGTCGAACGTCAGCGTCACGCCGTCGCGACTTTCACCGATCAGGGTGATGTTCGGCTTGTCGACGGTGAGCTTCTCGCGGTAGCGGCCGTTGCGGATGTAGATGACGTACGTCGTCGCCGACGAATCGGGCGCGGCGGTGAGCGCAGCGCCGAGCGTGTGGAAGGTGGCCGTCCCGGCAACGAGTGCACCGTCCTGGCCAATGAACTTTCCGTCGACGATTGCGGCGTACTGCCCAACTGGAGCGATCACGGGCGCTGGATGCGGCGTCAGGGCTGCAGGCGCGCACGCTGACGTGCCGGCGAGCAGGAGGGCGAGCAGCGGAAGGAGCGTCCTGTGCGATGTCCTCGCTGTCGTCACGTTGGAGTGGAATCGGGATCGGCTAAGTGGCGCGTCTACGCGGAGTATACGAACCTCGGACCTGAATGTTCCGCTCGCATCGCCACGTGCGGGTGCGACCTTCGCACCCTGCACTGAGTCAGTTCTTCAATCCTTTGATTCTTCAATCCTAGCCATCAGTTCTTCAATCGGGAACATCAACAGACGGACGAGGATCGATCGGCTACGTTCGGGACGACGCCATTGCCCGATCCACACGCGCCATGATCTCGAGACACATGCGAACGTTGTGATACGGACCCTTCCACGGCCCCACCTTTTCCTGACCCGGCCTTACCTCGCCGGTCTGGCTCACGCGTCGATACCACTCGCCACCCTCGAGGTCGCGGACATATCGCCGCACGAACGACCATGTCGCACACGCCGCGTCGAGATATTCCTCTTTGCCACTCTCCGTGAACGCATTCACGAAGCCGACGATCGCCTCTGCCTGCGGCCACCACTCCTTGTCGGTGTCGAGCACCCCGCGCGCATCGGTGCCATCGAACAGCCCACCGTGCTCTTCGTCGCAGCCGTCGTCGAGCACCGCTGACGCGAGGCCAAGCGACATCTCCTTCACGCGCTCCCTCAACTCGGAGTCGCCGAGTACGTCCGCCGCGTCGAGCACCAGCCAGCTGGTCTCGATGTCGTGGCCGTACGACACCATGTTCTCCACTGGAGTCCAGTCGCTGTCGAAGAACTGCTGCGCACTGCTGGCTTCGTCGTCGACGATCGTGTTCGTGAAGAGCTCGACGAGCTCCTTCAGACGTTGTTGCAACAGCGGGTTGGGCCAGATCCGCAGCAGTGTCGTGTACGCCTCGAGCAGGTGGAGATGTGTGTTCATGCTCTTCGCGGCGTCCACGTCGTCGGGACCGAGTCGCGAATCGTCGAGCACAAACCACTGGCGATTGAACGCCTCTTCGTACCCACCGAACACATGGTCGTAGGCGCTCTCCTCGACGAGCTCGAAGATGTCGATCGCCGCACCGAGGCTCGCATCGCTTCCCGTGGCACGGTGGTGCTCGGCGAGCGCGTAGATCGCAAAGGCTTGCGCGTACACATGCTTGCGGTCGTCGTCGCGCGCGCCGGATGCGTCGACGCTCCAGAACACGCCGCCGTGTTCTGCATCCACGAAGTGCGCCGTGAAGTAGTCCGCCGCGCGATTGGCCATGGCGAGCACGTGATCGCCACCGAGCGCCGCGTATGCCGCGGAGAATGTCCAAAGGATGCGCGCGTTGAGGATGCAGCCCTTCGACGCATCACGAAACACCGTCCCGTCCGGGAGGACGAGTCCCACGAAGCCGCCATGCTCCTTGTCGACGGCGTGCCCCATCCAGTACGGAAGCAGGCGCTCGACCAGCTCGTCCTTCACCTCGGCGCGCAGCGACGTCAATGCCGACGTCGGCGAAAGGGTTGCCTCGACGTTCATGCAGTGCCCCGCCGCAACTGTTGATTGTGCCGGATCAGATCCAGGCGCTGCGCTACGCTCGCAGCGGATGTGAGCGCATCCGGTGGAGAGTTGATGGCGTGGTCCACGAGCCTCTGGACGCTGCTTGTCGCAACGTGGATGCGAGTATCCGACGACGCATAGTAGATGAATACGGCGCCGTCGTCGTCCGCGATCCAGCCGTTGCAGAAGACGACATTCGAGACGTCGCCTACCCGCTCATCGCCGTCGGGCGCGATGAGATAGCCTGCCGGTTGGTGCGTGATGCGCCATGGTTCGTCGAGCGCGGTCATGAAGAGATAGAGGACATAGCGCAGTCCCGCGGCAGTGTTCCGCACGCCGTGCGCGAGATGCAGCCAGCCGGCGGCGGTCCTGATCGGCGGAGGACCCTGTCCATTCTTTGCTTCCTTCACCGTGTGATAGACCCGTGGATCGACGATGCGCTCCTCGCGTACCGCGGCGTGCTCGATGTCGTCGCACACTCCCCAGCCGATGCCGCCGCCGGAGCCGGCGTCGATGAACGCATCCTGCGGCCGCGTATAGAACGCGTATTTCCCATCGACGAATTCCGGATGCAGGACGACGTTCCGTTGTTGCAGCGAGGGCGTGACGAGATCGGGCATGCGCTCCCACGTCACGAGGTCGTGCGTTCGCGCGATGCCTGCCCTCGCGACGGCCGCGGATGGGTCGTTGGGTGATTCGCGATCACTGCGTTCCGTGCAGAACACGCCGTAGATCCAGCCGTCTTCGTGTGCGGTGAGGCGCATGTCGTACACGTTCACGTCGGGGTCGGCGGTTTCCGGCATGCGCACCGGCTCATCCCAGAACCGCCAGCCGTCCACACCGTTGTCACTCTCGGCCACCGCGAAGAACGACTTGCGATCCGCGCCCTCGATGCGCGGCACCATCAGGTAGCGCGCACCGAGCTTGATGGCGCCGGGGTTGAACACGGCATTGATGCCCATGCGCTCCATGAGGAACGGATTCCGCTCGGCGTCGAGGTCGTAGCGCCATGCGAGTGGGACGTGCGCTGCGGTGAGCACCGGCTCGCAATGTCGCTCGAAGATGCCGTTGCCCTCGACACGCTCGGCGCGACGATTCGACAGTTTCTCATGCGCCCTCTCCAACGCGAGGAGGCGACGTTCGAAGTCTGTCTGTGCGATTCGCGTGGACAAGTCGTCAGACCCGCGCCGGCTCGAGTGCCGCTGTCGCCGTCGGCACGATGTCGTCCGCTCGCGCGACGTCGGACGGATAGTCGCGCAGCTTGTCGTACCACGTGAACTTGAGAATTGCCGACGTTACGATGATGAGCGCGGCGCACACGGTGACGGCATTCCAGTCGCGAAGGACGAGATAGATGCCCAGCGCGACCTGCGCCGTCTGCCAGACGATGCCCACCGCGACGTTGAACATGTCGCGCCAGAAGTCATGGTTGGCCTGAAGTCCGGGCCGTTGGCGCGCGAGCTTGTCGTGAATCGGTCCCCAGAAGCCCCAGGGGCGAACCTTGTCGTAGAAGTTCATCAGCACTGCCTCGTCGTCCGGTGCCGTCGCCAGCGATCCGATGATGCAGCCCGCGAGCGAGATGATGAGGATGATCGGAAAGGCGAAGATCGGGGTGACATCG
Organism: Gemmatimonadales bacterium; assembly: GCA_038319955.1. Taxonomy (GTDB): domain Bacteria; phylum Gemmatimonadota; class Gemmatimonadetes; order Gemmatimonadales; family Gemmatimonadaceae; genus AG11. The sequence goes on along the minus strand of JBBQDT010000013.1, from coordinate 33,261 downwards.
GGCAGCAGCTCGGGCACGAGTCCCGCTCCGGCGATGCCGCCGAGCATTCCCCAGAAATAGCCGTAGGCGTTGAAACGCCACCAATACCACTTGAGCAGGTTCGCCGCCGCGTAGCCGCCATAGAGCGCCGAGAGAATCCAGGCGACGATCGAACTTACGGAACCGACGAAGAAGCCGATGCCCGTGCCGATGATCACGACGACAATGGACGTCGCATAGCTCAGGCGGACAAGGAGCTTCTGGTCGGCCGTTGGGTTGATGTACCGTTTGTAGATGTCGTTCACGATGTACGCCGGCGCCGCGTTCACCGTGGCTGAGTAGGTCGCCATGAAGGCGGCGAGCAGCGCGGCAATGAGGAGGCCGAGCAGGCCGGTGGGCACGAAGTTCTTCATCGCGAACGGCAGGATGAGCTCGAAGTCCGCCGTGTTGCCCATCGCGTTCAACTGCGGGCTGAAGAAGGCCAGCGCGAGAACGGCCAGTCCAGCGATCAGCATGTAGCGCGGAATCATCAGCACGAGACTCACCAATCCACTCATGCGCGCTGCGTCGCGTGGGCTCTTCGTGGAGAGGACGCGCTGCATGTCGTAGTTGGGCGCTGGCCCCGCGGCGCTCTGGAGCATTCCCTTGAAGAGCATCATCACGAAGAACGCGGAAAACATCGACCATCCGTCCTTGGCGATGCTCGTGTTCGCCGCGGGGAGGATGTGGCTCCAGTCGAGGTCGAGTGTCTTGCCGAACCACGGGCTGGTCCATCCGGCGGGCGTCACGGCGGCCAGCATCTCCGGCGTCACGCGTTGCATGGCGATGATGCCGACCCAGATGCACGCGATCGTCTTGAGCGCGGCCTGGAGCACCTCCGTGAACACGACGCTGTACATCCCGCCCTTCACGACGTACACGGTGGTGATGGCGGTGATCAGCAGTCCCCAGAGGTTGGTGTTCATCACCGGATCGGCGGACAGCTGCCACGGCAGGAATGTCCCGGCGAACTTCCCGACGCCGACGAAGCCGTAGGCGAGGAAGCCGATGACGTTCACGATGGCGAAGACCACGACGATGATGTGCGCCAGGTGTGCGCCGCGTCCCTCGCCGAAGCGGAACTTGATCCATTCCGCCCCCGTCATCACGCCGGACCGGCGTAACCAGACGGAGAGGAACACCATCAGGAAGATCTGGTTGAAGACGGGCCAGAGCCACGGAATCCAGATGCTCTTCAGCCCATAGATGAACAGCAGGTACACCAGCCACATCGTGCCGCTGATGTCGAACATTCCCGAGGCGTTGGAGACGCCGAGGAGGTACCAGGGGATCTCGTTGCCGCCCAGGAAATAGCTCCGGAGGCTGAGCGAGGCGCGCTTGGCGATCCAGAAGCCCAGCACGAGGGTGGCAACGATGTACGCAGCGATGATGATCCAATCGACGCTGTGCAGGGTCATGTGATCAAGCCCGCATTCCGCATTGGTGTCGTTTGTCGTGAGAGCGGACGAATGACCGGGCGAGTCAATTTCTATATGGCGCGGCCCAATTGATTCGTCAAGTTGATTTTGGAAAGCGGGTCTGCTAGGATTTCCTCCCGCTCCGAATCCCTGTCGGCCCCTCCCACCTCGATACGCTCGTGCTGACTGGCACCAACCTCGTCTACACGAAGAAGTTCAACCTGCGCGTCGTCCACGAGGTGATTCGCGTCTTCGGGCCACTCTCGCGCGCGGACATCGCACGACATACGCAGCTCACAGGACAGACGATCTCCAATCTCGTTCGCGAGCTGCTCGATCTCGGGCTGGTCCGCGAAGTCGCACGCCGCATCGAGGGGCGCGGGGCGCCGTCGACGACACTCGCACTCAATCCCGATGGCGCCTTCGCAGTGGGGCTCGATCTCGATCGCGACCACCTCACCGGAGTCCTCGTCGATCTCGCAGGGAATGTACGACACCGCATTCACGTCGAGCTAGACGCGCCGTCGCCCACCGACACGCTCGCGCTCATGACCGAGACAGTGACGACCCTCATCAAGCGCCAGCGCATTCGCCGAGACCAGGTGTCCGGACTTGGCGTCGGCGTGCCCGGGCCGATGCACCAGACCAGCGACGGCAAGGACTATCTCGTCAACCCGAAGGCCTTTCCGGGCTGGCACGACATTCCCCTCGCCACCTGGCTGCGCGACAAGCTCCGCATGCCCGTGTTCCTCGAGAACAACGCGACCGCGGCAGCCGTCGGCGAGCATTGGTACGGCGCCGGTCAGCAGATTGGCACCTTCTTCTACATCTACTTCGGCAGCGGATTGGGCGGCGGTCTCGTGATGGATGGCCGGCCCTACGAGGGATTCACGGGCAACGCAGGCGAAATCGGCTATCTCCCGACCGTGCTCGCGGGCAGCCCGTCGGCGAATGGCGGAGATCAATCGCACGTGGGGCTCCACTTCAACATGCCGCGGCTCTACGAAGCGCTGCGCGAGGACGGCACGGAGGCGCGCACCCTCGAGGATCTCGACGCGCTGCTGGTCGCCGGACATCCACGCCTCCTTCGCTGGATGGACAATGCCTCGGATCACCTCACGGGCCTCGTGCTCGCCGTCGAATACCTGCTCGACCCCGAAGCCATCTGCTTTGGCGGACGGCTCTCCGATCGGATCATCGGAGGTCTCATGGACCGCGTCGCACGACAGCTTCCCGCCCGACGCATCGGCGGAAAGGTGACGGCGCCGCGACACCTGCTCGCCACTGCCGGCGTCGACGCCGCGGCACTCGGCGTCGCCACGCTGCCGATGTACGAGATCTTCGCCCCGGCGCCGCAGGTGCTGCTCAAGCAGCGCCGCAATCCGCGCACGGCAGGATCGGCGATGCCGAAAGCAGCGGGACGCTGAGCCCTCGAGCAGGACACCACGATTTCTAGCGCTCCACACGCTCGGCACGCGAGGAACCACCGCCGATCGCCACGGCCAATACGCGTTCCGGCGTCCACTCATCGATCGGTCGCGCCGGTGACAGCTCACCTCGACACATCACGGCGAGCCGATCGCAGAGGCCGAACAACTCGGGCAAGTACGAGCTCACGACGAGCACCGCACAACCAGCAGCCGCGCGCTGCACGATCACCTCGTACACATCCGATCGACTCCCCACATCCACGCCGCGCGTCGGCTCGTCGAGCAACAACACGTCCGCCTGCTGTTGCAGCAATCGTCCGATCGCCACCTTCTGCTGATTGCCGCCCGACAGGGCACGCACCGCCTGATTCGGCGACGTTGCGCGAATCCGCAACTCACGAATCCAGTGGCGTGCGCGCTCTGCCTGCCGCGCGAGATCGAGCAGCCCACCGCCGTGCGGCACGAACGCTGGCCGCGTTGCGCAGATGTTGTCGGCGATCGACATCGGAAGCGCGAGCCCCTCGCCCTTCCTGTCCTCGCTGAGATAGCCGACGCCCTGGCGCACACGCGCCGCAGCGCTGGCGCGCTGGGCCGGTTTGCCGTTGATGGTACCAGCCGCTGGTGTGTCGAGCGCGAACAGCGCACGAACGAGCTCCGTTCTCCCGGATCCCAACAGGCCGGCGATGCCGAAGATCTCGCCGCGGCGCAACTCGAAGCTCGCCTCGCGCAACCTCGGCGGCGACGCGAGGCCGCGCACCGAGAGTGCGACCTCGCCGACCGCTGTCCGCGCGCGCACCGGAAACAGGCCGGACGCAGGACGACCAACCATGCTGCTGATGAGAGATTCGTTCGTCGCATCGCCGATGTCGCCGGTGGCGATTGTCGTTCCATCACGGATCACCGTGTACCGGTGCGCGATCTGCCGAACTTCCTCGAGAAAGTGGCTGATGTAGATGATCGCCATCCCGCGCGACGCGAGGCGCCGGATCAGCGCGAACAGCCGCTCGACGTCGCCGCCCTGAAGGCTGCTCGTCGGCTCGTCCATCAGCAGCACCCGCGAGTCCGACGCGAGCGCGCGACAGATCTCGACGATCTGTCGCGCAGGCAACGAGAGGTCGGCCACGCGCGTCTCCGGGTGAATCTCCGGATGCGGCAACTCGGCGATGAGCTGTCGCGCGCGCGCCCGTGAGGCATCGCGATTCACCCAACCCCACTTCGACTCCTCCACGCCGAGCAGCACGTTCTCCGTGACGGAGAGATGCGGGCAGAGCGACAGCTCCTGATGTATGAGCGTCACGCCTTGACGTCGTGCGTCATGTGGCGAGTCGGGTGCGTACCGATCGCCGCCGAGCATCATCTCGCCGCGATCGGCGTGCACGGCGCCGGCGAGTACGCCCATCAACGTGGATTTGCCCGCGCCGTTCTCTCCGAGCAGCGCGTGCACTTCACCGGGCCGAATGGCGAGATCGACGCCGTCGAGCGCGACGGTGGCGCCGTATCGCTTCGTGATGCCGTGAACGCGCAGCGCTTCGGTCACGTGCCGCCGAGATACCTGGCGATGGGCGGATGCACGATGGCCTCTGTGTCCGGCAAATCGAGGTTGTCCGGCGTCACCATCGTGACTCCCGTGTCGATGTGCTTCTCGAACGGCTTGCCGCGGATGCTCGCGACGAGCGTCTTCACGCCGAGGTAGCCCATGCGCATCGGGTTCTGCACCGCCGTGCCGTCGAGTTGCTTCGCCCGCATCGCCTCGATGAGCAGCGGCCCGATGTCGAAGCCGACGAACTTGATCTTGCCCGCCTTGCTAATGTCCTGGAGGGCGAGCAGCATGCCGATCGTCGACGACTCGTTCGGCGTGAAGATGCCCTGGAGATCGCCACCGAACCGGTTGAGCAGGTTCTCCGCCGCCTTCTTCGCCGACTCGCGCGTGGTACCGGCATACTGGTCGGACGACACGATCGTCATGCCGGGATATGCTTCCTTCATGCGGTCGAGAAATCCGCGCTCGCGTTCCGTCGTGCTCGCCGAGCCCTCCGCATAGCGAAGCAGCAGCACCTTGCCCCTGCCGTTCAGCAGCGTGCCAAGACGATCGGCCGCGAGCTCGCCGCCCTTGTGATTGTCCGTCGCCACGTAGCTCACGATGTTCTCGGACTCGAGCCCCGAGTCCACGATCACCGTGGGCACGCCTGCGGCCTTTGCCTCTTCGACCGGACGCACCAGCGCGCGATTGTCGAGTGGTGCGAGGACCATCCCGTCCACATGCTGGCTCGTGAATCCTTCGACGACCTGCACCTGCTGCTCGCGATCGTCTTCGCGCAGCGGTCCCTTCCAGATGATGATCACCGAGTCGCCGGCGGCATCCATCTCCTGCTTCGCCTGCACGGCACCGGCGTGCAACCCTCGCCAGTATTCGTGCGTCGTACCCTTGGGAATGACGGCGATGGTGAGATGCTTTCCTGCCGCGGTAGCGCCTCCCTCTTTCTTCGTGTCACCACCGCTGCATGCTGCGGCCGCGAGCAGAAGAATCGCCAGTCGGATCTGTCGAGTAGTGGTCACGTCGGTTCTCGCCTAGCGTAAAGGGAGTGAAATGGCGGCGGCACGTTCGGCCCACTGCGCGCGCACACGATCGAGCGCGACGGCGAGCACGATGATCACGCCGATGATGATCTCCTGGATGTAGTTCGGCCAGCCCATCTGCTGACAGCCGTTGCGAAGAAAAGCCATGATGAGCGCGCCGATCATGGAGCCGAGGATGCTACCTTCGCCGCCGCTCAGGCTCCCGCCCCCGATGACGACCGCCGCGATGATGTCCAATTCGGCGCCGTTCGCCACGGTCGGATCGCCCTGGCGCAGGCGGGACATCTGCATCGCGCCGGCAAGTCCGAACAGCGAGCCCGCGACAGTGTACGTCGCGATCTTCAGCCGATCGGTGGCGATCCCGCACGCGCGCGCCGCTGCTTCATTGGAGCCGAGTGCGAAGATGCGGCGGCCGAAGACGGTCTGTTTCAGCACGATGGCCGCGACGATCGCGAGCGCGAGCGTGATCCACACGCCGATGGGCAACACCAACCAGGCCTGCCGTGGAAAGGTGACGAGGAGGTCGTTGATCCAGGTGGACGGCACGTTCACGGTCTGTTCGTGCGCCAGCCATTTCGCCACGCCGCGGGCGATGCCGAGCATGCCCAGCGTGACGATGAATGGCACGACACGAAGGGTCGTGATGACCGCTCCATTGATTGCGCCGATCACGCATCCCGCCGCGATGGCCGCGAGGATGGCGAGCGCCGGCGGCCAGCCGCTGCTGACGCCGAGTGCGGTGATCACGCCCGTGAGCGCGATCGTCGCACCGACGGACAGGTCGATGCCGCCGCTGACGACGATCATCGTCATGCCGATGGCGCCCAGCGCGACGATCACCGTCTGGGAGAGGACGATGCGGAGGTTGAAGGACGACAGGTAGCGCGCCGGCGCGTCCGACAGCAGCGCGAAGACCACGATGACCAGCACGAGGCCCAGCGCCGGTCCAGCTCGGCCGATCCATTCCCGGAGCACGGCAGCAGTGGCTGCCGCTCTCCGTTCCTCGATGAGCGTGCCGGACGCCGAGGTGCCGTCGACGATGGACAATGCGTTTGTCTCTCGGTGGATGAGCCCTCAATGCTGAGGCATCGTCGCACGAAGCACCAGTTGCGGAGACAGCCCGAGCCGCAACGGCTGCTTTGGCACACGCGTAGCAGGAGTGATTACGGTGAGGACGTCGATGACGTCGTGTCAGCTCCCTGACAGCTTGACCGGGGCGGCTCTTGCGGTCGGCATAAAATATGTATACTAATTTGCAGACAAGATATTGGTGACGGAACTCACCATCAATCGATGGGTACAGTTCCTTCCCTCGAACCCGGAAGAGGCGGTGCGTATGGCGAAGCCGCGTAGGACTTCAGTTGCACTGGCCGCGGCGCTTGCGCTCGGTCTCGCTCTCCCCGCCTACGCGCAGCACGGCGGCGATGGGTACCTGTTTCATGCGCCGAATGTTCGGCTGAGCCTTCGTGGCGGCTATGACCACGCGAATGCGAACAGCGACCTGTTCGACCAGACGGTGAAGGACCTGAGCTTGAACAAGAGCGACTTCAGCGGCCTGACGCTGGGCGGCGAAGTCGCCTTCGCGCTCGGTTCGCGCGTGGACCTCTCGTTCGACGCTTCCTTCTCGCGGGCGAGCAAGGGCTCGGATTTCCGGCACTTCGAGGACAACAACAACCGCCCGATCGAGCAGACCACCGCGTTCGAGCGCGTGCCGCTGATGGCGAACCTCCGGTTCTACCTCAGCCCCACCGGCCGCAACGTAGGTCGTCTGGCCTGGATCCCGAACAAGGTGGTGCCGTGGGTTGGTGCGGGGGGCGGGACGATGTGGTATCGTTTCCGTCAGGAAGGTGACTTCGTCGACTTCAAGACGAACAACGTCTTCTCCTCCCAGTTCGTCTCGGACGGCTGGACGACGGCGGTCCAGGGGATGGGCGGAGTAGACGTCAGCATCACGCCGTTGGTCGCACTGCGGGCCGAGGGGCGGTACGTGTGGGCGAAGGCTCCATTGGGCCGGGATTTCACGGGATTCAACCGCATCGACCTGTCGGGCGTTCAGGGGACGCTTGGCCTCACGTTCAGACTGTAGGCTTCATATATGAGGAACTTCCACATGCACAACTCGATGAAGCGCGCGATGGTCGTGGCCGTCGCAGCGTCGGCCGTCTTCGCCACGACGAGCGCTGCGCAGTCCAACGCGGGCCCGCGCTGGCAGGCATGGCTCGGCTGCTGGTCGGCCGTGCCCGCCGCGGGACAGATCGGGTCGGCCTCCGGCCCAACCGTTTGTGTGACGCCAACCGCCGACGCGAACGTCGTCGAGATCGCCACGATCGGCGACGGCAAGATCATCGCACGCGATCGCATCGATGCGAGCGGTGCGGAGACGCCGATCAGCGCGAAGAACTGCACCGGCGTGCAGAAGGCGCAGTTCTCGGCCGATGAGCGCCGGCTGTATCTGCGCGCTGCCTCGACGTGCGAGGGCATGAAGAGCGCGACGTCCGCGATCCTCGCCATGACGGCGCAGGGCGAGTGGATCGACGTGCGTAACGTGAAGGCCTACGGCGATGACAACGTTCGTGTCGCGCGCTATCGCGACATCGGTGTGCCGTCCACGGTTCCAGTCGATATCGCCGCTGCACTCAACGGCCGCAGCATGTCGACGCAGGGTGCGCGCATCGCGGCTGGTGCACCGGTTGGTACGAAGGCGGTGGTCGAGGCGGTGAAGCTGGCCGATTCGTCGGTGGTGTCGGCATGGCTGCTCGAGCGTGCGCAGCGCTTCGCGCTGAGCGCGAACGACCTGGTGGCGCTGGCCGATGCTGGCGTACCGGCTGCGGTCACGGATGCGATGGTTGCCGTCTCGTATCCCGGTGCCTTCGATGTCGCGCGTGCTGACATCCGTCGCTCGGCCGATGATGACGATTATCCGGCGAACCGTCGTCGCTATGTGACGATGGATCCGTATTACGATCCTTACGGCTATGGCTATTCGCGGTATGGCAATCCGGGTTATGGCTACAGCCCGTACGGCAGCTATTACGGCGGCGGGTACTATGGCGGCTACTACGGTGGTCCTCCGATCGTGATCGTCACGCCGGGTACCAGCACGTCCAACCGGGGCCAGATGGTGAAGGGGCAGGGCTACACGCAGAACCAGCCGGCGTCGACGCAGAACCGCGGCGCCAGCGAGCGGACATCGGGGTCGTCGGGTTCGTCGTCCGGTAGCTCGTCCTCGTCTGGTTCCAGCCAGTCTGCACCGGCGAGCCAGCCCGCGCCGGCTCCCGCTCCGCAGCGGACAGCGCATCCAAAGCCGTAGCTGCGATCGGGTGAATGGCAGGGAGGGCGGCGCCACATGGCGTCGCCCTCTTTCCTTTCTTTCGCGTTCCTCAGCCAGCGTGATCGTGGCTGAATGCGCGAAGATCAATTCTCGAATCCTTCGATCCTTGAATCCTAGCCTTCGTCGTATGCAGTGGATGAGGCGCCGAACGGGGACGACGATCGAGCACCGCGATCTGGCAGCTGCGTTTGCTGTCGCCAACACGCCCACCAACTCCTGACGAGCGCGTAGAGCCGGCTAGGATTCAAGGATTCAAGAATTGAAGGATCTGATCCTCGATGGAACGGGCCGTTGCCCAACAGATATGGCGTCTGTCCTTTTCCTGGGGGCTCATTCGCATTCATCGGCACCTCTGAATTGCGACATGCCACTGTATAGAAACGAGCGTCCGGGCCAAAATGGAACACGAAACCGAGCTCAAAGTGCGAACCATGCAGATAGCTGAACAGCTGCCGTGGCGCTCCCCGATGAAGCTCCTGCGTCGCCTTCGATTCGATGATCAGCTTGTCGTCGACCACCATGTCGACGCGTTGCTTGCCGAGGAGGTGGCCCTTGTACATGACGGGAAATCGGACTTCACGTGCGACTTTGTGTCCGCGCAGTCCTAATTCGATTTCCAGCGCCTTGGCGTAGAATCGCTCATAGAAGCCGTATCCCAAGGTGTTGTAGACCTCGTAGAACGCCCCGATGACGGACCGCGTGAGCTCCTCGCTGATCAGCTGTCTGTTTGGCATGATCGAGTATGAGGTAGTATCGCCGTCCAGCATCACCAATCGACCTCGTGCGAGCGCATTTCCTCGCAGCGCACTAAGGGAACTCATGGCTGTTCGTGGAGTACCGTACTCGGGGCATCAGGTGTTGCCTGACCGCCCTTCTCGCGAGCATCTTCATTCGTGAAACGCCACTGTCTTAATTGTATACTATTGCGTGGTTGTGATTGTATACCGTAAATTCCCGCTTGGCTTCGCATTCGAGGATCGGGAGATGAGCACTTTCATTCGTCGCACGTCCGCCGTTGGGCTCACCGCCGTCGCGCTCGCTCTTGCCACGCCGAGCGCGGCACACGCCCAGGCCGGACCCGGTCCGCGATGGCTGGGATGGCTCGGGTGCTGGACCGCCGCACCGGCGGGTCACGTCATCGAGAACACGCCCGATGCCCCGCGCATCGTGTGCGTCACCTCCACGCGCGACGTCGATGTCGTCGACATCTCCGCCATCTCAGAAGGCAAGGTGGTCTCACGCGACCGCATCGACGCCAGCGGACGCCCGCAGGCCATCGACGGAACCGCGTGCCGAGGCACGCAGACGGCGCGCTGGTCCAATGATGGTCGACGCGTGTTCCTCAAGTCGTCCGTCACCTGCGAAGGCGTGCAGACGGAGATGTCGGCCATCCTCGCCATCACTTCCGGTGGCAACTGGCTCGACGTCCGCCGAGTGGCCGCGGGGGAAGGCACGGATGTGCGAGTCGCACGGTATCGCGACGTTGGCCTGCCGCGCGAGTTGCCCTCCGAAATCGCGTCGTCGCTCGACACGCGCGGCAGCTTCATCACACAAGACGCCCGCACCGAGAACGGCGGGCCGGCCGGCACCAACGCGATCATCGAGGCATCGCGCCTCGTGGATGCGTCCGTCGTCGAAGCATGGATCATGGAGAGCGACCAGCGCTTTGCGGTCGACGCACGCACGCTCACGCAGCTGGCTGATGCCGGCGTGCCGGCGCGCGTCACGGACGCGATGGTGTCCCTCGAGAGAGAGGCGCAACTCGCCAGCCGCTCTGAGCGGAACATCTATTACTACTCGCCCTACGGCTGGAACACCTACGGAGCCACGTACGGCGGCGACGGCTACGGGCATTACGGTCGCGGCTCTGCGGACGCGTGGGATCAGGGAACGCGCAGCAAGTTCACGGTGAACGTCTATAGCACCTACGATCCGTGGGGATACGGCTTCTGGCCCTACGGCGGGTATCGCTACGGCTACGCGCCGTTCGGCTACGGCTTCCGCTATGGACGCGGCGAGTTCTTCGGCTTCGACTACGTCAATCCGTACGGGTCGTACTGGGGACGTTCGTACCCGTACCTCAACAACCCTCGCAATCGCGTCGGCTACACGTATCCACCCGTGATCGTGCTGCACAACGACCCCACGAACACCGCGCCGCGAGGCCGGACGGTAAAGGGCGAAGGCTACACGCCAGGCCGCCCGAGCGACCGCCCGTCGAATGATGATCCGCGCCAGGCGCATCCGCGCGGAGAGCGCCCTGGTGTCGGCACAATTGGCAGCGCGCGACCGACGCCAACGCCGGAGCGCAGGGCCGAGCCGAAGCCGGAACCGCCTCGCCCTGAGCCACGCGTCGAGACTCGGCCGGAGACCCGCAGCGCCGAGCGCAGCGACCGCGGCGAACGCAGCGCTCCAGCGTCGTCGCCGAGGACGGCCAAGCCTCGTCCGTAACTGCTCAGAGCGAAGAGATCTACTCACCGGCGCCGTCATTCGATGACGGCGCCGTTTTTTGTCGTGAATCGATACGACGACAAGAATCGGAGTTCGTCGCGCATCCTTTCTGTCTAGCTTCGTCCTCGATCGCCGAACGGGTTCGGCTGTCACACAGCATGGGACTCAAAGAGAGGATGTTCAAATGAGCAAGGAAGCAGACAACAAGGCCATCGTCGGCCGCTGGGTCGGCGGCGGGACGCACACCGGCGCTGCGTTCAGCGATTTCCTGGTGGGAGCGCTGCCAGCATCAACCGGACGGACGATGCGGTTCACCGGAACGACGGTGCTTCGCATCGAGAATGGAAAGATCGCCGAGGAGATCGGACTCGACGACGGCGTGACGGCGCTCCAGCAGCTCGGCCTCATTCGCGCGGCGTAGTCGACAGGCAGGTCTTCCCGATTCCGCACGAGCATGAATCGGGAAGCCCTGTGTCGACGATCAACGCATCTTGAGGACGCAATCATCACAGACACTCTCAGCTCGAGTCCATCGCATATTACAGCCGACGATCCACGCTGGACACGCATTCTTGCCCGCGACCGCAGCGCCGACGGCGAGTTCTGGTATTCCGTTGCGACGACGGGGGTGTACTGCCGTCCCTCGTGTCCATCACGCGCGGCCAATCCCAGGAACGTCCAACTGCACGATTCGTTGGACTCGGCAAGAGCGACCGGCTGTCGTCCATGCAAGCGATGCACGCCCGACGGGCATTCGACGAAGGACGAGCACGCCGCGATCGTCGCGAAGGCGTGTCGCTTGATCGCCGAGAGTGACGTCGAGCTATCACTCACGGAATTCGATGGCGCGCGCGCTGGAGTCGGGACATGAGCGCCATCGCGCCATTGCTCCAGACCGCGGATGCTCGTGTTTCGAGTTACGACTGGAGTGCGCTCACCGCCGACTTGAACGCGCACGGTTGCGCGGTGATCGAACAGCTGCTGACGCCGGAGGAGTGTCGAGAGCTCGCGTCGCTCTATCCACACGAGGAGCACTTTCGCAGCCACGTCCACATGGCGCGACATGGCTTCGGCAAGGGAGAGTATCGCTACTTCCAGTATCCGCTTCCTGGCCTGCTCGGCGAACTGCGCACGGCGCTCTATCCTCGCCTGACAGTTGTGGCAAATGCGTGGAACGAGCGCATGAACATCGACCTGCGCTATCCAGGTCGACATTCCGAGTTCCTGAAGCAGTGTCACGAGGCGGGTCAAACGAGGCCGACGCCTCTCCTGCTTCAGTACGTCCCGGGCGACTTCAATTGCCTGCACCAGGATCTCTACGGCGACCTCGCGTTCCCGCTCCAGGTGGCGATCCTGCTGTCCGATCCGGGTGCAGACTTCACCGGCGGCGAGTTCGTGATCACGGAGCAGCGTCCGCGCATGCAGAGTCGCGCCGAAGTGGTGCCATTGCGGCAAGGCGACGCGGTGACGTTCGCGGTGCACAATCGGCCGGTGCGTGGGACGAAGGGGAACTACCGCGTCAATCTGCGCCACGGCGTGAGTCGTGTGCGTTCGGGGAGACGGCACACGCTCGGCATCATCTTCCACGACGCGAAGTAACTATCTGTACTTCTCCATCAGCTTCTGCAGTGCATCGTTGCCTGGGCAGAGCTCCTCGAATGGCAGGTCGACGAGCGGAGTCGTGACCGTTTTCGCAACGGCATGCATGTCAGATTCTGCCTCGTCGAGGAAGAGGAGGCCAGTGGCGACTTCGCCTCGCGTCTGGCATGCGCGCACGTGCGCGTACGCTGCCTCGCGATCGGTCGCGTCATACGAGCCGTGCGTCTTCCGAAAGCGGACGACGCTGCCGTCGTGCATCGTCACCGTGCTGATCGCTTCGTTCGTCTCCGGCGCCGTGATCTCGCGGCGGAGCGGTACGAAGTCCGCCGCCGAGATCTCGACTTCGTGCTCGCGCGTGAACTTGTAGCTCTTGGTCGAGCCGTCGTGATCGTTGAAGGTGACACAGGGCGAGATGACGTCGACGAGTGCAAGCCCGTTGTGCGAGAGGCCTGCCTTCAGGATGGGAACGAGCTGTGCCTTGTCGCCCGAGAAGCTTCGCGCCACGAACGTGGCGCCGAGTGTGAGCGCGAGCAGCACGGGGTCGATTGGCGGCTGGACGTTGGCCTCGCCCTTCTTCGACGTCGAGCCAATGTCGGCCGACGCGGAGAACTGCCCTTTCGTGAGGCCGTACACGCCGTTGTTCTCGATGACGTACAGCATGCGCACGTTACGGCGAATCGCATGGCAGAGTTGACCGAGTCCGATCGAGAGCGAGTCGCCGTCGCCGGAGATGCCGATATACGTGAGGTCCCGATTGGCCGCATTGGCGCCGGACGTCACCGAGGGCATGCGTCCATGCACGGAGTTGAAGCCGTGCGATTGCTTCATGAAGTACGCGGTGGTCTTCGATGAACACCCGATGCCACTCATCTTCGCGGCGCGATGCGGCGGCAACGAGAGTTCCCAGCACGCCTGCACGAGCGCTGCGGTGACGGAATCGTGACCGCAACCGGCGCAGAGCGTGGACATCGTGCCTTCGTAATCGCGCTGCGTGAAGCCAAGCGCGTTGGTGCGGAGGCCGGGATGTCGGACCGGCGGTTTTACGATTGACGCCATGTTGTTACCGTCAAATAGTCTTGTGTCTAACGCAGAACTTCGATGCTGTCGTTCCGTAGTCTCCGTTCAACTCCGTTCACTCCGTTCCATCGAGTTACCAAAGCCTCCGATGCCTGCCCGAGGCAGCTCCCAATCCGCCCGATCGCGTTGTGGAGATTTTGAGAAGCGATTGAACGAATTCAACGGAGAAAACGGAGAGACCATGAATGTGGGAAGCCATCATGCCTGTCGTCCCGAACGAAGTGAGGGACCTGCTCTTGAAAGCTCCAGATGCTGCATGACTGCATTGATCACCACATTTGCCGTCAGCGGCAGCCCGCCGTAATCGAGAATCGACCGCATGTCGTCTCGCGGCATGCCCGTCTCGATCGCCAGCAGCGACCGCAGCTGTCCGTCGCGATTCTGCTCGACGACGAAGTTGATGGCATGCGTGTCGAGGAACTCGCGCACCGGCGCGCCGAACGGAAATGCACGAATGCGCATGTAGTCGGCGATGATGCCGGCATCCTGCAGCCGATCGATCGCTTCACGCACTGCCGCGTGACAACCACCCAGCGTCACGATGCCGATCTCGGCGCCAGGCACTCGGTGAAACTCCGGCGCCGGCACCGTGGTGGCCGCAAGCTTGAACTTGCGCGACAGCCGATCGACCACTTCCTGGTACGAATCGGAATCCTCGGTATACAGCCCGTGCTTGTCGTGCCCGGAGCCGCGCACGAAATACGCGCCCTTGCCATGCACGCCAGGCAGCGAGCGCGCGGCGATCCCGTCACCTTCGGCATCGAGGTAGCGAGAAAACTTCTTGATCGCCTCGAGATCGTCGACGGAAAGCACCTTGCCTCGATCGGGACGATAGGCATCATCCCACTTCAGTCGCTTGCACATCCAGTCGTTCATGCCGATGTCGAGATCGCTCGCGACGAATACTGGTGTCTGGTAGCGATCGGCCAGGTCGAACGCCTCGACACTGAGGTAGAAGCATTCCTCCGGATCGCACGGAAAGAGGACGATGTGCTTCGTGTCCCCGTGCGACGCATACGCGAGCGAGAAGAGGTCCGCCTGCTGCGTGCGCGTCGGCATGCCGGTGGATGGACCGGTGCGCTGGATGTCGAAGAAGACTGCAGGAATCTCCGTGTAGTAGGCCAAACCTATGAACTCCTGCATCAACGAGATGCCGGGCCCCGAGGTGTTCGTGAACGCCCTTGCGCCCGCCCAGCCCGCGCCGATCGTGATACCCGCCGCAGACAGCTCATCTTCCGCCTGGATGATGCAGTACTTGCCGAGTCCCGTCTCCGGTTCCGTGCGGAACCGCTGGCAGAAGGCCTTGAACGCCTCCATCATCGAGGTGGACGGCGTGATGGGATACCACGCCCCCACCGTCGCACCGGCATAGAGCGCACCGAGTGCCGCGGCGGCATTTCCCTCGATGATGATGTAGTCCTTCGTCGCATCCATCTTCTCGAGATGGAATGGCAGCGGACACTCGTAGTTCTCCGTGGCGTAGTCGAAGCCCAGCTTGATCGCCTTGTTGTTCGCATCCAGCAACGATTTCTTCTTGGAGAACTTCTCGATGAGCATCTGGCCGACGATGTCCAGGTCGATCTTCAGGAGGGCCGCGAGCGCACCGGCGTACACGATATTGCGGAGTAGCGTGCGATTGCGATCGCCCTGGAAGTTCTCGACGCAGATCTTCCCGAACGGAATGCCGAGAATCGTGATGCCTTCACGTACCAGCTCCGGCTCGAGCGGCCACGACGAATCGTAGAGCAGATACCCGCCGGGCCGCATATTGGCGACGTCTTTCGCGTACGTCGCGGGATTGAGCGCGACCACGAGATCGGTCTCGTGCGGACGCGCGGTGTATCCATCGCCACTCACGCGAATCTCGTAGAACGTGGGCAGGCCCTGGATATTCGAGGGAAAGAGGTTCTTTCCCGTGACTGGAATGCCCATGCGGAAGATGGCCTGCATCAACAGGCTGTTCGCGCTCGCCGATCCGGTGCCGTTCACCGTCGCCATCTTGAAGGCGAAGTCGTTGATGCCGCTCATACGAAGGTCACCGACTGTTCGCCCGCGGGCGCCGACGCATAAGGCAGCACTAGCTCGAATTTCTTCATGTCCCATGCGGCGGTGGGACAGCGTTCAGCGCACAGTCCGCAGTGGAGGCAGATGTCCTCGTCCTTCACCATCAACCGCTTCGTCTGTGGAAGCGCATCCGACACATACAGGTCCTGCGTGAGGTTCACCGCGGGCGCCGACAGCATCTGGCGGAGATCGATCTCGTCGGGCGCACCGGAGGTGATGGTGAGACAGCTCACCGGACAGACGTCCACGCAGGCATCGCACTCGATGCACAACTTCGACTCGAAGTGCGTCTCGATGTCGCAGTTGAGGCACCGCTCCACTTCTGTCGCCGTCTGCTCCGGCGTGAACCCCAGTTCCACCTCGGCGCTCAGCTTCGAGAACCGCTCGACGAGCTCCGCGTGCTTCATGTGGGCGCGCGGCGATGGATTGAAGTCATTGGAGTAGGCCCACGAGTGCATGCCCATCTTCGTGCTCTCGAGATGCATGCCCTCGGGCGGCCGCTGGCCCACGGGGATACCCGAGCAGTGTTGATGAATGGAGATGGCCGCCTGATGGCCGTGCTCCACCGCCCAGATGATGTTCGCCGGACCCCACGCCGAGTCGCCTCCGAAGAACACGCCAGGCAGGCTGGATTCGAAGGTGGCCTTGTCGATCACCGGCATGTCGTGCTGGTCGAACGTGATGCCGATGTCGCGCTCGATCCATGGGAACGCGTTGTCCTGGCCGATGGCGAGAATGACTTCATCGCAGGGGAGAATCACGTCACCATCGGCGGTGCCGAACTCCATGCCGACCAACACACCGTGCTCGACGACGAATCGCTTCGGCGAGTGATTCTCGATGATGTCGATGCCCTCTTCCTGTGCGTCGTCCAGCTCCCAGGGGCTCGCCTTGAAGTATTGGCGCGACCGCCGAGCGACGACCTTCGTGTCGACGCCGCCAAGCCGGCGCGATGTGCGGCAACAGTCCATCGCGGTATTGCCCGCGCCGATGATGAGCACGCGCTGCGCGATCTTGTCGATGTGGCCGAAGTGCACGGAGCCCAGCCACTCGATGCCGATGTGGATGTGACTCTTCGCGCCGTCGTCCCAACGGCCGGGGATGTCGAGCTCCTTGCCCTTCGGCGCGCCGCTGCCGACGAACACCGCGTCGAAGCGTTCGTCCAACACCGACTTCAGGCTCTCGACGCGATGGCCATACCGCAGCTCGGCGCCCATGTCGATGATGTAGTTGCATTCCTCGTCGAGCACCTGCACTGGCAGCCGAAACGAAGGGATGTTGAACCGCATCAACCCGCCGGCGCGCTGGTGCTGCTCGTAGATCACGACCTCGTAGCCAATGGGGAGGAGGTCGTTGGCGACAGTCAGCGACGCGGGTCCAGCGCCGATGAGCGCGACTCTCTTGCCGAGCCGTTCGACCGGCGCCTTGGGCAGGAATGGCGTGATGTCGTCGCGGAGGTCGGCGGCGACGCGCTTGAGCCGGCAGATGGCGACAGGCTTTCCGTCCACACGTCCGCGACGACAGGCGGGCTCACAGGGGCGGTCGCAGGTACGTCCGAGTATGCCCGGGAAGACGTTGGATTCCCGGTTGAGGAGGTAGCTCTCGGTGTAGCGCCCCTGGGCGATGAGCCTGAGGTATTCCGGCACATTGGTGTGGGCCGGACAGGCGTATTGGCAGTCTACGACCTTATGGTAGTTCTTCGGATTCGAGGCGTCGGTATACCAGGACATTCCGGCTCATTTTGATGGGTCCCGGGGATGTTGCAGGCTGGAAGGGGGAGGCGCAAGACGAGGGCAAACGCTCAGATGGCAGCATTCAGCCGCAGCCGTAGCTGCGGCCTTCCTGCCTCGAGAGCAGTTGCGGCAGTTTCTGCGTCCTTCTGCGTTGGCGAGGATGAAGCGCGCTGCCATCCGTCTTCCCGTCTTCCCGTCTTCCCGTCATTCACGCCAACCGCCTCCCAGCCATCACCTTGTCCAACGTGATCGGCAGATCGCGCACCCGCACACCCGTCGCGTTGTATACCGCGTTCGCCAACGCCGCCGCCACGCCAGTGATGCCGATCTCCCCGATCCCCTTCACACCGATCGGGTTCACCACCTTGTCGTCCTCATCGACGAAGCTCACGTCGAGCTGCCCGATGTCCGCATTCACCGGCACGTGATACTCCGCCAGATCGGCGTTCAAGTACCGGCCAGTCCGACGGTCGACGATCGTCTCCTCCTCGAGCGCCATCCCCACGCCCCATACCACGCCGCCAACAAGCTGGCTGTGCGCCAGCTTTGCATTGAGAATCCGGCCCGCGCCATACGCCCCCACGATGCGCGGCACACGAATCTCGCCGAGATCGCGATCCACTCGAACCTCCGCGAACACCGCACCGAACGAGTGCATCGAATACTCCTGGCGCTCACTTCCTGGTGCTGACTCCTTCGTCACCGTGAGTGGATTCGACGCGAGACTCTTCCCGTTCGCGATCTGCGCATCGAGCTGTCGACGCGCTTCCTTGCACACATCATTCACCGCAGAACCCGTCGATGCTGCGGTCATCGACCCGCCCGACACGGGACTCGGCGGCATGCGAGAGTCGCCGAGTTCGAAGCGCACCTGCTCCACCGGAAGTCCGAGTGCGTCGGCAGCGACCTGCGTCATCACCGTGTACGTGCCGGTGCCGATGTCCTGCGTCGCCGTCTGCACGAGCGCGTGCACCTTGCCGTTCTGCTCCGCAAGATGCACGACAGCCGACGCCTTCAGGCGATTCGTCGGATACGTCGCCGTCGCCATGCCGTAGCCGATCATCACGTTGCCATCACGCATGGAGCCGGGCCGCGCATTCCACTTCGACCACCCGAACTTCTCGCCGGCCACGCGATAGCACTCGCGCAGTGACTTGCTCGACCACGGATGTCCCGAGTCCGGATCCCTTTCCGCATAGTTCTTCAGGCGTAACGCGAGGGGATCCATGTTCAGCGCGACGGCCAGCTCGTCCATCGCGCTCTCGAGCGCATACGTTCCCGTTGCGTGTCCAGGCGCGCGCTGGTAGGTCGGCGTGCCAAGGTCCAGCTTCACGAGACGGTGCCTCGTCTCGATGTTCGGCGATTCGTAGAGCATACGCGTCTGCATCGCCGCCGGCTCCAGGAAGTCCTCGAACCGCGACGTGTGTGACATACTTTCGTGCCGAATGGCCGTGAGCGTCCCGTCGCGCATCGCGCCAAGGGCGATCTTCTGCTCCGTCTCCGGTCGTGCGCCGACGGGGCCATACATCTGGCGACGCGAGAGCATGAGCTTCACCGGACGCTGGACGAGGCGTGCCGCCATCGCCGCGAGCGGCACGTGCGACCACACCGACCCCTTGCAGCCGAACCCCCCGCCGGTGAAGTAGCAGATCAGACGCACGTTCTCGGGAGGCAGGCCGAGCGTCTTCGCAATGGTATCGCGATCGCCGATGACGTACTGCGTGGCGTCGTACACCGTGAGCTTGTCGCCGTCCGGCACAACGACGGTGCTGTGCGGCTCCATCGGGTTGTGATTCTCGATCGGCGTCGAGTACGTGTGCTCGATACGGACATCTGCCTTCGCGAGCCCAGCGGCTACGTCGCCCTTCAGCGAATCCGACTTGCGGCCTTGGCCCTCCTTCGGCGCATAGGCGTCGCTCGACTTCATCGACGTGACTGGCTTCGTCGACGAATACGTCGCCTTCACGCGATGTGCTGCTTCTGTCGCATGCTCGAGCGTGTCCGCGATCACGAGCGTGATCGGCTGGCCGTTGTAGCGGACGAGAGCGTCCTGCAGCAGCGTGAGTACGCGTCCGCCGGGCGGCGTGGCGTTCGGCAGCCTCGGCGCGTTCTCGTGCGTGAGGATCTCGATGACGCCGGGCACGGCGCGCGCAGTCCGCGTGTCGATCCTCGTGATGCGTCCATTGGCGATCGTGCTTTGCACAATCACCGCATAGGTCATGTTCGCCGCTGGCATTTCAGCGGAGTACTTCGCGCCGCCGGTGACCTTGAGGCGTCCATCCACCCGGTCCATCGGTTCGCCGACTGATTCGTTGCGTAACGGTGTCATATCAAGCCATCTCGGCGACAGTCGTGAGCGCGCGCACGAGAGTGCGCTTCGCGAGCTCGATCTTGAACGCGTTTTCGCTGTGCGCCACGGCGCCCGAGAGCGCGATGTCGGCGGCGGCACGGAAGACGTCCGCCGTTGCGCGCTTTCCAGCCAGGTGCCGCTCGGCGTTCATGGCGCGCCACGGCTTGGTCGCAATGCCACCGAGCGCGATGCGCGCGTTGCGCACGGTGCCGCCCTGGACGTCGAGGACGACCGCTGCCGATGCGAGCGCGAACGCATACGACGCGCGGTCGCGCACCTTGCGATAGTGCGAGCGCTGTCCGTACGCGAGCGCAGGGATGTCGACGGCGGTGATCAACTCGCCGTGACGAAGCACCGTTTCCTTCTCCGGATGCGCGCCTGGCATGACGTGAAAGTCCGTCAGAGGAATCGTCCGCTCGCCGTTCGTGCCACGCACTCGCACGATGGCGCCCAGTGCCGCCATCGCGACCGGCATGTCGCCGGGACTCGTGGCGATGCAGTGGTTGCTGGTGCCGAGCACGGCGTGCGTGCGGTTGTGGCCTCCGATGGCCGAGCAGCCACTGCCGGGCTCGCGCTTGTTGCAGGGCATGGCGGTGTCTCGGAAGTACCAGCAGCGCGTGCGCTGCAGCAGGTTGCCGCCGACGGATGCCATGTTGCGGATCTGGCCCGAGGCACCGGCGAGCAGTGCTTCGGCGAGCACGGGATAGCGCGACTTGATGGTCGTGTTCCATGCCGTGTCGCTGTTGCGGACGAGCGCGCCGATGCGAACCGTGCCGTCGGGCATCTCGGTGATCCGCGCGAGCGCCGGTTCCTTCTCCGCGAGTGTGTTCAGGTCGACGAGCCGGTCCGGCGTCTCGACCTCGAGCTTCATGAGGTCGACGAGCGTGGTGCCGCCGGCGATGAAGCGCGCATTCGGGTCGGCAGCGACGATGCGCGTAGCGTCGGCGCTGGACGTTGCCGCGGTATAGTCGAAGGGTCGCATGGTCTCAGCCTCTCGACGTGGCGCGGACTTCCTGAATGGCGGCGACGATTCCCGGATACGCGCCGCATCGACAGATGTTGCCGCTCATGCATTCCTTGACGTCGGCGTCGGCGGTGCCGCATGGCTCACGCAGCAAGGCGGTGGCAGACATCAGCTGGCCCGGCGTGCAGTAGCCGCACTGGAAGCCATCGTGCTTGATGAACGCGGCCTGCATCGGATGCAGGGTGTCGCCACTGGCCAGGCCTTCGACAGTGGTGATCTTCGCGTTCGTGTGCATCATCGCGAAGGTGAGGCAGCTCAGCTGTCGCCGGCCGTCGATGTGCACGGTGCACGCGCCACACTGCCCGTGATCGCAGCCCTTCTTGGTGCCGGTGAGTCCGGCGTATTCGCGCAGCGCATCGAGCAGCGTCACGCGCGGTTCGATCGTGAGCTGAATGGCGCGTCCGTTCACGTTCAGCGAAACGGGAACGGCGACGACGTCCTTGGTCGTCAGTGCGTTGGAGACTGACTCTGCTTTCGCGGCGGCGGGCGTCGCGGCAATCACGACAGCGGCGGCCAGCACGGTGGCGATGAACTGACGTCGCGACGGATTGAAGGGCAGGTCCCTCTCTTCGCTCGGGACGACATCGTCGTAGTCTTTCGTCCCGAGCGCAGCATCCTCTCTCGTCCCGAGCGCAGCGAGGGACCTGCTCTTCAACGCACTCGAAAAATCCTCGATATCCGCAGCGCTGACCGCACCGACACGACTCCACTGGATGATCCCATCCGCATCGAGCACGAACACCGCATGTTCGCCGAGCACACCGAACCGCTCTGCGGCGTCGCCGAGTGGATCGAGGTCGGCCAATAGCGGCACGTCGCCCGTGGCGCCCGGTGCCGCCGACACCATCGCATTGAAGTGGGCGAGTTGTTCGGCTCGCGCGGGATCCCAGTGACGAGGATAGAAGGCGAGGATCGCGGGACGTCCTCGCAATTCGTCACGGGTAATGCGGCGCCCATCCGCGTACATGAGCGCGAAATCGGGCGCGAGCGTGCCAACGCTCGCGCAAGTGAGAAGTTCGGCCATGCGCGGCAGCCGTGCATAAGCTGCACCAGCGGTGCCTGAACTAGCGACGCCTCGTCGGGCGCGGCTTCGCTCTCCGCCGAATGCCTCGCTCGGCCGCGATCGCCTCGCTCGGCGAGAGACCTCCCAGCCCGACTTGAGGTGTTTGCTCCCACTCGGCCTGTCGAGCAGTGAGCCGCTCCCACAGTGCCGCAGGTGAACGAGTGTCCTTCGCGATCTCTGCGTCTCGCCAGATGAGCCATTCACGCAGCAGCGTCGCGTAGAGTCGCGACTCCTCGGGACCCTGCATCTCGCCCCATCGGTCCAGACCGGAACACTCGTTCGACGGCAGCATCACACGCGCGTCGAAATCCTCGTACAGCTCAGCCATCCACTCGCCGATGGCATCACTCGAGCGCTCGCGGGGATAGGAGTTCCACCGCTCTTCGAACGCGGCGTCGTCACGAAGGATGGCATTCGCCCACGGATAGCTCAGCTCTTCGGAGCTGGCGAGATAGTCGAAGAAGCGATCAAGTGTTTTCCGGATCGCATTGCCATGCTCGACCGTCGTCATCGTCTTCCGCGGCAACAGGTCGTAAAGGAAGGTGCGGAGGTCGACCTCTGTGACGGCCGGAAGCTGAACCCCCTGCTCGCCGTGCATCATCTGGACGAAGAAATCGGCATCCGATGCATCGGACGGATGCTGCGCCGTGAAGCGTGCGACAATCGCTGCGTCCTGGTCGCCGTCGCCTTCGTCGAATCCGAAGCGCGCCGATGAATCGGCACGTGCGCCCTCGGCGAGCGATGGCGTGAGAAGCTCCGGAACGTCCCAGAGGTAGTCGTCGTCGCCTGCGTACCGAGCGACCGTCCCCGACACCTCATCGGTCCAGGAGGTCTGCAGCGCCTCCAGAACCTCATCGTTGTCTTCGGTACACAGCGCCTTCATTCTCGCCATGACCTCGAGAGCCGTCGCCATGTCGTTCGCGGCGTCGACGGACAGTCCTCCTCCAATCGTGTTGAGCGCCCACGCGCTCGGATATGCCGACGGCCCCGCGACAGCCCATTTCGCTGCGGTGAACTCTCGGCGCATTGGCGAGGGGAGGTCGGCACGCGCATCGAAGGACAGCGAAATCACTGCGCCCACTGCTTCGTTGAGGCCGGCCTCTGTTGTGACTGCCTCGAAGAGATTGAGATAGTCCTCGAGATGCTCGTAGAGAACGAGACCCAATTCCTCGCCACCAAATCCGAGAATGACGGCGTGCCAGCGAGTGCCGTGCGACATGACCATATCGATTGGCGTCTCGTCGCCGAAGATCAGCCACGGCGCGGCCGAGTAGTAGGTCGCGGCCGCCGAGAAAACACGATCGAGTGTTTCAGGTGGAAGCTGCCACGCCGCCCAGGTCTGTGGGTGGGAAATCGGCGCGAGTAGCTGGCCGGATACCTGTTGGCGGAACGACGCGGCGAAGTCGTCGATCAGGGCGAGTCGCGGCGTGGTTTCGACAGGTGTCTCCTTCAGCAACGCGCCGAGTGCGGAAGCGACCGCCGAGTACCGAACGATGACGCGCGATGGGCGAGCTCCTCCGCGCGCGAGCACACTGTCGATTGCACTCGCGATCAGCCTTGCGACGCCGTCGGCATCGGAGGGCGGATGGGACTCGAGCTCGAGGTGGAGAATTACGTCGTTCGCGGCAAGGACGACGGCCGCGTGGCGGGCATTCGGCTCGGTCTCGGTGGCAACGGGCATGGGCGTGACATCCGCCTCCCACGGCACGGACGCTTCGATCGCGCGGTCAGCCGCCGCCTCCAGCTGCGTCCGGGTCCCCTTGGCCACGACGCGCAGCAACGGTGACGCCGTGGCGTCGTGCTTCGCGCAACAGTGCTTGTACTTCTTGCCCGAACCGCATGGACAGGGGTCGTTCCGTCCGGGAGCCATCGTCTGCGTCGGATAGGTGGTGGGTGGCACGGAATGATGATGCTACCACCATCCGGTCACTGTATGCTAGCCTCGGTTGCCGTACCATCTGGAATTAGCTAATGTGCATTAGCTAATATCTGGAGGACGTTATTCCTATCGTCAACATGCACGCCGCGAAATCGCAGCTTTCCGACCTGGTCAAGCGAGCGCGGGCCGGCGAGGAGATCATCATCGCCCGTGATGGGGAACCCGTCGTCAAGCTCGTTGCGGTCGATGCGGAACTTCCCGCGCCCACTTTCGGCGCGTTCGCGGGACGCATTCGTGTTCCGGCCTCCTTCTTCGACGAACTGCCGGACGACGAGCTGTCGGGCTGGGGCGTCTAGCGGATCGCCATGAAGCTGCTGCTCGATACCCATGCGCTTCTGTGGTGGCTCGCGGGCGATGCAAGCAACCTTTCCGCTCGCGCGCGCAACGCTATCGGCGACACGAACAATCTCGTCCATGTCAGCGCTGCTTCCGCATGGGAGATTGCGACGAAGCAGCGCCTGGGAAAGCTCGACGCCGGGGTGCTCTCAGGTCAGATGGCGAGAGTCCTCGCACAGCAGACTTTCCTCGCGCTCGACATCTCGATCGATCACGCCGAGCGGGCCGGAGCGCTTCCCGGCGCGCACAAGGATCCGTTCGATCGAATGCTCATCGCCCAGGCTCAAGCAGAAAACCTCACCCTCGTGTCGAACGAGAGCGCGTTCGACAACTATGGCGTGTCGCGCATCTGGTGAGGTCGATCCGCTACGGCATCCGCACGATCTTCCCCATGAAGAGAATCGTACCCGAGAGTCGCTCGCGAATGACGAAGATGAACGGCCGGTCCACCCGCAGTGACGGCGGCAGTGATGTCACCGAGATGCCGACGCTCGTCACCGCAGCGGCTTCGGTGCCCTCCTCATTGATGTCGACGTAGGTCTTCTGCTTCACCTTGTCGATGTAGAGGTGGCGTCCCTGCGTCGACGACATGCGCGTGAAGTCCGCGCCGTCTGGAATGAACGCGTCGCGCATGCCCATCGCCTTCAGGTCGTCGTTGAGCTCGCGCTGCCACTCGAGCTTGAGCTTCGGCATCCAGATGTCGGTGGTCATCTCGTGGAACTGGCCCATCCACGTCGTCCACGTGCTCGACTGCAGCGACGCGGCGAGCTGGTCGATGGTCGTACCCGGATTCGGGAGCAGCACCGTCATCGAGTACGCGCTGTTGCCGTACGGCATGTCCGCCGCGGCGAATTGCGTGGTGAACGCGAAGCTCAACTTGCCATGACGATGCATGAGCTTCATCGGCTGGTCGCCCGCGATGCCGTGGAAGGTGTCGTCCTTCGTCTCGGCGGGGTCGAACTTGTCGCGCCAGCTGCCCTTGAAGTAGATGGCGTTGATGAGGAACATCACCTGGTCGCCGTCGATCTTGTCGATGATCTTCGGAATCTTCGCGGCGGTGGCGGTGCTGACCCAGTCGTTGATCGCGGTGACGGCAGATGGGCTCGAGAAATCGAGCCCGGTCACCGTGGCGTCGAATGCACTCTTCGACACATCGAGGAACGGTTGCTCGAAGGGAAATCCACTGCGATACCAGATCGAGTTCGCGATGCGGAAGTCGACAGTGGGATCGAGGCCTCTCAATAGGGCAATGAGGCTCTTGTAGCTGGCGTTGATGTCGGCGTCAGTCGTGCTCCCGAAGCCGAGCGTCGACTTCATCTGGGTGTAAGTCGCACCCGAGGCGCCGTTCATCGTCATGCCGAGCGCCATGGAGGCGCTCAGGGGTGAGGTGAAGGCGTTCGAGTCCTTCTTCGCCGCGGCGATCTGGCGGAAGAGCCCGAACGAAAAATCGTTTGCTGCACTGACGATGGTCTGCTCGCCCGCCGTGAGTTGGCGAGGCAGCTTGTCCACCGGCGCTGCCTGCGAGCCCGGGGATGGCGCGGTGCTGGAGGAGCAGGCGGCCACGACGAGGGCCAGACTGGCGGCTGCTACGGTTCTCTTGATGGGCATGACGAACACGAGGGCATGGGTTATCTGGCCCAACCTGCGCCAGGCGCCGTGCGTCACCCGCCCGACACGATTGCTCGCGCGCCCGCGAGCCGCGCGTCGAACTCCGCCTCGAGGGGCGCATTGATCCCGCGCAGACCGGCCACCACCTGCTCTGCCCAGTCGAAGTACGCGAGCCGTCGTTCATTTGACCATGTCGGCGGCGGCTCGTGGGCGATGTCGTGGATGTTGCATGTCTTGTCGGCGAGGCGAATCAGCTTCGCCTTCGGCGACTTGAGCGGCGCCTCGCGCACCTGCGTCGCCTTCCGCTCCACACTCGCCAGCTGCGGATCATCGGTGACCTCGAGGACCAGGCCCGCGATCGCCGGTCCGAACATCCGCTCCAACTCCTCGGGCGACGTGTCCGTGTCCTCCACTGTGTCGTGCAGCAACGAAGCGGCGAGAACGTCGACGTCGGTCACCCCACCGATCGTCGCCAACAGTGTCGCGACGCCGATGGGATGATTGATGTACGGGATGTCGCGGCCACCCTTGCGACGATGATGCTTGTGCTTCTCCGCGGCGAAGCGAAGGGCGACGAAGATGCGTTCATCCACGTCGCGCCCTGCCTTCCAGGCTCCGCCCCTTCACCGCTGTTTCCGCTCCATAGAACGACATCTTCAGCGCCATCGGCGACATCTGCCGCTCGGCGTACTCCGGCACTTCGTCGCGCAACGCTTTCGCCAATGCGAGCAACTCGTCGTCGTCGCCCGCATACTCCTCGATGTGCCGAGCCGTACCCACGAGCACCCGACGCGCCCGATCGTAGTCGCCGTGCCTGTTGGCCTCTGTCGCCTCGCCACGCGCGAGCGCGGCATACACCTTCGCCACCTCTCGATCGACGACGACGTCGCGCGGCTGTTCGTCGTTCGCACCATGGCTCGCGTAGCTGAACTCCACGCGCTCATGCTGTGACGCCGGACGAGTCAGATATTCCGCTTCGTCCGCGGTATCGGAACGGAGCGACGCCTGCACGACGACGCGTTCGTCCACTTCACCGAGTGAGAACTTCACGCGAATCACGACGTCGAGCTGTTGCGCCGAGACGAGATCGCCGAGCTCGATGATAGTGGTGGCGCGGCCCTGCGACCGCCGCGAGCGAAAGCGATTCACCACGCTCACTTCAGCGCCGCGCGGAATGGAGATCGCGAGTGCGGCGCGCGGCATCACCACTTCGAGCGCCTCGCCAAGCTCGCTCGTCACGAGCTCGGGGATCTGATCGGCGGTCTGCACGAAATAGAAGTTGCCGCCGCCCTCGTTGGCGATGTCGCGAAGGAGCCGTTCGTCGAAATCCGCGCCGACGCCGAACGCGGACGTCGTGATCCCGCGCCGATTCAGCTCGGCGGCGTGGTGGGCGAGCACTTCGTGGTTCGTTTCGCCGGCGTTGGCCTGACCGTCCGTGAGCAGCAGCGCGCGCGTGGTGGTTCCGTCGGCGACGAACTCCGACAGCTGTTCGCAGCCGTGCATCCAGCCCGCACAGAGGTCCGTGCTCTGCCGGGGATGCACCTGATTGAGTGCGCGGAGGGCAAGCCGCCTGGCGTCGGCCGTCGCGAGGGTGGACGGCATGAGCACGTCGACCTTGTCGTCGAACACGATGAGCGAAAAGCGATCGGCCGCGCCGAGCAGCGCGAGCGCCTCCTTCACGGCACTGACCGCGAGGGGAAACTTGTTCTCACCCTGCATCGATCCCGACCGGTCGAGGATGAGCGAGATGTTGACGGGCATACGGTCTTTCCGCGGCGGAGCCGTGGGCGCCACGATGGACGCGAGCAGGTAGCGTACGCTGCTGCCGCGGGCGCGGATGAGCGGGCGGTCGGCGCGGAGCCGGAGTGACGTCATTGTTCCTCCTCGAAGATGTCGCGTGCTGCGCCCAGCAGCCGCTCGACCTGCTTGTTGACGCCGCGCGAGAGCGGGCGTCGCAGGTGAAGCTCGATGTCGGGTGCGAGAGTGATGCGCTCCCATTGTGAGCGCATGGGTTCTTCTGCCTGCTGGAGCGGCGGTGGCGGCGAGGAGAGACGGATTTCGGCGCTCGGCTTGCCGAGCACGGAGCGGACATAGTCGCGTGCAGAGCGCGGGATGGTCGACTCGGCCGCACCGCTCTCGATCGCCTTGCGTATCTCGGCGAGTGGTAAGTGCTCCCTCTGGAGGCGCTTGATCAGGAGGAGGCGATCGAGGTGTTCTTCGGAATAGTGGGCACCGGGGCCTCGGGCCTCGGGTTCCTGGAGAAGGCCCTGCTGGATGTAGTAGCGGACCGTCCGGATGGAGACGCCGGCTCTGTCGGAGAGTTCGGTGAGGTCGAGTGGCGTGGGGGATGGCTCCATGGCGACATATTAGCAGTGTGACGTTATACTGTCAACATCCCTGATAGCGCGACGTCTGCATGCTGTCGTCCCGAGCGCAGCGAGGGACCTGCCCCTACCGCAGATTGAACTCCCGTGACAGTCAACGCGCACGTCTCCTATCGATTCGGCCTCGCTGTGCTCCGCGGCAGTGCGTTCGACGACGCGCCGGCCTGGCTGACGTTCGACCCCCGCCTCGATGCGCTCGTGGGTCCGGGACATCGGTTCGCCGAGTTGCGCACATGGGCCGATGAACGCGGCATTCCGGAATCCAGCGAACCCCCTGACCCGCTCGACGCCCCACTGCTCGACCCCCGCACCCCGCGCCCCTATCAGCGCGAGGCGCTCGACCGATGGCGCGCCTCGAACGCGCGGGGAACCATCGTCCTCCCGACCGGCGCCGGGAAGACGCTCGTCGCGTTGATGGCGGTCGACGAGCTGCGCACGGGTGCCTGCATCGTGGCGCCGACACGCGCGCTCGTCGCTCAATGGTTCACGCAGCTCGCCGACGCATTCGGCAGCGACCAGGTCGGTTCGTATTACGGCGACGAGAAGGACGTTCGCGCACTCACCATCACCACATACCACTCCGCGTTCGCGTTGATCGAACGATGGGGTGATCGCTTTCCGTTGCTCGTCCTCGACGAAGTACATCACCTCGCAGATACCACGAGCGGCGAGGCACGCGCATGGCACGATCATCTTCGCATCGCTCCGTCCGTCTTCCGGCTCGGCCTCACCGCGACATACCCAGACAACAAGGACGCCGAGCTGCGCCGGTTGGTCGGCCCTGTCGTCTATCGAAAGCTCATCGGCGAGATGACCGACGCGGAACTCGCGCGCTTCGCGTTGACACGGCGGTTCGTGCGCCTCTCGGCCGACGAAGAGGCACGATATGCCGCGCTGACGACGCTATACGAGGATCACATGTCGACCGGAGGCTATCGCGAACGCGGCGACACGCCCGCGGACGCGTGGCGGATGTTCGCATCGCGGGCGCGCACGTCGCCACCGGCGCGACGAGCCTTGCGGGCGTTTCACGAGCGCGAGCGCCTCGTCCGCCTCGCGCAAGGCAAGCTCGGCGAGACCGAACGCATCCTGCGCGCGCACCCCGCCGAGCAAGCGGTGATCTTCTGTGGCGGCACCGATGCCGCCGAGTGGGTCTCGCGTGCACTGGCGATCCCGATGATCACCGCCTCCACGCCCGCGTCCGAGCGATATGCGCTTCTCGCTGCAATGAACCGCGGCGACATCCGGGCGGTAGCGAGCGTGAAGGTGCTCGACGAAGGATGGGACGTGCCGACGGCGAAGCTCGGCATCGTGCTCGGTGACTCCACACGCGGGAGCGGACGACAGCACGCGCAGCGCCTCGGCCGATTGCTCCGTCGGCAAGGTGACGCGGTGGCGTCACTCTACGAGATCGTCGCCGCGGGGACGTACGAGTTCTTCTCGTCACAGAAACGCGGAACTGGCGTCAAGCGTGTGGCCGAAGGCCAACTCGGGTTCGGGATGTGAGGTCCGTCTTGTCGTCCAGACCGGAGTGCGGAACCTGCCCTTGAAGCAATGCTGAGTCGCTCCCACGTCGAGCCATTTTTACGCGTCTCCGGCACCACGATCAAAGTCGCGTATCTCTCCGGTGCAGGTGGTCGAGTCGTTCCCTTTCTGGATCGACTGTGCCGGCTCGTTCGGCGACTCGAAGGCTGGCCACGCGATTCCGTCGTGGAGGCGCTTCGGCGCCAGGAGCGACGCGTGCGCGATTCCGCGCGACTCGCCGGTATCGCGAAGGCACTCCTCGATGCATGCGAATTTCAACCGCCGCCTGGAGCCGACGACGCCGAGCGAATTCGTGCGGCAGCATTCCTCGCACGTGGGCGTCGGTGGCCGCCCGTACCTGGCGATCACGCGATCCCATACGAGGAGAGTGCCACGCTGCTCGGTCGCACGGCGGCCGACGTCGAGCGGTTGCTCTACGCCGACTCGCCGGGGCACCGCATTCTGACGCGAGCCGCGCGGCTCGATGGGCGGAAGCTCCTCGCTCTCTACAATCTCGAACTCGCGCGCGCTGTCCTGCTCGACGCCGAGCGTGTTCGATTGACCGCACGCGGCGGTTGGCGCGGGATCTTTCGCGCGGTAAAGAGCGCCCGGCTCATGCATACCGTGGCCCGTGCCGGGCGGTCGTATGTCGTCGAGGTCACGGGCCCAGCGGCCTCGTACATAGTCCGACCGACACGCTACGGGACTCGGCTCGCGCGCGTCATTCCCGCGCTTGCCCGAGCGCCGAAGTGGCAGTTGAGCGCCGACATTCAACGCGGTGGCAAGCAATATTCGTTTCGGGTGAGAGGCCGGCCTCGCGCGACGGATGCGGCGCCACCCGTTGGCGGCGAGGCCAGGCGCGCACGCTACGACTCCGGATGGGAGCGATCGCTGGCGACGGATTTTCGCAAGCGGTTCGGCGACGAGCATGGCAAGTGGCAGCTGTTGCGCGAGACGACGCCGGTGGATGTCGCCGGGGAACTCTTCCTCCCCGACTTCACGCTCCGTCATGCCGACGGCCGGGAGGCGTTGGTCGAGATCGTCGGCTTCTGGACTCCCGAGTATCTCGAGGCGAAGGTGCGAAAGATCTCGGCTGCCGGGTTGGAGAACCTGATTCTCGTCGTCTATCGCGGATTGGCGGTGGGTGCAAAGCTCGACGAGCTGACGGGGTCAGTCAGTGCAGATCGGTTGGTGTGGTTCGCGGAGAAACCGAGGGCTTCTGACATGGTGCGCGCAGCGGAGCGATGTGCGCGGTGAACCTCGGAAGAGCAAGGTCCGTACGCCGTCGTCCCGCGCGTAGCGAGCGACCTGCTGTTATCGCGCTATAGCCGAAACAGGTAGCTCCCCTTCACGAAGAACGCGTCGGTCGTCCGGCGCAGGCGCCGGAACGCCAGCGGATCCTCCTCACTCAAGCCTCCACCGTAGCCCAGGAAGAACACCGTGCCCGGCGCCGGCCGATAGGAGAGCAGGACGTCCGAGCGCAGCACGTTCGACTCGCTCACGCGCGATGGACCATTCGCGAACATGATCACGGAGCCCGTGCGCGGATTCACCAGGGCTTCGCGATTCGTGGCGGTGTACTGCGACACCACGCGCACGAACAGCGGACGCGCCAGTTGATACTCGGCCTTGAGCCGCGGAATCCGCGCGAACGCCGACCGCTGTCCCGTAGCTCGGCGAGTGAATGACGTCGACACATATGTCGCGTTCACGCGCAACCTATCGCTCGGGCGCATGTCGAGCGAGGCATTGTAGTCCACGCGCCGAACGCGGGAGGTCTCGAGAAAATCGATGTCGTTGCCGACGGTCGTCGACGCCGAGGCGTTGAACTTTCGGAACTGCGGCGTCGCGATGCTGAAGGAGCTCGTCGCGGCGGTGATGCGATCGGATGGAACGAAGCCCTGATAGCTGGCATAGTCCGCCAGGTCGAACGCCGAACTGCCCACCCGCGGAGTGACACCGACGGTCCATCCACCGCGCAGCGTCAATTGCATCTGCGCCGACGCCGTGTTCTCGAGCATCGATTTCGCGTCGAAGAAATCATCGTAGCGCCACAGCCCGTTCATCATCACGAACGCATTGAACCGCTCTGCGACCGCACCCGGCTTGCCGTACCACGTGAAGCGATTCGCAGCATTTGGCTTCACGAATCCCGTGCGTGGCACAAAGCCATTGTCCGCGCGGAAGTCGCGAGAGATGCCCAGCAGGTTGTAGTGGAATCCCCACGCGCGGTTCGTTGCGTCGATCACGGCTTCCCACAGTGGCCCCGACATCGACGCGCCGTTCACGTCCGTGAAGCTCTGGACCGCCTGGAACTGCGCGTAGTAGATGCCGCCGAAGACGAGCTTCGTATCTGCACCCACGACGCGGTTCGATCGCCCGCCGCCGACGCGATCGCTATAGAGAAGGCCAGCCTGCGACTGCACGCCGAGTCCCGTGCGGAGACGCACGATGTCGACGATCGGCTTGTCGCCGTTCGGCGTCAGGCCGCCCTGATCGAGTGCCGACAACACGGCCACGTCCGCTCGGCCGATCTTCCCCGTGACCTTCGCGGCGCCATCCGGCTGGACGATCGTGCGCGTGTACACCAGTTGGTTCGGGACGTTGAACTGGTCGAGCGCCTCGACGAAGAACGGACGCTTGTCCGGATAGAAGAGCGCGAAACGCGCGTCGGCAGCGATCTGCGTCGCGTCGGCCTCGACCTGCGAGAAGTCGGGCTTCACCGTGCCGTTCAACACGACGTTGCTGCCCAGCGCCCAGCGAACGTTGCCGCCGAGCTGCGACGTGGAGTTGTACGTCCAGTGATCGAGCGTCGGGGCACAGCACGCTGCACCGCGCGTCGTGTTGGTGAACTCCGGATTGAGCTCGACGATCTGGCCATGGCGCATTCCCGTCAGACCCTCGAGCGTTCCCGCCTGCGCGATGAACGATGAGGATGCGCGGCGCGCCGGTGTCCACGTCTCCTCGTAGCCGTTGCGTTGGACTCGGCGGTCGATCTGGAGTCCCCACGTCTGTGTAGCCAGTGACGGGTAGCGCAGGCTGCTGAAGGGAATGCGCACCTCCACTTCGTAGCCCCAGTCGGTGACGTGCCCGCGCGACTGCCAGAGGAAGTCGGCGCTCAGGTCGTTCTGGCCAGGTCCGACGTTCGAGCCGGGGATGAAGCCGCCACCCTCGCTCTTGGTGCCGTCCGCCTGGATGCCGAGTGGGTTGACGATGAAGACGAAGGCGCGATTGAGCTCGTGGAAGGTGTCGAGGTGGATCTCGACGTTGTCGTCGCTGGAGATGCGATCGCGATCTGCCAGCGTCGCGGCGACGGTGCCTCGCTCGGCAAAGGC
>JBBQDT010000012.1:0-42956 GCA_038319955.1 Gemmatimonadales bacterium | reverse complement strand
CTTCGACTTGTCACTCGCCTTTCGCATCCGCTCGATCACGGACGTCGGCACGCTGACGCCAGGCACCTCGTTGGCGAGGAACTCCGCGTTGCGCACGCTCACCAGCGGCCAGATGCCCGCCACGATCGGCACGCGGGCACCGTCGGTGCGACGGAGAAAGTTCTCGAGCTGCGACGGGTCGAACACCGGCTGCGTCACGGCGAACTCTGCACCCGCTTCCACCTTCCATGCAAACCGCTTGAGCTCGTGCTCGAGATCGATCGGCGCGGGGTTCACGCCGACGCCAATCACGAATCGCGTTCCCGTGCCGATCGAGTTGTCGCCCGGATCGCGGCCATGATTCAAGTTGCGCACGAGGTTCGTCAGGCCGATCGCATCGATGTCGAACACCGCCGTGGCGCTCGGGTACGGACCCATCTTCGGCGGATCGCCCGTGATCAGCAGCAAGTTGCGAATACCCACCGCCGCTGCGCCGAGCAGGTCGCTCAGCATGCCGAGCAGGTTGCGGTCGCGGCAGGCGTAGTGCGTCACCGTCTCGATGCCCACCTGCTGCTCGATCAGCACTGACGTCAACAGCGCCCCCATGCGACTCTGCGCGCGCGGACCATCCGGCACGTTCACGGCATCGACGCCAGCCTTCTTCAGCAATCCCACGTCCGCGAGCATGCGCGATGCATCCACACCGCGCGGCGGCACGATCTCCACGGACGTCACGAACTGTCCGCCGGAAATCTTCGCGCCCCAGTGGGAACGCTCGGCAAGGGGAATTGGCGGTACGTCGGCGGTGCGCGGCTTCTCGCGCTCCACCGCCGTTTCGCTTCGCGAGATCTGCGACGAGCCACCCGTACGCGAGAAGCGCGGGCTGAGGGGCCGGATGCCGACGCACATCGAGTGGATGTGCTCCGGTGTGGTACCGCAGCAGCCGCCGACGACCTTCGCGCCCGCCTGCACGAGATGCCGCGCGTACTCCGCCATGTACTCGGCGCTCGCCATGTACATGCTGCGTCCGCCGACGTCGCGTGGCATGCCGGCGTTCGGCTGCGCGGAGATCTTCTTCCGTGTGACCGGCACCATCTTCTCGACGGCTTCGAGAATCGTCTGCGGACCGACAGAGCAATTGAGTCCGATGACGTCGGCGCCGAAGCGATCGAGCGCGCGCGCGACGTCTTCCGGCGTTGCCCCGTACGGTGTGTGGCCGTCGGCGCCGATCGTCATCTGCGCGACGATCGGCATCGCGGGATCGACGGCGCGCGCGGCGAGGATCGCCTGCCCGATCTCGTGCAGGTCGCTGAACGTCTCGAGGATGAACAGGTCGGCACCGCCGGCCTTCAGGCCTTCCATCTGCTCGCGGAAGATTGCCTGCGCCTCCTCGGCCGACGTCGATCCGTACGGCTCGAGTCGAACCCCGAGCGGACCAACGGCGCCCGCGACGAGCACGTCGTGCCCTTCCTCGGCCGCTTCGCGTGCGAGCTCCGCGGCGCGCTTGTTGAGCTCACGCGTCTGTGTCGCCAGGCCGAACTGGGCCAACTTGAGCCGATTGGCGCCAAACGAATTCGTCTCGAGCACCTCGGCGCCGGCTTTCACGTACGCACGGTGCACGTCGCGCACGAGATCCGGCGCCCGGACGTTCAGCTCATCGTAGCACTGGTTGATGAATACGCCCTTGGCGTACAGCATCGTCCCCATCGCCCCGTCGAACAGCACGAGGGATTCCGGGTCGACGAGTCTCTGTAGCGCGGGTGAAGACATCAGTGAGAGTGCAGAGGTAAGCGTGCAGGGTGCAGAGACAAAAGCTGGCTGTAATACTGAACTACTTTGCCGCGTTCCTCACACCGCCGCTTCCGCCGCCGTCCGCACCGCGTAGTACTTCGACTGCGGATGGTGGACGATCACGGCCGCCGTGCTCTGCTCCGGAATCAGCTGATACGCCGATGTCAGCTCCATGCCGAGTGCCTCAGCCGCCGGCAGCAGCTTGAACAGCTGCGCATGATCCTCGAGATCCGGGCACGCGCCATAGCCCCACGAATAGCGCTTCCCGCGACCGCCCGGGATGCCCAGCTCGCGACGAATGCGACGATGCAGCCACTCGGCCACGGCTTCCGCGGACTCCACGGCCAGACCGTGCGCGTAGAACGCCTCGCTGTATTCACCGGCCGCCTGCAGCTCCTCGAACCGCCGGGTGGCATCGTCGCCGACCGTCACGATCTGGAATGCGATGACGTCGATGTCGCCACTCGTCGTCGCGCGGAAATAGTCCGCGATGCAGAGTCGCTCGCGACCTTCCTGGCGAGGAAAGTGGAAGCGCGCCTTCTCCACCAGCGTGCCGTCCTTCGCGTACGGTTCGGGCTCGTACACCAGGACGTCATTGCCGAGGCTCTGCACGGGGAAGTATCCGTACACCGCCTTCGGCTTGACCCAGCCACCTTCGCGCGCCTCTCCCTCGAGGCGCTTCAGCGTGGGCTCGAACTGCTCCTTCACGACCGCATCGAATTCGGGGCCCGAGCCGCGCCCTCCCCACTGGAGGCGGAACAGTTCGTCCTTGTCGAGCAGCGCGAACACCTCGTCGAGCGGAATGTCCTCGAGGACCCTGGCGCCCCAGAACGGCGCCGCGGGGATGGCGTGGTCGTGCGAGACGTCGCTGCGCTGGCCTCCCTCGATGCCGCTGCGGACGTCCTTGCCGACGTTGCTGTGCAGGAAGGCGTCGCTGCGCGCGTCGGACAAGAGCTTGTCGATCGTATCAGACCGTCGAGCCTCGTCCTGCAGGGCGTCCATCGTCTCCAGGCCCTCGAACGCATCCTTGCAGTAGAACACGCCCGACTCGTACGCGCGCTCGGGCTCGACGAACAGCGCGCGCCGACCGAAGCGACGATTGATCGCCGCGCCACCAATGAGCACGGGGATCTGGATGCCGCGCTTGTCCAGCTCCTGCACGCAGAGGGGCATCTGCTTGCTCGTGCTCACGAGCAGCGCCGACAACCCGATCGCATCGGCGCCGACTTCCAGCGCCTTCTCGATGATCGTGTTCACCGGCACCTGCTTGCCCAGGTCGAACACCGTGTACCCGTTGTTCGAGAGGATCGTGTTGACCAGCGACTTGCCGATGTCGTGCACGTCGCCGTAGACGGTGGCCAGCACGACCTTTCCCTTCGTATAGCCTTCAGCCTTCTCGAGGAAGCTCTCGAGATGCTTCACCGCCTTCTTCATCACCTCGGCACTCTGGAGCACGAAGGGGAGAATGAGCTCGCCGGCGCCGAACTTGTCACCGACCTCCTTCATCGCGGGCAGCAGCACTTCGTTCAGCACGCGCACCGGCTCCTCGCGCACGCCGGCCGCGTCGAGCGCGTCCTCGATGCCTTCCTTCTTCCGATGGAGGACCATCCAGTGGACCTTCTGCGCCGGCGTCATGCCAACGGTCGGGTCTTCCTTCTCCTGGCGTGCGTCCTTCTGTTCCGCTGTCGCGAAGCCTTCGATGAACCGTGAGAGCGCGTCGAGTCGCTTGTTGAACACCAGATCGTTGGCCAGTGCGCGCTGCTCTTCGCTGATCTCCGCGTACGGCGTGATGTGCGCCGGGTTCACGATCGCCGCATCGAGACCTGCCTCGACACAGTGATGCAGGAATACCGAGTTCAGCACGTAGCGCGCGACTGGATCCAGCCCAAAGCTCACGTTGGAGACGCCGAGGATGGTGAAGACGCCCGGTAGCTCACGCTTGATGAGGCGGATCCCTTCGATCGTCTCGTGCGCGCTGTCGATCCACTCCGGATCACCCGTGGCGAGCGTGAATGTCAGCGCATCGTAGATCGGGTCCTCGGCACGCATGCCGTATTCGCCCACGACGATATCGTAGATGGCTTTCGCCACCTCGAGCTTTCGCTCGCGCGTCTTTGCCATGCCGACCGGATCGATCGTCAGGGCGACGAGGGCGGCGCCGTGCTTCTTTGCCAGCGGCACGATGTCGTCGATGCGCTTGCGACCATTCTCCATGTTGATGGAGTTGATGATGGCGCGGCCGGGCACGTGCTCGAGCGCCGCCTCCACGACGGCGCGCTCGGTGCTGTCGATCATGAGCGGCGTCTCGACGCTCATCGACAACAGCTTCACCAGCTTCGACATCTGCTCCGCTTCGTCGCCACGCTCGGTGAGCGCAACGCAGATATCCAGTACGTGTGCGCCCGAGTCCTGCTGCGCGCGCGCGACCTCGAGGATGCCCTCGTAGTCGTCGGCGAGCAGCAGGCGCTTCACCTTGCGTGAGCCCTGCGAGTTGACGCGCTCACCGACGAGCAGCGGCGCGGGCTCTTGGCGCAGCGTCGTCGCACGCATGGCGGAGGACACGAGCGCCTCTTGCCCATGGTGCGGCAACGTCGCGGGCGTTGCATCGCGCACAGCCGTCACGATCGACGACATGTGCTCCGGCGTCGTGCCGTAGCAGCCACCGACGATGCGAACGCCGAACTGCTCCACGAACTCCTTGAGCATCCCCGCCATCGGCAGCGGCTCGAGCGGATAGATCGCCTCGCCCGTTCCGGTGTTGAGCGGCAGGCCCGCATTCGGGATGACCGAGATGGGGAGCGACGCATGCTCCGTCATGTACCGAATCGGCTCGCGCATGTGCTCCGGACCCGTCGAGCAGTTGAGCCCGATCACATCCACTCGCATTGCCTCGAGCGTCGCGATGGCGCTGGCGATATCGGTGCCCAGCAGCATGCGCCCGCTCGTGTCGAGGGTGATCTGCGCCTGCACTGGAACACGCCGCCCGAGTTCGGCGAACAGCCGCTCGAAGCCAGTGAGCGCGGCCTTCACTTCGAGAATATCCTGCGCCGTCTCGACGAGCAGGACGTCGACGCCGCCCTCCACCAGGTACTTCGCCTGCCAGTAATACGTTTCGGCCAGCGCCTCGAAGGTGATGTTGCCGAGCGCGGGGTCGCTGCTCGAGGGCAGCATGCCGGTGGGGCCGATGGATCCGGCGACGAACCTCGGACGCTCGGGGGTGGAGTACTTGTCGCACGCTGCGCGGGCAAGCCTGGCGGCCTGGACGTTGAGCTCTCGTGTCTTCTCCTCGAGTCCCCACTCCTTCAGGCGGTGCGGCGTGCTCTGGAAGGTGCAGGTCTCGACGACGTCGCATCCAACGGCGAGGAACGACTCGTGGATCGACTGGATGATATCCGGCCGGGTGAGCACGAGGTTGTCGTTACAGCCTTCGAGCGCCTTACCGCCAAAGTCGTCCGGGGTCGGGTTATGGCGCTGGATGTTCGTTCCCATCGCGCCGTCGTACACCAGGACGCGGTCCTTCAGCGCGAGCAGGTACGGGTGCGAGGCGGCTTCAGGAGGAGGCGGTCGATCGATCATGCGTGCACCAGCATAAAAAGGAGCTCAAACGCGACGGCGTGAGAGCTCGCGCTTTAGCAGAGGATTAACGTGGCCGCAATTTGCTGGAAATCGCCACGACTAACAGTTGTGCTTGTCCTGCTATAAATACCCAGTCACCCGGTGCAGGGCAAGCACACCGTGGCTGAATGGCGCCCTTCGTCCGATACTCCCACCCATGCACCACACCGCTCCAGATGAAGGCGAGAAGCGGTCGCCCAGGACCTTTGGCGACATCGCGCTCAACCTTGCGCCCCTCCTCGAGCACGTTCGAGACGGCTGCATCTTCGTCGACGACGAGATGCACGTGGGTTTCCTCAATCTGGTAGCGCGGCGCGACCAGGAAGCGGTGGGCATCGACCCGGACACGTTCCCCGGCAACAGCCTCTGGGACCTGCTTGGCTATTCCGCCACGACGCCGGCACGGGTTGCGGTGGAGCAGGCGTGCCGCGACCACGTGCCGACGCACTTCACGACGCGCGGCTCGTACGGCGCGTACTGGATCGAGGTGGACGTGTCGCCGATGGAGTGTGGCTGCCTCATCTACTATCGCGACGCGACCTCCCGCAGCACGGCCGCCGAAGCGCGTGCCGCATCGGAGAGCGAGCTGCGCATGACGTCCGCGCGGCTGCGCCTGCTCATCGACGAAGCGCCGCTCGCGGTGATCGTCATCGACGACGCGTCGAGCGTGCTGCACTGGAATCCCGAAGCCGAGAAGATGTTTCTGTGGAAGGCGGAGGAGATCGTCGGAAAGCCATTGCCAACCGTCCCAGACGACGAGCGAGGGGGATACGACCGCAACCGTACTTTGGTGCGCAAGGGCGGTTCAATCAAGGCGTTTCCCGCGCGGCGTCAACGCAAGGATGGTGTGATCCTCGACGTACAGATCTCTTCATCACCGATGCGCGACCGCGCGGGCGCAGTGGTCGGGGCCATCGCCATGGTCTCCGACGTCACGGCGCATCGGAAGCTCGAGATGCAGCTCCGCATGGCGCAGAAGATGGAAGCCGTGGGTCTGCTCGCGGGCGGCGTCGCCCACGATTTCAACAACCTGCTGACGGCGATCAAGGGCTTCACGTCGTTGCTCCAGATGACGCTCGACGAGAGTGACAGCGCGTCCGAGTTCCTCGGCGAGATCAACAAGGCGGCCGATCGCGCAGCCGCGCTCACGGCACAGCTGCTCGCGTTCAGTCGACGGCAGTTGTTGCGACCCGAATCGCTCGACCTCAACGCGCGCGTGCGCGACCTCGATCGCATGCTGCGCCTGCTCCTGCGCGACGACGGCGAGCTGCAGCTCGAGCTCGCGCCCGACCTCAGCCAGGTGCTCGCCGATCCGGGACAGATCGAGCAGGTGATACTCAACCTCGTCGTCAACGCGCGCGACGCCATTCACGACCGCGACGACGGCGTCGTCACCATCCGCACGTCGAATGCACAGCTGGAGGCGGAGTTCGCGCAGTGGGGCGTGCAGGACATGCGCGGCCCCTACGTTCGTCTCGATGTCGCCGACAACGGGGTAGGGATGGATCGGGCCACCCAGGCGCGCATCTTCGACCCGTTCTTCACGACGAAGGAAGCGGGTCAGGGGACTGGACTCGGTCTCGCCACTGTGTTCGGCATCGTGAAGCAGAGCGGCGGCTACGTATGGGTGAACAGCGCGCCTGGGCGCGGCTCGACCTTCAGCGTGTACCTGCCGCGGGCGGAATACGCCGCAAGCCAGAGTGTACCTGCGGGCGCAAGCCGCGCGGGTGGCACCGAAACCATCCTGCTCGTCGAGGACGAAGAGGCCGTACGTCGTGTCGCACGGCGTGCGCTCGAGATACACGGCTACACGATCCTCGATGCGGCGGATGGAACCACCGCCCTCGCCCTCGCCGCCGCGAACGACGTCGATCTCGTGTTGTCGGACGTGATGATGCCCGGCATGCCCGGTCCCACCCTCGTCGCGGAGTTGCGTCGGCGCAACCCGAAGCTGCGCGTGTTGTTCATGTCGGGACACACCGAGGAGATCATCCGCAAGGGCCTGCTGGATCCGGCGATCCCCTTTCTCGCGAAGCCCTTTACGCCGACCCAGCTCGCGCAGAAGGTGCGCGAGGCGCTCGATGCCGCCGTCGTGCCGAAGGCCTGATCAGCTCGACAGCGCCGAGCGCGACCGCCAGAAGAGGTACACCGGCACTCCCGCGGCGAGCAGCAGCAGACCGCGCACGGCGTTCGCCGGATTCGAGGCGATGGATCCGAACACCACATACA
Source organism: Gemmatimonadales bacterium (assembly GCA_038319955.1). Classification (GTDB taxonomy): domain Bacteria; phylum Gemmatimonadota; class Gemmatimonadetes; order Gemmatimonadales; family Gemmatimonadaceae; genus AG11. Next base: position 35,342 of record JBBQDT010000012.1, on the reverse strand, counting down.
GCGCGGCAGCGACGAAGAGCGCGACGCTCACCGGATAGAACGGAGCGCGGTAACCGGAGTCAGTGACGCCCGCAATGGCGTCGCGACGGCGGAAGACCACCAGCGTGAGCGCGGTGGTGCCGAAGAAGATCCAGTCGGCGAAGACCACCCAGTCGAGCAGCTGTCCGTAGCCACCCGTATAGATGAGCACTACGGCCACCATGGCCTGAAAGCCGATGGCCAGTGCGGGCGTGCGGAACTTTGGATGCAGGCTGGCGAAGCCGCGGAAGAACAATCCATCGGTCGCCATGGCCTGGTAGACGCGCGGCGACACGAGGATCACGAGGTTGAGAAACCCGAAGGTGGACGCCGCGATACCCGCCGCGATCAGTCGGCGTCCGCCTTCGCCGGCGACCATTGCCATGAGGTCGGCTGCCGGCGCGTTGCTCGCCGCCAGCCCGTCGACGCCGAGGCCGCGCAGGTACGCGAGGTTGGCACCGAGATAGACCGCGACGACGATGACCACACCCAGCACGAGCGCACGCGGCAGCGTACGCTCCGGGTCGCGCATCTCGGCCGCGACGAAATTCGTCTGCTGCCAGCCGCCGTAGGAGAAGAGCACCGGCACGAGCGCGGTGCTCAACACGATGAAGACGTCGCGCAGCGTGGACGGATGCGGCAGTGGAACGCTCGCGATGGGGGGCGGCAGCATCGGCATGGCCGACGGATGCAGGAACGTTGCGGCGACGAGCAGCGCACCGAGGGCGGCGAGCTTGAGCAGCGTGAAGATGTTCTGCGTCGCCGCGCCGGGTCTCACGCCGAACACATTCACGATCGAGAGCAGCGCGATGGCGCCGAGCGCGAGCGGCTTCACGCTCTCCGGCGGCATCCCCGCCAGCCTGGTGAAGTAGTTCGCGAACGTCACGGCAACGGCAGCAATCGCGCCGGTGGCGATGGCGAGCAGCAGTGCCCAGCCATAGAGAAATGCGGGGAGTGGCCCGAACGCGTCGCGCAGGTACGCGTACCCGCCACCGACCTCCGGGCGCCGCCTGCCAAGTTCCGCAAAGATGAACGCACCGAGCAGGGCGATCACCGCGCCGAGCGACCACGTGCCGATGGTGAGCGCGGCCGAGCCGGTGCGCGCGGCCACGATGGATGGATTGATGAAGATGCCCGAGCCGATGATACCTCCGACCACCAGCATGGTGCTGGAGAACAGCCCGAGCGAACGAGCGTAGGTGGGACGTTCGCTCACAGCTTGCAGATTCCGCCGTATGTCTCCGGACGGCGGTCGCGGAAGAACTGCCACGTGTTGCGCACCTGGCGAATGACGTCGAGGTCGAGGTCCGCGACGATCAGCTCATCCTTGTCGCGCGAGGCGACGGCGAGCATCTGGCCGCGCGGATCGCAGAAATAGCTCTGCCCGTAGAACTCGCCGATGTTCCACGGCGCTTCGGTGCCGATACGATTGATCGCACCGACGAAGTAGCCGTTTGCCACCGCATGCGCCGGCTGTTCGAGCTTCCACAGGTATTCCGACAATCCCGCGACCGTCGCGGAGGGGTTGAAGACGATTTCCGCGCCGTTGAGCCCGAGCTCGCGTGCGCCTTCGGGAAAGTGGCGGTCGTAGCAGATGTAGACGCCGACCTTGGCATAGCGCGTCTGAAAGACCGGATAGCCGAGGTTGCCCGGCTTGAAGTAGTACTTCTCCCAGAAGCCCGGTGCGACCTGCGGGATGTGATTCTTCCGATACTTGCCGAGGTACGTGCCGTCGGCGTCGATGACGGCGGCGGTGTTGTAATAGACGCCGGTGGATTCCACCTCGTACAGCGGGACGAGGATGACCATCTCGTACTTCTTCGCCGTCTCCTGCATGAGCTTTGTCGTCGGCCCGTCCGGGATCTGCTCCGTGGCGTCGTACCAGCGCGGGGTCTGCTCGGCGCAGAAGTACGGGCCGGTGAAGATCTCCTGCATGCAGAGGACCTGGACGCCTTGCGCGCCGGCCTTGTCGATCAGCGCCATGTGCTTGTCGATGTTCGCCTGGCGGATCTTTTCAATCGGCTCACTCGTGTCGATTGCGTTCGATGCCTGAATGAGGCCGCACTTGACGATTGGGGACATCACGGATCTCCGGCTGGGCAGTTGTGGCGAAACTCGCCCGAATTCGGCGGTCCGCCCGGTTGTCTAAAATGGAGCAGCTCGCTCGACATCACGTCACCAGATAGTGCTCTTCGCTACGCGCGACCAACCCGCGTATCCCAATCTCGACGATCGTCATACAGACTGTCCGTCTCGCCACGCATGAGCACCAGGTAGATCACGAAGCTCAGGAAGAACGTGACGAACCACGCGTACTGGTAGAGGTGGTCGAGGACGCTCGGATTGGCGACATTGCCGCCGGGTGTCGCTGCGGCGTGCAGGAAGCCAGGGAGCACGGGCAGCACGGACACCACGAGCGCGATCATCGCCTTCCAGTTCACGCCGTCGCCGTACGAATATCGACCCTTCACCTTGAACAGGTCCGGCAACGAGAGTTGCTCATGCCGGTGCACCCAGTAGTCGGCGATGAGGATGCCGCCCAGTGCGCCCATGAGGCTGGAATAGCCGATCAGCCAGGTGAAGATGTACGCGCCGGCGTCGGAGTAGAGTTTCCACGGCATCATCAGGATGCCCACGATCGCCGTGATCACGCCACCGAGCTTGTAGCTGATCCGCTTCGGGCTGAGGTTCGAGAAATCGTTCGACGGCGAGACGACGTTCGCCGCCATGTTGGTGTGTAACTGCGCCGCGAGCACGACGAGCGCCGCGAAGATGATCACGGCGGTTCCGCCGATCTTCGTCACGAGCACCACGGGATCCCACTCCGCCTTGCCGAAGATCACGATCGTCGCACTCGTGACGGCGACGCCGATGAACGCGAACGCCGTCATCGTCGTCGGCAGGCCGAGCGCCTGACCGGTGATCTGCGACTTCTGGCTCCGCGCATACCGCGTGAAGTCGGGGATGTTGAGGCTGAGCGTCGCCCAATAGCCCACCGCCGCCGTGAGCGCCGGAGGAAAGATCGACCAGAACGGCTTCGCGCTCGCACCCTGGAGCCGCGACGATTCGGAGAGGATGTGGCCGAGCCCACCGCCATTCCTGATGCCCCAGATGAGCAGCACCGTGCTACCCGTGATGAGCACCGGTGCCGCGGCACTGCCAAGATGCTTGATGCTTTCGATGCCGCCCGCGATGATCGCGACCTGCAGAAACCAGAAAAGCCCGAACGCGATCGCAAGGCCGCCTGGCACGGAGGTCCAGCCGGGCCACGCGGCCGTGAACAGCGTGTTGAGTGCGAGCGCCGCGATCCACGTCTGGATGCCGAACCAGCCACACGCCACGATCGCGCGGAGCACCGCGGGCACGTTGGCGCCCTTCACCCCGAACGCGGCGCGACAGAGCACAGGAAACGAGATGCCGTACTTCGTGCCGGCGTGCGCGTTGAGCACCATGGGGATGAGCACGATGGTGTTGCCGAGGAGGATCGTGACCATCGCCTGCCACCACGTCATGCCCTGCGTCATCATCCCCGACGCGAGCGTGTACGTCGTGATGACGACGCTCATCCCGATCCACAGGGCCGCGATGTTGTACGTGGACCACGTGCGCCGGTCGAGTGGCGTCGGCGCGAGGTCGGGGTTCCAGAGCGGGCTGTGCGAGAGATCTTCCTGGGTCGTGACGAAATCCACCGTGTACGACTCCGCGTCGATCTCGTGCTGCAGCTTCATGCGCGCGCGCCGGCGAGACCGGCCGTGGTGCGCGGCAGCCACTGCCCGCGTCCTTCCTTGCCCACGACCGTGTAGTCGTCGACGATCACGTCGCCGCGAGAGAGCGTGGTGCGCGAGAACCCCGCGAGCTCCCATCCCTCGAACGGTGACCAGTCGGCGTTCGTCTCCATCTCCGCCGGCGTCACGGTGTGTGTGCGCGTAGGGTGGATGATCGCGAGGTCCGCGTCGGCGCCAATGGCGATCGCGCCCTTGCGCGGTGCGAGGCCCATGATCTTCGCCGGATTGGTGCTGAGCTTTGCGCACATCTCCTCGAGCGTGAGCTTTCCCTCGAGGACGCCCTTGGTGTACGTCAACGGCATCAGCGTTTCGAGACCCGGCATGCCCATCGGGATCTTCGTCCAGTCGCCTTCCCACATCGCCTTCTGCTCGCGCGTGAAGGTACAGGTGTCGGTGGAGATGACTGATACCTCACCGTGCTTCAGTCCCTTCCACAGCCGCTCGGAGTCCGCCGGCTTCTTGAGCTGGGGGCAGCAGGCGAAGAGATGCCCGTCCTCGCGAGAGAACACCGAGTCGTCGAGCACGAGATACTGCACGCATGTCTCGGCGAGCACCGGCACGCCCCGGGACTGTGCACGGGAAATGATGTCGGCGCCCTCGGCGGTGGACATGTGGACGATGTAGAGTTGGCCGCCCGTCGCTTCGCTCCATTGCACGACGCGCTGGATCGCCTCCGCCTCGATGAAGTTCGGGCGCGTCATCGCGTGGAGGACGGCGCCGTGCTCCTTCATCAGTGCGGGCGTATGGTTGCGTGCGATCAACTCGTCGAGCACCCGCGACGACTCCGCATGCACCAGGAGCATGGCGCCGTGCTCCTTCATCTTCTCCAGGGTGCCGAACAGCGCACGATCGTCGGACTGCCAGCCTTCCGACTCGTAGATCATGAACTCCTTGAAGGTGGTGAAGCCGCGCTTCACCATCCCGGCGATCTGGTCCTTGTGCTCGTTGTAGCGCGTGATGCAGATGTGAAACGTGTAATCGATGAGGGACTTGCCCTCGGCCTTTTTCATCCACGTGTCGGCGGCGTCGGAGAGCGAGCCGTCGGCCGAGGGAATGGCGAAGTCGATGACGGTGGTGACGCCGCCGCGAGCGCCGGCGCGAGTGCCGGTGCGGTAGTCGTCGGCGGAGACGGTGCCGCAGAAGGGCAGCTCGAGGTGCACGTGGACGTCGAGCACGCCGGGAATGACGTGGTGGCCGGTGGCGTCGATGACCTGTGCGCCATCGGTATCGAGTCCGGCGCCGAGTGCGGCAATCTTTTCGCCGACGATGCCGATGTCGCCGGTGAAGGTTCCGCCGGGCGTCACGACGTTCCCGCCTCTCACGACCTTGTCGAATCTCATTGTCCGGGCGCGGTTGATTGTCCGTGAAGAGTATGGAGCCCGAGCGCAGCAACCTGCAAGCGCATTGCACGGCCGTCAGGCGCGGACGGGCGCCCATCCGCTCAATGCCCTGGCCGTCCGGGGCGCCAGTTCCGGCGTTGCTCTTAACTCCTCGGCGAGACGAGCGACGTCCGCGGGCAGGTCCACGTCGTAGTGTGATGTCGTGAGATGCCACGAAAGCTTGAGGCGGCTCGCCTGTGCGAGCAGCGACGCGAGCGCCGCTCCTGTGCCAAGAGCCGACGGGGCGAACAATTCAGGATGAGCCTTCCGCGCGCCGACGAGGAAGTAGCCTCCGTCATCGCAGGGACCGACGACCACGTCGTGATCGACGATCGCGGCGAACGCAGCATCGAGCATCGCTGGCGAGAGGTGCGGACTGTCGCCGTTGAACGCCACGACTCGGTCCGACGCCGCACAGAGAATCTCAAACGTCGACGTCAAGGCATCGGCGAGCCCTCGGCCCCGCTGCGCCACCACGCGAATGGTCGATGGCACCCACGCGGTGATCTCGTCGGTGTCATCAGATGGACACACGATCACGACGCCGGCGCCAGCGCGAAGGCCGAGCTCGATGGAGTCCTCGATGAATGCCCGGTAGAGTTCGAGCACGAACGCCGGCGAGCCCACCGAGGCGAGCCGCGTCTTGACGTGCCCCTCTCGCGGCGCCTTCGCCATGATTGCGAGGATGGACTTTCCATCCTCCGTCTTGTGTTCTCGCGACGAAGTGTTCAATTCGACCTCCAATGTACGACACCCCACTCGCTGCAAGCCACCTCGTCGAGGCCGGTCACCGCACGTTTGCATCGGGCCTGCTGCTCGACCTGCTGGCGGTGCTTCGTCAGACCTCGCCCGGCGACCTCATTGCCGTGACGAGCGCACGCGCCTCGGCGGTTGCGGCGGACCTGGACGCGTGGTCGCGCCTGACCGGGCACGCCATCGTCGCGCAAACAACCGATGGAGGCGCCACGCGCTGGGTGATTCGACACGGTAGCGTCTCGCACGGAGACGATGACGCGCGGCCACTCGGCGAGCGACTCTGGGTGTATCTGAACTTTCACTGCAACCTCAAGTGCGACTACTGTTGCGTGCGGTCGTCGCCAACGACGTCGCGGCGAGAACTGGGCATCGAGCGCGCGCGGCGCATTGCTCGTGAGGCGCCCGCACTCGGCGTTCGTGAGCTGTTCGCGACCGGGGGCGAGCCGTTCCTCCTGAATGACGTCGCCGACGTGGTGAACACGCTCGCGGAGGCGGTGCCGTTGACGCTGCTGACCAACGGCATGCTGTTCGATGGGCCGCGCCGCGCGGCGCTCGAGCGGTTGCCTCGCGACCGTGTGACGCTTCAGATCAGTCTCGATAGTCCTGATGCCGCGCTGCACGATCGTCATCGCGGTGCCGGGGCGTGGCAGCGCGCGGTTCGCGGCATCGACATCGCTCGCTCGCTCGGCTTTCGCGTGCGTCTTGCGGGTACGGTGGACAACGATGCCGATGCGGAACGCTTCACGGCGTTTCTCGACGAGGGACGCGTGGCGCAACAGGATCGCGTCATCCGTCGCGTCGCGCTGCGCGGCGTGGCGCAAACTGGCATGGCCTTGTCGCGCACCGATCTCGTACCCGAGATCACGTTGACCGCCGACGGCGTCTATTGGCACCCCGTCGGCGCCGATGACGACGACATGCTCGTCACGCGCGACGTCTTTCCCCTTGCCGACGCCTTCGCGGCGGTTCGCGCACACCTTGCGCGCGAGCAAGCACACGGAGACCGCGTCGCGTCCGTCTTCCACTGCGCCTAGCTCGCCACTTCCGCCGACGGCTGGAAGAATCCCTGCGCGCGACACGCGGCGTCGAGTGAGCCGTAGCCGCTCACGTCCGCCGACAGCCAACGCCGCAATCCCTCCGCTTCGAGGATGGGCCGGTGAACCGGATTCTCGAAGCTCATTCCGAGCAGCGCATCCGTGAAGCGCCGTGCGAGATCGTCCTCGAGACCAACGCGCGCCGTGAACATGCAGTGCGAGTACTCCGGCGACTGCCACACCACCGACACAGCACCTGCGGGAACGAGTCGCTGCTCGACCATGGCCGACCAGAACGGGCTTCCCACAGCGCCGGCATCAATCCGTCCGTCGAGCACCGCCTTCAGTACTTCGACTTCGCTCGCGCCGGTGTCTCCATGTTTTCCAACGTCGCTATTGATGCGCAGCGACTGGTAGTCCCGGCCTTCAACGAGTTGCTCCGCCGCGAGAAAGTGGACGGGGAGTATCGCGGCATGTCCGCTGTCCCTGCTGCCCAGGCCGAGCACCCGCCCGCGGAGGTCAGCGAGGGATGCAACCGCTCCACCGGTCGGCGCAATGATCAGCGTCTTCCATCCGAGATCCGTGTCGCGCATGGCGAGCGGACGACAGCCCTGGCCGCTCCACTCGCGCGCCTGAAGAAACGCGAGATTGGTATTCCAGGCGATGTCGATGTGCGGCGTGGCGTCGCCGGCGGACGCCAACAGCGCGCGCACCTGGGCTTCGTAGCTCTGGAACAGCACGACTTCGACGTCGACGCCTGCCTCGTCGTGGAAGTAGCGGCGCATTCCCTCCCAGATCGGAACGACTTTCGGGTCGTACGCGACAGCTCCAAGCCAGATCGTTCGTGGCGACATGTGCACGCTCCTCGCAGTGGCCGGCTAGGAAAACAGGGGAAGACCGAGCAGCGCGCGCCCGATGAGCTCGCGAAGCACGTCATTCGTCGGGGCCATCACAGCGCCGGCTTGCGCGTCGCGGAAGGAGCGTTCGATGCCCGTGTGCTTCGAAAACGCGGCGCCGCCGCACGCACGCATTGCCTGAGCGGTAACGGCAATTGCCGTGTCGCCAGCGGCGGCCTTTACCTCGAGCACGCGCAACATCGTGAGGTCGCCTGGCGTCTCCAGATGCCGCACCGCGTCATCGATGCGTGCGGCCAATCCGTCGGTGTCTATCTGCATGGAGGCGAGTTGCGCGCGCAACGTCGGAAGTGCTTCACCGAGCGACATCGAGCCCATGTGCTCGAACTTTGCCGCGCCGAGATGCTTCGTCGTTGCCGCGAGCACAGCGCGGCAGAGGCCCAGCGACACCGCCGCCTGCCCAAGATTGAACAGGGGAAGGACCACACTGAGCATCGCCTGAAACCCTGCGCCGTCGTCGGTCAGGTGCATCTCGCTCGGCACCACGCATCCCTCCAGCGACATGGGCGACGAGGCGTTCGCGCGCAATCCGAGTCCGTCCCACGCGCCGGCGACGGACAACCCCTCAGAACCGGCCAACAGCAGATACAGCGTCGAGTCAGTTGCCGTCGTTCCTGTGGGTGACAACGAGGACGCCACATAGCTCTGCGCATGACCGGCGCTCGTGACCCACGACTTGCGCGCGCCAAGCCGCACGCCTGAGCCGTTCATCCGTTCCGCGCGCGACACCGGCGCCCAGAAGTGACTGCGGGAGCCCGCTTCACTGAAGGCCAGGGTGGACAGGTGCTCTCCGCGCGCCATTGCCCCGAGGATGTCCGCCAGCGCGGGCGATCGCGGCGCCGCAGCCACCGTGGCCGCGGCGAGTGAATGCATCAGGAAGACCATGGCCACCGATGCGTCGGCCTCAGCGAGCGTTGCAACGACATCGGCAAAGGCACGCGGTCCGAGCCCCAGACCTCCCACATCGGCAGGCAGCAGCAATCCCAGTAATCCCGCCTTTCCGAGGGCGTCTACCGCCTCACTGGAAAAGCGGGCATTCTTGTCGTTGTCGGCGGCGGCGGGAGCGAGCACTTCGCGCGCGATCTGACTCGCGCTGCTCATCGCGGTCTCTGGTTGCATTTCGAAGTCTCCTCCGGCACGTTCGAGTGGGGTGCGAGGGCGTGACGCCCGCGAGTATCCCTGTCGGCGCACGCGGCGTCAACCTTGGCACACGCGAATCACGAGAAACGTGACACTGTCGGTAATCGTTCCGACCTTCAATGAGGAAGCGATCATCGTCGCCACCCTGCAGCACGTGATCGCCACGCTTGCCCCGCATGAGCTGATCGTGGCGGACGGACTGAGTACCGACCGCACTGTGGAGCGCGCGCGCGAGTACGCTGCCGTGACAGCCCCAACCACAACGCGCGGTGCCGGGCTCAACGCCGCCGCCGCCATGGCAACGGGAGACGTGCTGCTGTTCCTGCACGCCGACACCGTCGTGCCCATCGGTGCAGCGGGTGCCATCTCCGACGCCATGACACGCTCCGATGTCGTTGGCGGTGCGTTTCGACTGCAATTCACTAGTGGTGGGCGGATTGGATCCATCGTCGCGCGCAGCGTGAATATCCGCTCGCGCCTGTTCAACACCTTCTTTGGGGATCAGGCAATGTTCGTCCGCCGCGATGTCTTCGCGCGCGCTGGTGGCTTTGCGGAATGGAGCGTGATGGAGGACCTCGAAATACTCCGGCGCCTTCGCCGTTACGGGCGCCTTGTGCTTCTGGACGCGAGTGTAACGACCTCGGCGCGCCGCCACGAGAATCGCGGCTGGCTCCGCACGCTGGCAACGGTGTGGCTGCTCACACTGCTGCATCGCGCCGGCACGCCGGCACGAACGTTACGACGCTTGTACGGTGCGGAGCGATGAGACGCGCAGTCACTCCGCTGGACGCATGTCTCGCGGTGATCCGCTCAGCCGCGGGTGCGTATTGGTTGTATGAGCAGCACTGGAAACTGCCTCCTGATTTCGGGCTGCATGATCCGCGCGGGTTGATGTTCGCGTTTCGTGAAAGCGTTGCCCACCCCACCATCAACCTGTACGGTACCATCGTCGAGCAGGTCGTCATTCCACATTTTCATCTCTTCGGCTGGCTGCTCCTGCTCACGGAGGTCCTCATCGGCCTGTCCCTCCTCCTCGGCGCGTGGACAAAATTCGGCGCCCTCGCCGGCGTGCTCCAGGCCGCGAATCTTCTCGTCGCGCAGGCACGAACACCGGAAGGCCCCTGGATCTATCTCGCAATCCTCGCCGTCAACGCGTTCGTTCTCCTTTCGCCATCCAATCGCGCATTCAGCATCGACAGCTGGCGCGCGCATCGAGCACAAGCCCCCAACGCCTGACCGATTCAGCCGCTCCGTCGGTGTTGCCGTCGCTGATAAACCAGTCGTGAATACCTCGAACGGGAAATGGTCGAGCGCAGCCGCGCCTTCGTCGTGGCGTCGCTACGTCAATTCGACTGCGTGCACCAGAATGCCGGTGCACCGCCCATCGGACGCAATGAGCGGCTGGTAGACGATATTGAACGTCGCCTCCTCGCGGACGCCGTTCCCTTGCCGGTCGTACATCGCCGTGACGCGCTCACCGACCCACGCCTGGCAATTCTGGAAGACGCCATCCAGCAGGTCGAAGAACGGCTGGCCCTCGAGGTCCGGAAACGCCTCGCGGATGGGCCGGCCGATGACGGCGCGACGCCCGATGAGCCGCAGGAAGGCAGGATTGGCCGTTCGCACGATGTGGTTGGGGCCGTCGAGCGTGGCAATGCCCGCGGGCGCCTGCTCGAACGCCAGCGCGAGCTCTGCGCGGGCGCGGTCCCTCGCCTCCTCCGCTTCCGACTGCTCGGTCACGTCGGTATGGCTGCCGACCCACTCGCGAATCGTTCCATCGGTCTCCAGCACGGGCACCGCCCGGATGGCAAAGCGTCGGTACACGCCGTCGTGGCGGCGCACCCGATGCTCGAACACGAACATCCGCCGAGCGGACACCGCCGCATTCCAGGCAGCCACCGTCGGTTCGCGATCGTCCGGATGTACGGCGTCCGACCAGCCGAAGCCCTCGTACTCGCCGGCGCTCTGGCCCGTATAGCCGCTCCAGCCCGGCTCCTCGCCGGTCATGCGGCCCTCCGGAGTGTTCGTCCAGATGATCTGGCCCGTTGCGGCGATGAGGGCCTGGAAGCGCGCATCGCGTTCACGGACCCGCTCATCTGCGAGCTGCTGCTCCGTCACATCCGTGCTGACGCCTGTCAGGCGGATGGGGTCGCCGGTGTCCGAATAGATGAACCGGCCATGCGAGTCGAGCCATCGGATTTCACCATTCGGTCGGACGATGCGATGTCGGACGTGGTGCGTTTGCGCGTGTTCTGCCAGTGCGCTCTGCACGAGATTGAGTGCTTCCGCCCGGTCGTCCGGATGGATACGCTGCTCATATTCCTCGAGCGTTCCGGAAAAGTGGCCCGGCTCGAGCCCGTACATCCGCTCTTCCTGCGGCGACCAGTAGATGCGCCCCTCCGCGATGTCCCACTCCCACGTCCCCATCTGGCCGGCATCGAGCGCAAGCCGAAACCGCTCCTCGCTTTCCTCGAGCGCGAGGCGTCCGCGCTCCGCCTCCTGCCGCGCCGCGCGTTCGGCTGCCAGCCGCTCGAGCTGCTGCCGCGCCTCCTGCTCCGCGCTGACGTCGCGAAAGGTGACCACCACGGCGACGATGCGGCGCCCCTCCTTGATCGGCGTGCTCGTGTAGTCCACGGGCAGCGCAGTACCGTCCTTCCGCCAGAAGACGTCGCCTCCGACCCGCTGGTGGATCCCCTCGCTGACCGAGCCCCAGATCGGGCACGCTTCCTCGGGGAATTCCGAGCCGTCGGGATAGTGATGATGAATGAGCGCATGCTGTGGCTTGCCCATCATCTCGCGCAGGGTGTAGCCAAGCATGCGCGTAGCTGCTTCGTTCACGAAGGTCGTGCGACCGGACGCATCGAGACAGTAGACGCCGTCGTCCACCGCGTTGAGCACCAGCTCGCCTCGCTGGCTCAGGAGGCGGACAGCTTCCGCAGATACGTCCTCGACGCCGGGCAGCGCACCAAGCGAATCGCTCGGGAGACTCATGAACGCCTGCGGGCTGACGGCAGCAAGCGCCAGCGCGATGTATCGTAGTTCATTCGATTCCTCGGGTTCAAAGACGTGCCGCACCCTATGGCAAGCCCGAGGCCCGCGTGTCACTCGACTGGCCAGGGTGGGTGAACCCGCTACCAGCGCAGGGGAAACGGCTGCTCCTAGCCGCCCGACACCTGCGTCAGCGCGACATCGAGGGCCTCCAGCGCGTAGTCGACGTCCGCCGACGTGATGCACATCGGCGGCTTGATTCGCAGGACGTTGCCGTCGAGGCCACCTTTGCCCACGAGGATCGACATCTCGCGCAGCGCCTCCATGAGGTCGAGCGTCTGCTGCTTCGCTGGCGCCTTCGTGCCGCGGTCGCTCACCAACTCGAGACCGAGCATCAGCCCCTTGCCGCGGACGTCGCCGATCAGGGCGTGCGACCCCTGCAGTTTCTCGAGGCCGGACTTCAGCCGCGACCCCAGCACTCGGCAGTTCTCCTGGAGTCCGTCCTCCTCGATGATGTCGAGCACCGCGAGCCCAGCAGCCATCGAGACGGGATTGTTCGCGTAGGTGTTGAAGTGGATGCGCTGCGCCAGCGGCTTGGCGATCTCCATGCGGGTCGTCACCGCGCCGATCGGAGCACCATTGCCGAGTCCCTTCGCCATGGTGACGAAGTCAGGCACGACATCCCAGTTCTGGAAGCCCCAGTAGTGATCGCCCGTGCGGCCGAAGCCTGTCTGCACTTCGTCGGCGATACAAAGACCACCGTACTCGCGGATGATCGCGTAGGCCTCCTTCAGGTAATTCGGCGCGCCATACGTCACCCCGCCCACCCCTTGCATCGGCTCGGCGAGAAACGCCGCGACCTTGCCTGGTGTGGAGAAACGAATGAGATCGCGAATGTCGGCCGCCGACATCGACGCAATTTCCTCAGGGGTACCCTTGAACGGGCTGCGGTACGGATCGGGATTGATGGCGTGATGCACATTCCCGTCGCCACCGACGGGATACTTCCAGGTGCTGTGCGACGTGAGCCCCATCGCGCTCGGACTGCCGCCGTGATACGCGTTGCGAAGCGCGATGACGTCGCGGTTGCCGGTGTACAGCCGCGCCATCTGCACCGCGAGATCGTTCGCTTCGCTGCCCGTGTTCGTGAAGTAGGTGACGTCGAGACCCGGCGGCATCTTCGACGCCAGCTTCTTGGCGAGCATCGGGAAGTTCGGGTGCAGATAGATGGTCGTCGCATGCTGCAGCGTTCCCACCTGCTGCGTAACGCGGTCGACGAACTTCGGATGACAATGGCCGACCGACACCGTCACGATACCGGCAAGGAAGTCGAGATACCGCTTGCCCGTCTCGTCGTAGAGGTACTGCATGTGCCCTTCGACGATGAGCAGCGGCTCCTTGTAGATCGTGTATACCGCCGGGTTCGTGTACTGCTTCCGCATCGCGATGAGCTCGTCCTTCGGCGGGCCATCGTAGGGACGCGGCTGATGATCGGTGCGGGGGAGCTCGAGTTGCGGCGCCGTGGTGGTCATAGAAAGTCCCGGTGTGAAGTGCACATTGGCAGCACGGCAAAGCGCGGAAGGTCAACTACAAACGGCTTGACGCGGTTGGGCGCGAAGAACTGCCGGATCTACACGGAGACTGCCTCGGGCAACTTCCTGCGCGCCGACCCATCACGGTTAAAAATCAAAGAGTGTTCTTTCTCTTCTTTGTGCGGCAGTCCCGGTGAATCGTGGCAAAATCGTATCCGTGAAAATCCGGCTGTTGTCCGCGTTCATCCGCGTCATGGCAGTTTTTCAGGACGGCAACAGCTCCGCATCCGGCGCCGCGTACCCCTCGACCTGCTCGAACCCGCCCTGATATCCGTCCCCCTCCGGCCGGCGAATCTGGGACTGCAGCACGACGCGATCGCGTCGCGCACCGCGGAAGTCCTCGATCGTCTTCCAGCCCCTCTCGGCATTGCGTTCGAGAAACGCATCGAGGCCCGCGTTCAACCGCTTGATGACGTTCGGCCCGATCGCGCTGTCCAGCATCGCCGACGTGCACACCTGCACCGTGCCCGCACCGAGAAGGAGGTACGACAGCGCCTGCGAGAAATCCGACACGCCGCCAATCGCCGAGAAGGCCTTGTCCGGAAATGCCTTCGTCATCTTCGCCATGTTCGCGAGCGACATCGGCAGAATGGCCGGACCGCCGAGTCCACCGCTCGAGACCAGCCCGTCCACGTTGATCTCGAACTCCAGCGTCTCCGGATCGATCAGCGGCAGCGATGGAAACGTGTTCGATGACACGATCGCATCTGCGCCGCCTCGGAAGCACGCCGCTGCTTCCTCCACGATGTCCTGTGTCGCTGGCGTGAGCTTCGTCCACACTGGAATGTTCGCGACTTCCTTCACCGCTTCCGTCACGGTCGAGCACAGCACCGTGTCCTTTCCGATGTTCGAGCCCATGTCTTTCCGGTCCATGTGCGGACACGAGAAGTTGAGCTCGAGTCCATCGGCGCCGGCATCCTGGCATCCCTCGGCGAGCGTCTGCCAGGCCCGGTGCTCCTTGTCGCTGCCGGAGCCCGCCATGATCGACGCGATCACAACCTTCGTGGGATGCGCCTCCTTCATCTTCCGGATCTTCGGCATCCACCAGTCGAGTGGCTTGTCGGAGATCAATTCCCAGTTCCACGAACCATGCAGCGCGGAACCCGGCGCCTTCTTCATCGATACGCGATTATCGTCGGGGCTCGTGCGGAAGAACTTCGTCCGCGCGCCGACGACATTCATCACCGGGTGAAGGCCGATCGTCTTCACAACCACGCCTCCCCACCCAGCGTCGAAGGCACGGAGGATGTTGTTCTCCGACTCCGTCGGCGGCGCCGACGACAGCAGGAAGGGATTCTCGAACGTGATGCCCGTGAACGTGACGGTACGGTCAGCCATTGTGGTCGAGCCTCCTCAGCTCATCCAGTTGACGCCTGCTTCCTTATTCCACTTCGTGGTCATCTTCTTCGACTGCGTCCAGAACTCGATCGACCCGCGACCGGTGATGTCACCGACACCGAACTTCGAATCATTCCACCCGCCGAACGAGAACGGCTCGCGCGGAACCGGTACGCCAACGTTCACGCCGACCATGCCCGCGCTCGCGTGCTCCATCACGTACTTCGCAACGCCGCCGCTCTCCGTGAACACGGACGCCGCGTTCCCGTACGGCGATGCATTCTCGATCGAGATCGCTTCTTCCACATTCCTTGCGCGCACGATCACCAGCACAGGACCGAACACCTCCTCCCGCGCGATCGCCATGTCCGGCGTCACGTGGTCGAGGATCGTCGGCCCGATGTAATACCCGTCTTCGCGTCCCTTGACCACCGCGTTGCGACCGTCGACGACGAGCGTCGCACCCGCCGCGACCGCCTCGTCGATGTAGCGCGTGATGCGCTCCTTCGATGCGGCCGAGATCACCGGCCCCACATCCTTGCCCGGCACCATCTTCGACGCCACCTCGGCCATTCGTGCGATGATGTGGTCGGTCGCCGACACGGCGACCATCACGCTCGCCGCCATGCAGCGCTGCCCAGCACATCCCGACATCGACGCCACGACATTCGACGCCGTCATCTCGCGGTCTGCATCGGGCATCACGATGAGATGATTCTTGGCGCCGCCCAGCGCGAGGCAACGCTTGAGGTTCGACGTCGCGCGACGGTAGACGATCTGCGCCACCTTCGTCGAGCCCACGAAGCTCACCGCAGCGATGCCGGGGTCGTCGCAGATCGCCTCGACCACTTCGCGTCCTCCGTGCACCACCTGCAGCACACCGGGCGGCAATCCCGCCTCGGCGAGCAACTCCACGATGCGGCGCGCCGAGAGCGGCACCAGTTCCGACGGCTTCAGGATCATGCAGTTGCCGAGGGCGATCGCATTGGGGATCGACCAGTTCGGCACCATGTTCGGGAAGTTGAACGGCGTGATCGCCGCCACGACTCCCACTGGAAAGCGCTCGACGCGACACTCCACGCCTCGGCTCACCTCGAGCACTTCGCCGGTGACGATCTGCGGCAGCGAGCAGGCAAACTCCGTCAACTCAGCCGACTTCAGGACCTCGGCGCGCGCCTCACTCGCGATCTTGCCGTTCTCTTCGGTGACGAGGGCAGAGAGCTCGTCGATGTTGCGCTCGAGCAACGCCTTGTAACGGTAGAGCACCTGCACGCGCTCCTTGATCGGCGTCGTGGACCAGGCGGGGAAGGCGGCGTGGGCAGCGGTGACGGCGGCGTCTACGTCACGCGCGGAGGAGAGCGGTACGCGCGAGAGCACAGCACCACTGCTCGGGTCGTACACGTCCAGGGTCGGGGCATCCGGCGACACGAAAGCGCCGCCGATGCAGTTCTGCACTTCGGCGTATTTCATGGGCTAACATGTGAACCGGACAGCGCGCGGGCAAGCGTTCCGAGCGTGGACGAGCTGCTGCACTCCTGCCGGGACGATAAATTTCAGGGTGTCGTCCCGAACGAAGTCGAGGGACCTGATTCCCGATTCTACTGCGCCCGCACGTCGGGTGGTGTGATCCTCGGCACCTTCCCCGTCGTCTTCGCCCTGTCGCCAACCGACTGCACCAGCGCCGCGAGGCGATGACGCTCCAATGGAAGCGTGAGCTCGGCGAGCACGGCTCGCTGGAGCGCGGGGAGCAGCGGTGCGGGCAGCATCGCCGCCGACCGATAGAGCAGCCTTGCACCGCCCGCGGCAATGGGCACGGCCAGAAGCTCCGCCCCCGCGCTGCTCGCCAGCGCCCGGTCGATCACCAGGACGAGGGGCGGCAGACTGGCGGCGAGCTCTCGCGCGTCGCTCAGCGATGTCGTGACGGCGGGCCGATGGCCGAGCCCGGCCAGTGACTGCGCCAGTCCCTCCAGCAGGGCGACGTCGGTTCCTACGAGCATCACATACGTCATCGTTGTGAGGAGTTCCTCTTGAATGGTCTCGCGACGCAATGCGGCGTCGAACGAGCGAAGCAGGCGCCGCGCTCGTACTCGGGGCGAGCAACCGCAGCTTCGGTGCCGTCCGACAATGAGTATCGGCTCAGGTGATCAATCCCTCGAGGATCGAAAGCGCGAAATACGCGATGATCGGCGTGATGTCGATCATGCCAAGCGACGGAATCACGCTCCGCAATGGACGCAGCATCCATTCGGTGGCCCCATACGACCATCTCAGCCAGGGGCTCGCCGCCGCACGAGGAAACCACGAGCCGAGTACGCGGACCAGCAGGGCGAGGCGCAACACGGCGAATGTCCAGTGCACCAGCAGTCGCAGCATTCCACCGACACCCATCGATGTGGCCGCGAACGCCTGTCCCAGCAGGCTCAACAGCATGTCGAATGCCGCCATGATGAGCAGCGCGACGATCACGTACGCTACGAGCGCCCACAGCGGCGTAGCCGACGCGTGACCTCCTGCGCGAAGTACCTGTCGCTCGACGCCGGCGAGGCGAGGGTCAACGTTGGAGCGGAGGAATCGCGCGACGCTGCTGAACGGATTGATGCGCCGCGTGCGCGTGGCCCAATCGGCAGCCGCCACCGCGGCGAACACGACACCGCCCGCGAGCAGCACAGTGCGCGCGATGGCCGGCACGGACGCAATCAGGGAGAGCGCAGCGTTCATGCGGCAAAGCTGCTGGCGGGACGGCGGCGCTTCAAGTACGCTCGGGTCACAATCTAGATTCCTGCGTCCTCAACTTCCGCCCATGCCCTCAAAATCTGCCGCGCCTCGCCGTTACTGGCTCGTGAAGTCGGAGCCCGACGTCTTCTCCTTCGACGACCTGCTCGCTCGACCGAAGAGGACGACCCACTGGGACGGCGTCCGAAACTATCAAGCGCGAAACACGATGCGCGACGACATGAAGAAGGGCGATCTCGTCTTCTTCTATCACTCGAGCGCTGATCCCACGGAGATCGCCGGCATCGCGGAAGTGGTGCGCGAGGGATATCCGGACCCCACCGCGCTCGACCCGAAGGACTCGCACTTCGACCCGAAGAGCAAGGCCGACGCGCCATCGTGGTACATGGTGGACCTCAAGGCCGTGGAGAAACTCACGCGTCCGATCACGCTCGCAGAGCTGCGCACCATGAAGGGGCTCGAGAAGATGACGCTCCTCCAGAAGGGCAGTCGGCTCAGCGTTCAGCCGGTGACGGAGCAGGAGTGGAAGATCATCCACGCCGCCGGAATGAAGGGGTGAGCTAGGTCCGCAAGAGCAGCCAGAGCCCGCTCACCGTGCCGATGACGGCGACCGTGGCGCGGATCAATTGCTGAGGCACGCGCTGCGCTGCCTTCGAGCCGAGGTACCCGCCGGACATCGAGCCAACGAGCATGATCAGGGCGACGGGCCAGTCCACGATCCCGCTGAGCGCGAAGCTGGCTGACGCGACCATGTTCATGCAGAACCCGCCCCAGTTCTTGAGGCCATTCATGCGGTGGAGATTCGTGAATCCCATGAAGCCAAGGGCAGCCAGCATGAGGATCCCGACGCCAGCCCCGAAATAGCCGCCATAGATACCGATCATGAACTGCCACATGAGCAGCGCCGTCGTCGGGCCAGCGAGCGTGAGCGCCGCGTCGTCGAGCACTGTGGTGTGATGACGGCGCACCCACGCCAGCAGCGGACGCTGCACGACGAATAGCGCCGTCGCGCCGAGGACCAGCCATGGCACGACGTGGTCGAAGGTGGCACCGGGTGTGTGGAGCAGCAGCCACGCACCAAGTCCGCCGCCAATCAGTGATGGCAGCGTGAGGGACAACGCCCACTTTCGCGCGCCGGCCAGCTCGCTCCGGTAGCCGAGCATGCTGGTGAGTGCGCCGGGTACCAATGCAACCGTGCTCGTTGCATTCGCGACGAGCGGCGGCATTCCCGCCGCCACGAGCGCGGGGAAGGTGAGGAGCGTGCCGCCACCGGCGATGGCGTTCATGATGCCGGCGACGAACGCTGCCGCGGCGACAAAGATCAGGCGGCCGACGGGGATGACGACGTGCGGCGAATTCGGGAGCAGCAGGGGAGTGCGGGTTCGATGTCGGCTGTGGAACCACCGGCCAGCGGAAAGGATAACCGATCGCGACCTTCACGGTCGCAAGATGGCGCAATGTCGCGACGCTCCGCATCGGGATACATTTCGGGCTTGGGTGGGGCAGGCGCCCTGCCGGTGCTGGTGGCGCATTCCCAGGGAGAACGTGGTCATGAGCAAGACGGAGTCGAACGCAGCGGGCGCATCCGAGAGCGGCGCGCTCGAGATCAAGGATACGCGCACCGGGACGAGCTACTCCGTCCCGATCATGCCGCCAGCCACGGAAGGTGATACCGCCATCCGCGCGATGGACCTTCGCCCGATCAAGGTCAAGCCGGACGAGTTCGGCCTCATGACCTACGACCCGGCGTTCATGAACACGGCGTCGTGCAAGAGCGCCATCACGTTCATCGACGGCGACAAGGGCATCCTTCGCTATCGCGGCTATCCCATCGAACAGCTCGCCGAAAAGGCGAGTTTTCTCGAGGTGGCGTGGCTGCTGCGCAATGGCGAGCTGCCCACGCAGCCGCAGTACGACCAGTGGACGCACCAGATCACGTACCACACCTACGTCCACGAGAACATCAAGACGTTCCTGCAGGGCTTTCGCTACGACGCGCATCCGATGTCGATGCTGTGCAGTTCCGTGGCCGCGCTCTCGAGCTTCTATCCGTCGGCGAAGAACATCCAGGATCCGGCAGAGCGCGACATCAGCATCGTGCGTCTCCTCGCCAAGCTGCCCACGCTTGCCGCCTTCTGCTTCCGCCACGTGAAGGGACTTCCCTTCATCTACCCGGACAACGACCTCGGCTATGTCGAGAACTTCCTCTCGATGGTCGCGCGCATGACGGAGCCGAAGTACGAGGGCAACCCGATCTTCGTGAAGGCGCTCGAGGTGCTGTTCATCCTCCACGCCGACCACGAGCAGAACTGCTCCACCAGCGCCGTCCGCGCCGTCGGCAGTTCGCACGTCGATCCCTTCTCGGCCATCGCGGCCGGCATTGCGGCGCTCTACGGCCCGCTGCACGGCGGAGCGAATGAGCAGGTGCTGCACATGATCAAGGAGATCGGCGACGTCAAGAACGTCCCGGCCTTCATCGAGGGTGTGAAGGGCGGCAAGGGCAACAAGCTGATGGGCTTCGGCCACCGCGTGTACAAGAGCTACGATCCGCGCGCGCGCATCGTGAAGAAGCTCGCCGACGACGTGTTCAAGGTCGTCGGTGTGGACAAGGACCTAGAGATTGCGCTGGAGCTCGAGCGCATCGCGCTGTCCGACGACTACTTCGTCTCGCGCAAGCTCTACCCGAACGTGGATTTCTACACCGGATTGATCTACCGCTCGATGGCGTTCCCCACGGATTTCTTCACGGTGCTGTTCGCCGTGGCGCGCACGGCCGGCTGGCTGGCGCAGTGGGAGGAGATGTTGAACGACAAGGAGCAGAAGATCGCGCGTCCCCGGCAGATCTACACGGGGTACGGCGAGCGTGCGTACGACGGGTCGCTGGACTATGCAGCGGGCGTCGGACGGAAGAAGGACGCAGTCCGGAAGTAGTTCTGCTCTGGCATGTGATGTGAACGGCCGGCGTCGACATCGACGCCGGCCGTTTTCCGATCGTCAAAGGCGATAAGTGGACGGCCACTACGACCCGTCATCCGTCCTTCGTTTTCCGTCGCGCGTGTTCCTACCCGTAGTCCGTGCTTCGTAGTCCGTGCTCGTAGTCCGTGCTCGTAGTCCGTGCTCCGTGCTCGTAGTCCGTCAATCGTGATACTAGGCACTGAGCGCGAATGATGGTCGTGGCAGTTTAGTGGTGATGGGGACTCGCCTCAGAGCGGCGACGTTCCGTTATGCAAAACTTCCACAATCTCCGCGTCTGGAACGAGGCGAACAGTCTCGCAATCGCCGTCAAGCGTCTCACGACTCGTTTTTCGAAGGCTGACCACGGGTCGCTTCGGAATCAGATGGGACGCTCAGCGGAGTCGATTGCCGACAACATCGCCGAAGGCTGCGGTGCAGCGACGAATGCCGAGTTCGCGCGCTACCTCGATATGGCCATAAAGTCGTCGTCCGAGCTCGAGAGCCAGATAGAGCGATCGCATGGCTACGCGTTGATACGCTCCCACGAGCGAGAGAGTCTGGCGACGCAGGTTTGCAACGTGCGAAAAATGACGTGGGGCCTGCGGATAAAGGTGCTCACCCTCGAATCCCGTTCGCGCCGGGACCCTGTCCTACCACCCCGCCCTGATCACGAACGACGCACGGATCACGGACAACGAATCCCGGATGACGGGGGGGAAAGCGCGCGACGAAGAACGAAGGACGGATGACGGATGACTTTATCGCAGCACGACACGCGCCAGGTGAACACCAGTGGCATCGCGCACCGACAGGTACACGATCCTCCCCGCACCAAATCCGACCAGGTTGTACCCCACCGGAATCTGGATGCGATCCACGAGCTCACCCTTGCGGCTGATGATGTCGAAGATCGGTCCACCGGGGAGTGGCGTCGGCGTATTGATCCGCACCCAAAGATTCCCGTCGCCATCCGCGCGCACCGCACGCTCGGCGAATGGCGGCTTGTAGTCGGGTAGGTCGCGCGGATCCATCACGCCAGATGTACTGAGCTGCGGCATGGCAGGCGCGTTTCCGCCGGTGACGACGACCGGAGTCGGGATGCACGACGGCCTTCCTGACGACGCGCCCGGTGCCGCCAGCGAGTCGGCAGCTTGCTGACCACCGCGCCCCGGAAAGCCGCCGCCGGGAAATCCGCGGCCACCAGCGTCGCCGCGTCCGCCAGCGCCGCCACCGCGGTCGGCGTTCGCGAAGCCTCTCCCGCCGCGCCCCTCGGCCTGGAGCAGAGAGTCACGGGGAATCGGCGCACCGGCGATCATCGTCGGCTCCTCACCCGCAGCGCATGCGTAGACGTAATTGGCCGGGAAGGACACACCAGATGGAAGCCGCCAGTCGCGCTGCATTCCCTGCGGAAGCGCGTAGCCCGACGGAATGTTCAGGGAATCGGGATACGCCTTGCCGTACTGGTTCACCCATCGGACGAGCTGCTGCAGGTATCCGCCCATCGCGCGGCGCATCTGAACGTCCCGCACCGAATCCACGAGGATCTGCTTGGTGGAGTCGTTGAGGTGCGTCCACGGATACGGAAGCTTCGCCGAGGACGTGATCTTTCCGTCGACGTCGCGATACTCGACGCGATAGTCGCGCGAACGGACGAACGCGATCACGCCGTCGGGGAGTACGGCCCAGTCATCCGTGGCAGGGAGTGGATTGGTGACCTGCGTGAAGCTGAAGCCTCCCGTCGGCGAGAGGCGAACGTTGTTCCGTTCCTTGGGGATGCGGACCACCCCGAGCGTGTCGACCTTGCGCGTATCCATCGCGATTCCAACGATGAACGCGGAGTCGGGCGGGATCGGGATCCATGGCTGTCCAGCCGGAGGTGCGACTTTCGGCCGCTCTGCCTGTGCGTTGATGCGGTAGACGATCCGGCCGCTGGCATCCACGCCGGGATAGCCGCTGAAGCCGGCGAGCGCGTTCGCGTCCTGCACGCGCGGCAGCGAGCGGACGCGCGCGATCTTGCCGTCCTTGTCGAGCAGGACCATGGCAAACGCCGAGGCGTCGACGAAGATCGTGGTGTCGCCACGATAGTGGAGGAGGCCACCGGCACGCGTGCCGTAGTAGTTCCTCGTCTGGCTGAGCGAGTCGAGCACCACTTTCGTCAGCTTCAGCGATGTGTCGAGCATGAGGAGACGGCGGCGCGTGCCGTCGTTGAGGAGCACACGACCGTCGGACAGCTGAAGCACGCTCGTGATGGATCCGAGCTGCTCGGTAGACACGGCGGACGCGGTGGAGATCCGGCGAATCGCCGGCCCCACGCCCAGCGTGGGTACCGGTGCCGGCGCGCGCTGCGCAACGGGAGGTGTGTTCTGCGCGTGCGCGGAGGTCGCCGTTGCCAGCGCAATCACCGCAAACGTGCAACTGATTCTCGAAGTCGCCGTCATTTGATCAGAATCCTCGCCGTTGACCACCGCCGCCGCCGCCACCCCGTCCACCTCCACCTCCGCCACCACCGGTTCCGCCACCGACATACAGGCCGGTGCCGTTGCGAATGGATTGGAGATAGAGCGGATCGAGTGTCGTGAGCACCTGCGCCGGCAGCATGCGCTTCTGCGCAGGCGTAAGGAGGTCCTGGATCGCCCGTCCCATCGCCATCAGCATGTCGACATGTGCGTGCCGCGCGCCGATATAGCGGTTGTAGACGTCGCGCGAATCATACGAAGCCGGGAGCGCCGCAAACCACTGCGCCACTGGCGTCCAGAGCGAGTCCACGCGATACAGGTAGTCGCGGTTCATCGATGCAATGCTGTCCGCCTGCATGGCGCTGAGGTCGAGCGAGTCCTGCTGGCGCATGATGGTGGCCATGGGATTCTGCAGCCCCGCGGACGCCTGCTGCCGGAACGCGTTTTCGTTCTGTCGCGCACCAGGAAGACTGCGGCCGGCATCGAGCGACTGCTCGAGGCGCTGCCACTCGCGAGTGGCGCCGAGGTCGAGTCGCACGGAAACCGTGAGCACAACGGGTGTGCGAAACGAGATCAACTGCGGACTCGTGGCGCCAAAACGCTGGTTGACTTCGTACTTGTAGCGATTGGTGGACGGATCGAATCCGCGGACATAGAAGAGCGCAGGGTCGGGCGAGACCTGCATGCCCCAGCCCTTGATATTGTTGGGGCCATTCACGAGGAGATCGGCCGCGCCAATGGGATTGGAGAGCGAGAAGGAAACGTTCGCGCGCTGCGGCATGTGGAACTTCGCGCGATCGAGCGTGACCTGAAGCGACGCCGTCGAGCTCCACGGCGCCGTGCACGAGTTGCGCTCGGCAATATGACCGGCCTGCGACGCCAGGCAGGGCGAGCCCGCGATGAGGTTGCGGAGCGTCGCGGCCGCCACGGGGTCGGTGAGTGTGGAAGGATCGCCAATGAACGCTCGGTCATTCGACGCGCCGTCGCCATTGACGTCGCCCGCAATCATCGGCGTGTAGTGGTTTCCTGAGCGGAAGCTGCCATTCCAGTTCAGGTGCACCGCGCCGAAGAGGCTGTAGCGCAGGTTGTAGGTGAGCTGATGCGGCCCCTGCGACGAACTCGCCCACTCCACCAGGAGCGGGTTGGATGCGGTGTTGGTGAAGCCCGAGTATTGCTCGCGGATGTTCGAGTACGTGTACGCCAGGCTCCAGCCGAACTGATTCTGAACGCGGCTGATCGGAGACAGGCGCACCATCATCTGGCCGGTGCGACTCTGAAGATCGGAGCGCAGCTCGTTGACGCGATTGAACGATTGCGACACGCGCGCATCGCGCGACGCGATGCTTCCGGTCGCCGGCACGATGCTCGACGGCAATGCGTACACCGGACGCCCATCCTCGAGCGAGAACCGCGTGATGGGCGCAAAGTTGAGGTCGAGGGAGCGCTGCTGGTTCAGGTTGAGCGAGTACGTGGCTTCCGTGCTCAGCGCGTAGCGCGCATCGAGCACCGTGCCGCTCCACGACAGGTTCGAACGCACGGAACGTGCGGGCTTGAAATCCGACGCGAAGAGCGTGACCGAGGGCGAGGAATTGGAGAAGACCGTCCCCGCCGATCCGCCGGCGCACTGCGTTGGAATTCCCGAAAGAGTCGTCGTGTACATGGTCCAGTCGGGCGTTGGTACCGCCGGCCCTGTACACACGATCTGCTGCGTGCCGGATGCGAGTCCGGTGTTATCGAGCGCGGAGCCGAGGGATCCGGCGTTCAGGTTGCTCGCGAAGACACCGATGCCGCCACGAACGACGGCACGCGGCGTTCTCGCCGCACCGAAGAACGCGGAAATCTCGTTCGCGGAGCCGAGCGTGTATGAGAAACCAACGCGCGGGCTGACGAGAATTGGTGCAGGCACCTGATTGTTGCGCCGACCGAATTGCGTGTCGACGAGTGAATTGAAGCCTGGCGTCGTGGTGTACCTGCTCGCATCCAGGCGCACGCCGTACTGGATCTGCAGATCCTGGGTGCGCCGGTAGGAATCGCCAAGCGCCATCGAGCCCGTGACCTGACCCGTGGAGCGCTGCCGTGCCGCCAGGGTCCGGGTGAACGACGCCGGCAGTCCCGCCTCGAGGTCCGCGAGGGAATTGAACTGGAACGTGCCGAACAGGTTGTTCGAGAGGTCCTGCGAGTTTCCACTGTAGACGAGCTCGGAGCTGAGCTTGATGCGATGCTTGTTGCCGTCGTCGAACCACGACAGCGTATTCTGCGCTGTTGCACCAAGCGTACGGCTGCTGGCGCTGAGCCCCTGGTTTCCGCCGAACGCGAGCGACTGCACGCCGCTGGAGCCGTCGCCGAACACCGAGTTCACGCGAACGCGCCCTGCGGGTAGCTCGAGATACGGCTCCGCGTACGACTTCGATGCGTTGACGCCGAACGTCGTCTCGCTGAGGAGGAGATTGATGTAGCCGCTGTGACGCCCCTGCACGCCGCCGCCCCAGTTGAACCGGTCGCCGCTCGCGGATGGAAGCGACGTGGCGCTCCCGTTCACGGGGCTCTGGCGCGCCCAGTTCCCGTTGAAGGTGAGGTTGAACGCGTTCCCGGCCGTTGAATTCGGCGGATTGTAGTCGACACTCCCGAACGTGGAGCCGTTGTCGCTGACACGAGTTGAATGCGGAGCGAGCGCGCTGGTTGGAACGCCGCGCAGCTGCAGGATGTTGAGAAACCGCTGGACCGAATCCTGGGCGATTCCCGCCGTCTCCAGGCCCAGCGCGTTGGTGTTGAGGAGTGACTGGTTGTCGCGCGAGTTGCGGCCGAGCTGGTACGACAGGTTGTAGAATGACTGGTTCTGTACCAGTGGGCCGGACGCCACCCCGCCTAACGAGACGTTCGAATATTCGTTTCCGAGCGCCGAAGCGGCGTGATCGCTCCACATCAACGATGGAGAGTTGACGAGCATCGAGGTGCCGCGCGTGCGAAAGTTGGAGCCGCTGCTCGACTGCACGTTCAGGGTTGCACCGCTGAAGCCACCGCGCGAAACGTCATATGGCGACGTGGACACTGACGTAGAAACGGCCGCGTCGCGCGGGAGGCTCGAAGTACTCGACGGCACGCCGTTCAACGTCACCGTGTTCTGCTCGGCGCCGAGGCCAAGGACGGAAAAGCCGTCAGCGCCACCGTCGACGCCGGGGACAAGGAGCACGCCCGGGAGTGACGCGGCCATGGCAGCCAGATCACCCTGCAGTTCCGGCGGGAGGTTGGCGGTCGCGACGTCGCGCTCCGTGCCGCCAACATCGGGCGTCTCCTGGTTGCGGCTGACGCGCTGCTGCACGGTTTCCACCGTGGCGATCGTGTCGAGCTGAATCACGGACATGCGCGCATCGGCGACGAGCACGTCTTCGTCCGCCAGGCGCTTGACCTCGAACTGCCGGAAGACGTAGCCGATGCGGGCGAAGCCCATGATGTAGTCGCCGGCGCTCCCCGGAAACGCAATCTGGAAGGCGCCCTTGTCGTTGGTGCGCACTTCGCGCGACACGTTGCCGGGAATCGACGTGGCGGTGACGCGCACATTCGCGAGCGGCAGCCCTTCGAAGTTGGTGACCCTGCCACGTATGACATCGGTCTGGGCACGCGCGGCTGGAACGGCGAGGACAACGCCGAGCAGCGTGAGTAGCAGACGCAATCGCCCGAGAGCGATCGGAAAAGGACGAAGCTCGGACTGCATTTGGTAGGCTCCCTATTGTCGTGCTGTTCGGCCGAGGCGTTGAAGGCGCCTACCCATTGAATAGTCGCTGCCCGGCGGTTCGTTGGTTTTGGTGCGGCTCGCCGCGCGTCCGTGTCGAGACGATTCGCCCCTTCTGCCCTCGAGTCCGATCCTCACCATCAGGAGCCGTTCGCCAGGGATGCGGATCGGCCGCTGATTGGTGAGCGACTCCCACTGCTCGGCCGCTATCTCGCCCTCGTCGTCGCACACCTTCTCGAGCGTCTCGCCATCCGTCGTGAGGAGCATGCAATTGCGACCTGCCATCCGGTGTCTCCTGTGCCATGTCTACTGGCGCGAGACTGGAAGTTCCACCTCCTCCGTAGCGCGTGGCACGAGCAGTAGGCCGGCGAACGGTGCCGTCACCGCACGACGGGCAGGATGAGCCGAGATGGGTAGACCGACGTGTGGTGCACCGTGTTGAACGCGGCGCGGAAGGTGGTCTCGTCGTAGTTGCGACCGCCGGTGTTGAGGTTGCGGTCGAAGTGCGGGAAGCTCGAGCTCGAGATCTCGACGCGAAGCCTGTGGCCGGGCGGCAGGTACCACGACGTCGCGTGCAGGTCGACCGGCACCTCGTACACCTTGTCGGACACCATCATCCGCGCCTTGTCGAACCCGTCGCGATAGCGCACGCGCGTGATGCCTTCCTGCATGTTCATCACGCGTCCGTCCGGGAAGACGTCCAGCATCTTCACGGTGACGTCCGTGTCCGGCGCGCGTGAGCTCAGGTGCACCACGGCGCGCATCGGTCCCGTGAGCTCGAGTCCATCGCGCAGGACATCGCCGGTGTACACGAGCACATCGGGCCGCCGCTCGATGTCGGCGTTGTCGAACGAGCCGGCGACGTCCTTCGGATTCCCCGTGCAGCAGATGGAACCGCCGCGCGAGGGAACAGGGTCGGCGGGATCGTAGGTGAAAGTGTCCGCGCGCTCACGTGTCGGCGCCGTGAGGCTCAGGCGGCCGCTCCCGTTCGACGTGTTGGCGTTGCCGTCGCTGCGGAGGAAGAATCACGTCTCGGTCATGCCCTTCACCGGCCACGCATCCGACGTGTGCCACTCGTTGCGACCGATGACGTAGTACTTGGAATCGCGGCAGGGAATCGAGGGCGTGCTCGTTGCCGCGAAGCCACCGGTCGAACCACGCGAGATACGTCGCGAAGTAGGGCAGCCGTGCGTCGCCGACGACGAGATCGCCGACCCTCGTCTGGCTCGATGCCCGCTCGGACCCGCAGTGCGTCGTTGGAGAGATGATGGCGTACTGTCCAGTGCGCGCGCGATCGTTCGTTCCGTTCTTCCGGAAGATCTCCGCCTCGACCAGGGCTTCTCCCGCGAGATCGAACCATGACGACACATGCAGCGCTGCGACGATCACGCTGTCCCCGTCGGTGAGATATCCGCGCGCGTCCCACCACGGATCGTCCGGCGAGCGGTCGAGAAAGTTGCGCCAGTCCCACGACGGCGAGCCGGCACGATCGGTCATGTCGATCGTCGGCAGCGTGCGGAAGAACGACGCAAGGTCGACGTTCGGCATCGGTCGCGCACCCTTGTCGATCGACGCGTACACCGGCATCCAGCCAAAGTTGATCGAGAGCGCGAACGCCCCGCCCTCGACAGAGCCCCAGAACTGTCGCTTGCGACCGACGCGTCCGAGGTTGCCGCCGGCGGCCTGCGGGATGGCGGCAACATGGCGCGGATGCCGCTGCTGCGCGGCAACGATCTGACCCTCGCCGAGGTAGGAGCATCCGTACGTGCCGATACGTCCGGTGGACCATGGCTGCGCACCGATCCAGTCGAAGGCGTCGGACCAGTCGGTCATGTCGCCCTCGTACACGCGAAACTGCCCTTCCGACGCAAACTTGCCGCGGACGTCCTGTACGACGACGCCGTAACCGTGCGACGCGAAGAACATGGCGGACGCGTCGCCGTTTGGATTTGCCGACTTGTTGTACGGCGTGCGAATGAGGATCGTCGGCAGCGTGCCGGCGACGTCCCTGGGGCGATAGATGTCAGTGGCCAGCTGCACGCCATCACGCATGGGTACCAGGACCGCGCGCTCGATGAGCACCTCGTGCGCGCCAGCGGGTCGCGGATACGGGGCACCCACCGCTGTCTGCGCGGTGCTCGTTCCGGGCGCGGCCAATACGACGAGCAGGGCGAGCGCGAGGGCGGGTCGTATGCGGGAGTGCGGCATGGCAGTCGTCCGTGATGTGAGGCCGGAGTCTCGCACCTGCGCTGTCCGTCGTCAAACGCGCGGCGAGCTATCGCTTGCGATGCTTCTCGATGAACTCTTCCGTGCCGGGAGGAAGGAAAAAATTGTCAGCGATTCCCGCGATCTCCTCTGCCTCCTGCCACGCTTCGTACAGTTGGGCCATCTCGCCATCCAACGCGCGCCGCTCGCTCTCTTCGTGAAGCGACATCTCGAGCGCCAGGCGCGAGACGCGTGACAGGTGCGCGAGACCGGCACGATTGATCGGCCGCCTGCGCTCGTCTCGCCAATCCTCCCGATCGAACTTGCTCTGCTTGGGTCCATCGACCGCCCACAATGGGGCCGAGGACTGCGCGATGTGCCGGAGCAGGCCGCTGGTGGGTCTGGCTTCGACCTCCCTGACCGCGTCGCGGACGAGCGAGTCGCCGCCTCCAGCATGATTCAGCCGCGCCAGCACGGAGGTGAGCAAGCGTCGACCTTCGGTCCCGCGATACTCCACTCGGCCGAAATGGTGACGAATCGATAACATCCACTCCTCCTCACCGTCAGGGAGGATCATCGTTCCATCACCCGATACAGTCCATGCGCGACCGGGGCCGCGGGGTAGCTCGAATTGCTTGACGGTGTCGAAAAAGGGACGGAGGCCTTGGAACGCAACGGTGGC
Organism: Gemmatimonadales bacterium; assembly: GCA_038319955.1. GTDB lineage: Bacteria > Gemmatimonadota > Gemmatimonadetes > Gemmatimonadales > Gemmatimonadaceae > AG11. The sequence continues at coordinate 5,637 of JBBQDT010000012.1, read as the reverse complement.
CAAATGCGGAAGGAACAATACCGCGCCCATGGAGATGCCTCCGAGCGCAACCCCGGCGGTGGCAACGCCGACGGCGCTGACTGCGAGGATCGTTCGCGTTCGGCGCCGTGAGAACTCGCGGCCATATCGCCACGCGGCAAATTCCGGCCGCAACGGACGACCAATGCGCACGAGCCCTGTGCCGTCGCGCAATTTCGCGTATCCGACATGGGTCGTCTGCGCGCGTAACCGCTGGTCTCGGAACAGGCGCTCGCATTCCTCTACCGCCTCCCATCGCTCGTCGAGCGGCGTGAGGTTCCATCGCGAGCAGTGCGGGCAGATCACCCACAGGCGGCCCTTTTCAGCGTCGAATGCGAGCTTGCTGCCGACCTGAAAGTGCTCGACGGATTCGTTGGTTCCGAGGTCCTGGCAGCAATGAACGCAGTGCGAGAACATCGACAGGGCCGCTCTCACATCGTGCCCATCAAGACCACCGCGGCGACACGGGCATGATCCGGACGGAAATCAGCGACGAGCGTGATTCGCGCTCCCGTTTGCGAACGTGGCGGCTCGACGACCACCACGTGACTCACGGCGAGCTCCCGGCCGAAGTCGTCCTCGAGCCAGACGCGCTCGCCGTGCCAACGATCGGCGATGACGTCAGTGATGTCGCCATCGACAGGACTCCAGTAGTGGTGTACGGACAACCATGCGCCGACCTCCCTCGCGAACGGCGCAATAGTTGGGTAGTCGTCGGTCGGTTGCAGAACCGCGTGTGCGAGGCCTGCGGCAGGAGCGAATGTAGCGCTGCCGACTTCGACGTCGAGGCACTTCACGCGCACTCGCAAGTCGACCCCGAACGTGATCCCGGATTCCGCGAGAGGTAGATCGCAGCCGTCCGCGCCGACTCGTCAGGATGCATATGACTGTCAATATCGTGTGTGGCTGCAAACTGTGCCACAGACCGCGCCGTCTGTCGGTCACGAGCCTTAGCGCCATAGCCAGCGCACAGAACCAGCGTTCAGCTGCATCAATCGGTGTTCACAAATCTCCGCGTCGCGATCCAGATTGCAACAGCACGACGCCGGGAGGCCTTCGGAGAACCTCTCCAAAGAATCCATTCAGCTCCGTTCACTCCGTTCAATCGGTGTTCAAGAACCTCCGCCACTCGATGCGATTGTAGACCCTGGCGATCGAGTCGCGAAAGTCGCTGTCGCCTTCAGTCACGACGTTGGCCCCCATGGTGTGCCCCTCGCAGGCGGGCGATGATTGCGTCGACGTGCAGCGCCGTAGTATCCAGCACCGGCAGTCCCGCGATGCTGTCCGTCTTGAGCAGCAGCGGGAGCTCGGTGCCGCCCAGAATGACGCCATCGACCTGATGCTCATCACGCACGCGATCCACGAGGGCGATGAACTGCCGACGGGTGTCGTCGCGGAAGTCGCCGTGAAGCAATTCGCCGACGTACCGGCCGTGCACCCACGTTCGATCGTCGTCGGCCGGCGTCACCACGGTGATGTCGTTGCGCTCGAACACCGCCGCGTAAAAGGGCGCCTCCATCGTGAAGCGCGTGCCGAGGAGGAGCAGCCGCTGCAGCCCCCGCCTGCGCGCCTCGCTTGCGCATGTTTCGACGATGCTCAACATCGGCATGGACGTTCGAGCGGCGAGCTCGTCGAACACGATGTGTGGCGTGTTTGCCGTCATCGCCACGAAGTCGACGCCAGCGGCCGCCAACCGCGTGAGCGACGCGAGGAGATACTCGATGAGTGCCGGACGATCGTGCTCGACGAGCCGCAGCGCGCGCTGGACGTCGAGACTGTCGATGACGATCGATGGCGACGTCGAGGGGTCGAGACGCGCCCACGCCGAGATCATGCGGCGATAGTAGTCGATCGTCGACTCGGGACCCAGTCCGCCCACGATGCCGACTGTCGTCACTTGCGTCGCCGCGAGGTAAAAACGACGAACGGAACGATCATCCCCAGAAGCAGCCACGATGCGAGCGGAACGATGAGATACGGGAACGCTGGCTTCGATCCGGCCGGCATTGCCAACAATCCCGCATACGCGGCAAGCGTGGCAGCCGCGAGCAGAAGCATCATGACGTGAATCGCGGTTCGCGTTGTCGCGGACCAACGCGCCGACACAGCGTCAGCCAACGCCAGCGCCACGAACGGCGAAAGGACCCATACCGCAAACATGAGCATCAGGACGCTCGACGGATTGCGGCTGCCAGTTCGGAGCATCATGGTCACGGAGCCCGCCGCCCCAACGACGACGGCAATCAGGCCGACCGTGCGCACGATAGTCGCCGACCCGTTCGCGCTCAGTGTGACCTCCGCGAAGCGCGACTGTCGTCTGATCAGGCACGACGCTGTGCAGGCGACATCCTGGCGACGAGAAGCGCCGCGGCGCCGGCGACGATGTTGAAGATCGCGACAGCTTCGTTGACGTTGAGCAGAGAGACGAGGATGTCGCCAACCCCCGGCACGAAACGAAGCACACCCACGACGATAATGAGAATGCCGACGAACATGCACCATGCCCGAGCGCCGTTGGTCATCGCGGTATAGATGCCGAGCAGTCCCAGAACGATGTGAATGGTGGCGTGCAGCTTGTTCGTCGTGAGCACGCCGAAGACGACTGGGCTCATCATGCCCCAGATGCCTTCGACGATCAGGAACACGCCTACGAAGAGCGCGAATGGCGCCGCGGCGCCCTGTGACTTGTTCATGTCGGTGACTTGGTGAGAGACGCGCGACGACCCTTCAATCAGCGGACCTGCGAAGATGGGAGGACAGGAGTGCCAGCCACAAGTGACCATCTCACCACGAGAGTCGGTCATACTCTGCATCGTTCACGCCGCCGGCCGGTCTAGGAGAATGACCTGATGAAGCGATTCGCTGCTCTCGCGCTCGTTGTCGCCGCGTCCAGTTGCAGTAGTCCAGCGGACGAGCACTACGGTTTTCTCGCTCGACTCGGCAACGACACCGTCTCCATCGAACGCCTGACGCGCACGGGCAATGTGCTGGTCAGCGACGAAGTCGACCGCTTTCCACGCGTGCGGCAACGGCACACCGAGATCACGCTCGGGCCCGACGGCGGCATTCGCCATTTGGCCATGGACATCACGACGCCGAGTGAAGCATCAGCCCAGCGCGTGCGCCATGTCGTCGCCGACGTCTCGCGCGATTCGGTGCACGTCATCAAGACGGATTCATCGGGCGTGAAAAGGCTCGCCTTCGCCACGGGGGGTACGCTGACCATGGCGCATCTTCCACAGATGTACAGCCTCTCCGACCTGTATTTCGCCGCAGCGCGCCGATTCGCTCGCGCTTGCCGCTGGTGACAGCGTTCGTCTCCGTCAGTTCTACATCGATCGCGAGTTCGACCGCTTTCCGTTGCACGAGGGCTTCGTGCGTCCGCTCGCCGGTGGAAAGGCCGAGATCCATCACGATTGGCTCTCGGGAGTCGGTGAGGCGACGTTCGACTCCGCGCATCGTATGCTCACCTACTCGGGCTCGCGCACGACCTACAAGGTCGACGTACGCCGCCTCGCCGAGGAGCCCGACGAGGCCGCGATCGGTGCTCGCTTCGCTGCGACGGAGGCGAAGACGGGCATGAAGCAGTTGAGCGTACGCGACACGGCGCGCGCAAGCATCGGTGCGGCAACCTTCTGGGTGGACTACGGCCGGCCACTCGCGCGCGGTCGCAGGTTGGCTGGCGGCATTCTGCCATACGATCGCGTCTGGCGCACCGGCGCGAATGCGGCGACGCAGTTCTCGACATCACAGCCAATCACCCTCGCGGGTCTCCGCGTGCCCCCCGGCGTCTACACCCTGTGGACCGTTCCGCGCGAGAACGGTGGCGCGCATCTCGTCGTGAACAAGCAGCATGGTCAGTGGGGCACGGAGTACGACGAGGCGTCCGATCTCGGGATGGCCCCGATGAAGACCGAGACGCTCAGCGCACCGGTGGAGGAGTTCACCATCTCGATGGTGGCGGCAGATGCCAATCATGGCACGCTCGTGATGGAGTGGGGACCCTTCCGCTGGTCCGCGCCGATCGTCGTCCCCTAGATCCTCGAGGTGCAGGTCAGCGTGGCTTCTCGGGCACGATCGTCTCGCCGCGCGCCAGCATGGCCACCAGGGTGGCGATCTTCCTCGCTCGGCCCGCTGGTGTCTTCATGTTGTTCGTGCGGAAGGCCAGCGCGAAGAGGTTCATCTTGCCGAGTGTCGTGAAGGTCGCACGTGCCTGCGGATGGGCCTCGATGGCTGCGCGGAGATCGTCGGGAATGGTGGCTTCGGTGGCATCGCGAATGGGGGCATACGCTGCGTCCCATCGGCCGTCGGCCTTGGCCGCGTCCACCTGTTTCTTGCCGTGCGGCGTCATGCGGCCGGCGGCCGTAAGACGCGCGACATTGTCGACGTTGACCTTGCTCCAGATGCTCTTTGCCCTGCGAGGCGTGTAGCGCTGGAGGAATGACTCGTCATCGAACGCCTTGCGAATGCCGTCGATCCATCCCCAGCACAGTGCGATGTCCAGCGCCTGCGCATGGGTGACGGTCGGCTTGCCGGAGTCCTTCTTGTAGATGCGCAGCCAGAGCTCCGACTCGTCGGCATGGTTTGCGGTCAGCCACGACTCGAACGCAGCCGCGGTGCGAAAGATCCTCGTCTTTTTCGGATTCGGTACGATTGGTGCCATAAAGAATCCAAGGTGAGCAAGTTATGCGACAACGTGAGCGCAGTCGCCGATCTGAAGACTAAAGACGATCGATGTAGCGGCGTGCCCCCAACAGAAGTGCCGCAATAAAGCCACACGTTGCGATTGCGTCGGGGTAAGCTCCTGAGCAAGTGGTTGCGGCCTGTCGTTGTACCGGTTTTAGGCTGTTTGTGGAAGTTCGAAAGTCAGTAGTGGCAGTTTGAGCTTGGCACCGCATTCTCCTCGAGGAGATACACATGTCCATCGCACGAACGACCGTCCTGTTGGCTCTTGCTGGCGCAGTACTGCCAGCCATTTGGTCCACGGCTTCCGCGCAGACGGGGCTTGGATCGGCGCAGCAGTTCGGGGTGCTCGGTGCCTCGACGGTAACCAACACCGGACCGACGATCATCAAGGGTGACCTCGGCCTGTACCCCGGCACGGCCATCACGGGATTGGGTTCCATCACGCTCGTTGGTACCGTGCATCAGACGGACGCCGTCGCGCAGCAGGCGCAGGTGGATGCGGCCACCGCGTGGGGGTGGCTCGCCGGCCTTCCCTCTTCACAGAATCTCTCTGGCCAGGACCTGGGCGGCATGACGCTCACGCCGGGTGTCTACACCTTCGGCTCGTCTGCACAGCTCACCGGGCACCTCACCCTGAATTTCCTTGGCAATGCGAACTCGATGTTCGTCTTCCAGATCTTTCAGGCGCTGACCACCGCGAGCAGTTCGTCGGTGACGACGCTGAATAGCGCGCCTGGCGGCGGCGTCTACTGGCAGGTAGGCAGCTCGGCCACACTCGGCGCGGGCACGGCATTCCTTGGCAACATCATCGCCGACCAGAGCATTACGCTGAATACCGCGGCGACCATCATCTGCGGCCGCGCGCTCGCGTTGCACGCTGCGGTCACGATGGACACCAATATCATCTCCAACGATTGCACGAACGGCGGCGAC
>JBBQDT010000011.1:0-43642 GCA_038319955.1 Gemmatimonadales bacterium | reverse complement strand
CACTCCTTGGCGCAACGTCGTCATCGGCATGGCGATCGGTCTCCTCTGGGCGCCCTGTGCCGGTCCGATTCTCGGCCTGCTCATCGCGGCGGCCGCTACGACCCGCGCGCCACATGCTGGACTCCTCTTCCTCACCTTCGCCGTCGGTGCCGCCGTGTCACTCGCTGTCATCGCGTCGCTCGGGTCGCGGCTTCTTGCCCGACTCAAGCGAACCGCCACCGCCGACGTGATCGTGCGTCGCGTGCTCGGCGTCGCAACCGTGGCAACCGTCATCGCGCTCTTCTTTGGCTGGGATCGTGCCCTGTTCGCCAAGGGAGGACTCGTGCAGACGGCCAGCGCCGAGGAGCGACTCGTCTCCACGCTCGCGCCGGCCGCGGTGCCCCAGCGTCCCGCCGGCATGTCGCTCGACGAGTTTGCTGCCGACGAAGCGGCGCGCGCCGAAGCGATTACCCTTCCCGTCGCCGATGGGATGCTCCCGGGGTTCGACGGTGCCACGGAATGGATCAACTCGGGCGCGCTGACGCCGGAGACGCTGCGCGGCAAGGTCGTGCTGGTCGACTTCTGGACCTTCGCGTGCTATAACTGCCTCAACGCGCTTCCGCATGTGAAGGAGCTCTACGCCAAGTACAGGGATCGCGGCTTCGTCGTCGTCGGCGTGCATACACCGGAGTTCGCCCGCGAACGCTTCCCGGCCAGCGTGCGTGCCCAGGTGAAACAACTTGGCATCACCTATCCGGTGGTGATCGACAACGACAACCGCATCTGGAACGCATTTCACAACCAGTACTGGCCGGCGGCCTACTACGCCGACGCAACGGGCAAGATGCGCTTCTATCACTTCGGCGAAGGACGCTACGAAGAGCAGGACAAGGTCGTCGCCAGGCTGCTCGACGAGCGCGACGCCTCCACCACTCGCGGGGACAAGTAGTCGATGGCCGAGCTCGTGAAGCGGACGCACTGGATCGTACGTCTCACCCACTGGGTGAATGTCGTGGCGGTCGTGATCATGGCAGGCAGCGGCATGCGCATCTTCAACGCGCATCCCGCGTTCGCTCGGCCCGGCGAGACGTTCGCGCTGAATCCGTGGGAGGGACGGCCCATTCCGGACTGGCTCACCTTCGGCGCATGGCTCGGTGGTGCGCGCCACTGGCACTTCGCGATGATGTGGATCCTCGTCGCGAACGGGCTGCTCTATCTCGGCTTCATCTATCTCCACGGCGAGTGGCGCGACCTCGCGCCCCGTCGCGGCGACGCACGCGACGCCATCGAGATGATCAAGTTCTATCTCTTCGTTCGTCGCGATCATCCGCATCAGGGGAAGCACAACGCCCTCCAGAAGAGCGCGTACTTCGCCATGCCCATCGTCGGCGCCATCATCGTGCTGAGTGGGCTCGCCATCTGGAAGCCGGTCACCCTCGGCTTCCTCACCGTGCTGTTCGTGAACTACAAGTGGGCGCGCTATATCCACTTCGTGTCGATGGCGTTGTTGCTGCTCCTCGCGGTGGGCCACGTGTTCATGGTGTTCGCCACCGATCCATACTCGCTGCGCTCGATGGTCACCGGCTGGTACAATCGCGATCGGTCGCCCGAAGCGCGCAACGCGCGGCCGTTCTATCACCTGTTCTCCTCGGGCAAGCCCCGCGCGCCCAAGCCCGAGGTGCCCCGCCCATGATCGATCGGCGCCGCTTTCTCACCATCTCTGCCGCTTCCGTGTCGGGCGCGTTCCTCGCCGCATGCGAAGCGAATCCGAAGAGCGCGGCCAAGCTGCTCGCGTTTGCGGAAGCGAAGAACGAGGGGCTCGAGCGCAGCATCTTCCGCCACGATCGCATGGACCGTGTGCCCGCCTCGGCGAAAGTGGCCGGCAAGGACTTTCCCAAGTACTTCGTCTCGAAGACGATGCCCGTGTGGGAGCCAGCGGTGCGCGGTGTGTGGCGCCTCGAGGTGAGCGGTGCGGTGCGCACGCCGCTCTCCCTCACGCTCGACGACCTCATGAAGCTGCCCCACATCACGCAGAAGGTCGATCATTTCTGCGTCGAAGGCTGGAATGCGCGCGCCGAGTGGACCGGAGTGCGCATGAACGACATCGCGCGAGTCGCCGGCATCACGCCCGACGCGCACTACGTCGACTTCCAGAGCTTCGACGACGACTATCACGAGAGCTGGGACATGGCAAGCGCCATGCATCCGCAGACCCTTCTCGCGTACGGGATGGACGGCCACATGCTCGGACCGGCGCATGGCGCGCCCGCCCGCATCCATTCGCCCATCAAGCTCGGCTACAAGAACACGAAGTACCTCACCAAGATCGTGTTCATGCCGGCGAAAAATGGCGGGTACTGGAGCGACCAGGGTTACGAGTGGTACGGCGGCACCTAGCCGCCGCGCGCCGACCCACCCTTCCGAACTGAGCCGCGACACACATTGCAACGGCACGTTCCAACATGAGCGGAAAACGGTAGCAGTCGGCCACTGAACCGACCTTCTGCTGTGGCACCCCGCGCTTCGCGTGAATTTCCCCGCAGATGTTCATGCGCGCATGACCATAGCTCGTGCCGCCGACTGTGAGTACCCGACGGGCACCGATCTTGTGTTGACTGCACGCCGAGTGCGTGACATCACGCGCGCGCAGGACAATCTCTCGGGGGAGGAGCAATCGTGAAGTCGGCAACAGCAGTATTCGGTGCGCGCATCGTCGTGTGCGCTACACTCGCCATCGCCACTGCGGCAACGCAAGGCTGTGGCAAGGACACCAAGGAGTCGCGAGTGGATTCGGCGAGTGGAACGGTCACCAGCATGACGCCGGCAGCGACAACGCCGGCGATGCCCAACAGCGAGATGCAGCCGGTGCTCGACGAGCTCACGGCGCTCGGCGGCAAGGCCATCGAGACGCTCTCGGCCGTCGAGGCGCGGAAGCAGCCAACGCCGACCGACGCCGTGAAGGCATTGCTCACCAAGCAGGGCAAGCCCACGACGCCACCGCCGGGCGCCACGATGTCCACACATACGGTCAAGGGCGCAGCTGGCAACCTGCAGGCGAACATCTACACGCCTGATGGCACGGGTCCCTTTCCGGTCGTCGTCTACTATCACGGCGGCGGTTGGGTCATCGCCGATCGCAATGTCTATGACGGCGGCGCGCGCGCCCTTTCCATCAATGCAAAGGCCGTTGTCATCTCTGCCGACTACCGTCAGGGACCCGAGCACAAGTTTCCCGCGGCGCATGATGACGCGCTCGCCGTCTACCAGTGGGCGCTCGCCAACGCCGCGTCGATCAAGGGCGACCCCACGCGTATCGCGCTCGTCGGCGAAAGCGCCGGCGGCAACCTTGCCGTCGCAACCGCCATCGCCGCGCGCGACAAGAAGCTCGCCGCCCCGCTCGCGATCGTCTCCGTGTATCCCATCGCCGTCGGTGACACAACGACGCCGTCGTACGTCGAGAACGCGAACGCCAAGCCGCTCAGTCGTGCGATGATGACCTGGTTCTTCGACCAGTACCAGCGCACGCCGGCCGACCGTCAGGATCCGCGCATCAACCTCGTCGGCGCCGACCTCAAAGGACTTCCGCCGGTCACCATCATCAACGCGCAGATCGACCCCCTTCGCAGCGACGGCGAGATGCTCGCGGCAAAGATCCGCGACGCCGGTGGCGCCGCCGACCAGAAGACATTCGAGGGCGTCACGCACGAGTTCTTCGGCATGGGGGCGGTGCTCACGCAGGCCAGGGACGCCGAAGCCTACGCGGCCGAGGCGTTGAAGAAGGCCTTCAAGAAATAAGCGGTCGTCCCGAGCGCAGCGAGGGACCTGCTCTGTGAGGTCCCTCGCACGCGTTAGCTTCCAGCGATGACCGAACCGACAATTGTGCATAACGAAACCGCGCACCAGTTCGAGATCCCGAGCGACGAAGGCCGTGTGCTCCTTCGCTATGCCAGGCGTGGTGACGTGCTCGACCTCGTCCACACCGAAGTCGCCGAGCCATTCCAGGGAAGGGGCTACGCGTCTGCGTTGGCGCGCGCTGCGCTCGACTATGCGCGCGCCAACCATCTCGAGGTCGTCGCGAGCTGCCCGTTCGTCGCCATGTATCTCGAGCGGCATCCCGAGTACGCCGACCTCCGCGCCAAGCCCTGACGCTCGCCTTCAGCGCCGCGCGACGATAACCTCCGTCGCATGATCTCCATCTTGATCCCCGGGGTCACGCGCCCGGAGCCGCGCTGGCCCGTGATGATCGCCGCGTTCGCGGCGGTGGCTCTGCACTTCGCGCTTCCTGCGCCGTTGCGCGTCGGGCCACCATGGCTGCTCGCGGGCACGGTCGCGGTGCTCGTCATCGCGACGCAGGTCGCGCGCTCTCGGAACATGCCGAGGACGAACACGGTCCTCGGCTTTTCCGTCCTCGGCGTCCTCACCGTCGGCCTGCTCTGGGGCGTGGGACGTCTGCTGCTCGCCCTCTTGCATCGCGAGCGCGGTGCGGTCGCGGCCGATGTCCTCGAGGGCGCCGCGGTGCTCTGGGCGACGAACGTCATCGTCTTTGCGTCGTGGTACTGGCGCCTCGATGCCGGCGGGCCGAACGCGCGTGAGCGCCGCGAGGCGCATACCGAGGGCGCGTTTCTCTTCCCGCAGATGACCTACAACTCGCCATCCACCGACAACACCATCGCCGAAGAAGATGGATGGCGGCCCCACTTCATCGACTACCTGTTCGTCGCCTTCAACACGAGCACCGCCTTCTCGCCGACGGATGCTCCCGTGCTCTCCAAATGGGCCAAGGCCATCATGATGCTCCAGGCGATGATCTCGTTCACCACCGTGGTGCTCGTCGCCGCGCGCGCCGTGAACATCCTCTAGCGGCTCAATCCTCAACGCGCCGCGCCGGCGCAGGCGGCACCATCGTCGCACGCATGCACCACCGCTCGATCTCGAACGACGACATCGTGCGCCAGTCGGGCGGGTAGGGCGTCAGCCGACGCTTGTCCCCGTCCGCCGACTCGAACACGAGCCAGCCACCTTTGCGACGGTCGCGCTCCAGCACGCGCGCCATCGCTCCCGACAACGACGGTGTCGAGATCTCGCGCACGGTCCACTCGAGCCCGACCGTGTCCACGAACGTCCGCGAATATGCGACGAGTGCCATCACGTAGAGGGCAAGAGGAAGGGCCCACCAAGGAAAGCGCGACGCAGGAAAGTAGCCTCCGCGCCGCGCTTCGCCAGTCTTTCGTCCACCTCCTGACCGCCTACTGATACTGGATATACAGCGGGCGCGGATTGAGCCGCAGCACCTCAGCCGGCGTCAACAGAAGATCGCCCTTCTTGGTGTCGTTGTGGAAGAAGAGCTTGAAGCCGGTGAACTGGACAGGCTCCGCCTTCACGTAGTCGTGGTACGAATCGAACTTGAGCCAGGGCGGGCCCCACCCGTCCATGTCCATCACCACCTGTACGTGCGGTGTGAACCGGATGTCCTTCGCGTTCGTCACCATCTTTCGCGTCCAGCGATGGACGATGAGAATCTTGGGCGGCAGGTTCTTCGATTTCGCGATCTCGTCGAGGAAGTTCACCGCCCAGTTCACGTCCTTTGCGTCGAGCGTACCCACTCGTGTGCTTGGCACGGCGCCCGACGCCTCCATGGCAAACTCCGGGTCGATCGCGAGGTGCACGTCGGGATTCTCGAGCCATGGACGGAATCGCGGCAGCTCGTTCCGCACGTTGTCCTTGCCCAGCTGCACGTCGAGGAAGAAGATCGCGTGATGCGCCTTCGCCCAGGCGTACATCGTGTCCACCATCGCGTCCCGCATGCGAAGGCGGTACAGGCCGTTCTTCCCGGGCGCGCCCTGCGCCACGGTCGCCACCAGGTGCAGCGCCGGAATCACCGGGTGTGAGGGATCTGCCTTGTTCCAGCGTGCGACCTCCTTGTCCAGCATCGCGAGCATCACGTCCTTCGGATACTCACCCAACGCACCCATGCGCTTCTCTGCCGGATTGCCGTAGAACGCCACGATGCGGTTCTTCGGAAGCAAGGCACCCGGCAACGGCTCGGGCATGCTCACCGGCCAGAGCTTGTCGAGCGCCGGCTCTGGCTTGGTCATGCTCGCCAAGGCAACACTGTCGCGGCGCGACCGCTTCGGCAGCTCGCCGATGATCGCCGATGTGTCCATCGCCCCCGTGCCGGTCGCCGCCCCCGCGGTTGTAGTCGCCGGTGCCGCGGTGCCCCCTGCGATCGGCGCATTCACCGGACCGGAATCGGTGGCCACTTCGCCCGATGCCGTACGTCGTCCGCCCGGCGTCGCGTCGGCCGGAGGGACATTCTTGTCGGCGCAGCCACTGCTGAAGGCGAGCACCGCGGCCATACCCATCGCCGGAAGGGCGCGCAGAGCTGCTAGAGAACGGAACATGAGCAGAAATTGATGGTTTGAATGGTGCCCCTCAGGCGAGAGGGACGCTGAGAACGCTCGACGCTCCATGTGCAAGCACCAAGCCTCGATTGATTCTACCCCACAGCGCCGTATTCTCGGTCCCCGTTGACGCACGCACGCGATCTACCCTAGGCTTCCGTATGTCCGATTGCCGTACAAAGTCCTCGACAGGGTGCGCCTTGACCTTGCTCCTCCTCGACGCCGCTCGCGCCGTCGAGGCGCGCGCCGAGGGCGCTCTCGCGGAAACAGGACTGTCGCTGGCCAAGCTCGGGGCGCTTCGTCACCTCGTCCTCGCCGCCGAACCGCTCACCCTGTCGCAGCTCGCGGAACGGCACTGCTGCGGCAAGTCCAACGTTACGCAGTTGGTGGACCGGCTCGAGACGGACGGCTTCGTTGCGCGCGCGGCGGACCCGGAAGACCGGCGGACCATCCGCGCGACCGTGACGACGGCTGGTCGTGCTGCTTACGACCGCGCCAGTGCACTGCTCGCCGATCACGAGCGCGCGCTCGACGCGCGACTGGGCACCGTACCGCGCGCCGAGCTCGCGCGGCAACTGCGCGCTCTGCGCGAAGGCTGATCGAGCCACGATGGGCCATCACCACCACCGTGGCCATGACCACGGTCACGCGCACGGCCACGGGCAAGACAGAGGCGGCAACGGCAAACGGCTGGCCGTCGTGCTCGTCCTCACCGCCGTCTACACGATTGCTGAAGCCGTCGGCGGCTGGATGTCGCATTCCCTGGCCCTCATCGCCGACGCGGGGCACATGCTCTCCGACGTCGCCGCGCTGGGGCTCAGCCTGTTCGCCGTCTGGATCTCGCGCCGTCCGCCCACACCCGCGCGGTCGTACGGCTATCACCGCACCGAGATCCTCGCCGCGCTCGCCAACGCCGCCACGCTCATCGGCATTTCGATCTGGGTGTGCATCGAGGCCTATCACCGGCTCTCGGAACCGCCGCAGGTTGTCGGGCAAATGGTCATGATCATCGCGGCCGGTGGCTTCCTGATCAACCTTGCCGGTATGTGGGTGCTGAGCGGCGGACGTGCGTCCAATCTCAACATCCGCGGCGCGTGGCTCCACGTTGCCACCGACGCGCTTGGCAACATCGGCACGGTCGCCGCCGGTGCGGCTGTTGCCTACTTCGGCTGGATGAGGGCAGATCCAGTGGCGTCGGTGATCATCGCGGTGCTGGTGTGCTGGTCGGCGTGGGCCCTCCTCAAGGAGAGTCTCGACGTGCTGATGGAGGGCACCCCGAGCGGCATCGACCCGGCAAAGGTACGCGACGCACTCGGCACCGTCGCTGGTGTGGCGGCTGTCCACGACCTCCACATCTGGTCGATCACCAGCGGACGCGTTTCAATGTCCGCACACATCGCGGTGGACGGATCGCGCCCCGATCGCGACATCCTCCCCGAGCTCTGTACGACGCTCCGCGAGGAGTTCCAGATCACGCACGTCACGTTGCAACTCGAGTCCGAGTGTGCCGCGAGCGAGGCGCTCCACGCATAGCTGGTTTCACAAGGGTGGACACGGCGTTGCACTACGCCGAGCGGACGACGCGAGGCAGTGCGGGCGGCGCGAGGCAGTGCGGGCGGCGCGAGGCAGTGCGGAACGACGCACGCTGTGCGCGCTACGCGCGCAACGCAGGCTGCGCCAACGCAGAACGACGCAGAAACTGCAACTGCAGAAATCGACGCATCGACCGCCCGTTCTGCGTCTTTCTGCGATGGCGAAGCCTGCGTCGTTCTGCGTGCGTCGTTGGGCTGTTCTGTCGTTGTGCTGTTCTGTCGTTGCGCTGTTCTGTCGTTGCGCTGTTCTGGAGTTGAATCGCCGCCGCAAAATCGAATCCTCTGATCCTTCAACCCTCCGATCGCTCACGCCAGAACGTCGACAGCGCGCCTACTTTGTCACCTGCGTCGTGTCACTTCCATTCGTCGCCCCGAACAGCCCCGCCACGAACGGCTTGGCGATGCACTCGTAGAATCCGCGCCCGTCGCAGATCGACTTCGCCGACCCCTCGACGAATTTCTGCACCTTGTTCGGATACGTGTGACAGCGCGGCGTGTTCGTGCCCTTCACACACCCGTTGTACCGAAGCAGCGCCGTCTGCCAGTCTCGCTCTCGCGTCTGTCCCGACTTCGTCTTCGGCCGAAAGTACTTGCTCAGGATGAACACGCCGTATTTCACGTTCGTCGAATCGCTCGTGAGATCCTTGCCGAACAGCGCCGTCATCTCCTTGTTGAGCCAGACCTTGGGATAGACCTGCATCAGCCCGACGGCGCCCACGTTCGACGTCGCCTTCGATACGAACTTCGCGTTCTCCGTGAGCATCACGCCGAACACGATCGCCGGAGAGATGCCGCGTACGTAGGCCTCGCGCACCGCATATTCCGCAATCGAATCGGCCCGCGCCGAATCGACCTGCCTGAGCCGCATCACGTCCTCGTAGAAGTTGCGCTTCTCCTGCTGGAACTTGGGCGTCGCCATCAGCGCATCGACGTTCGCGCTGTGCACGCTGTCGGCCGGTGAGAGCACCGCCGCCACCTCCGGCGCGCGCTTGCGCAACTCCTCGCCGAGCGTTCCTCGTGTGGTGTAGATCGGCCTCGTGTTGACGACCGTGTACACGATCACCAGCACGAGGATGACGATCAGCCCGAACGACCGAAGAACGTACGCCAGCGGCGACGTCGCCTTCTTGACGCCACGCCGCTCGCTGCCGTCGCTATGCTCGCGGCGGTCGCCGGGCCCCCGGCGATCCGCCGCGACGTCCTCCGCGGGCATGCCGGCTATCTGAACATGCCGAAGTGGCCCAGGAGCCACCACAACACGAGGAAGATGAGCACCGTGCTGAAACAGCCACCGCCCAGCTTCTTCGCTCCATATCCTGCGGCGAGGCCGCGTAACAGCTTGCTCATTCCGATACGCTCCAGGTCGTAGTAGTTCCCCGCCCGAAATGCACGAGCCGTACCGAAGCCTGTCGGCGGCTCACCCGCCTGGCGCCGCCACGCTTGCCACTGGCTGCGCGAATCGGAAACGCAGCGGATCAGTCGCATTCCCGTTCCGCCACACCTCGTAGTGCAGGTGCGGCCCAGTCGTCAATCCGCTCGAACCCACCGTTGCGATCATCGCACCGCGCATCACCCAATCGCCGGAACGCACGAGTGCCGTGCGACAATGTGCGTAGCGCGTCACGATCCCATTGGGGTGTGTGATCTCGACCAACAGGCCGAACGAGAGCTTGTAGCCGACAAAACTCACCCGACCGGCCGCGGGTGCCGAAATGCGCGAACCACGCGGCGCCGTGATGTCGACGCCCAGATGCGGGCGGACGATGCCGAGGAGTGGATGGCGCCGTGAGCTGGAGAAGTCGCTCGTGATCGTTCCGTTCAGCGGCAGGCCGGCGCTGCCGAGTTCCGCCATTGAGGGCATCGCTGCACTCAACATCCGGCGTCGTGCGTCGGGCGTCAGGTCGCGAATCGAGCTCGGTCCGTGCACCAGGTCTTCCGCTGTCGCGAGCGCCACCCGCGCCTGTGTCAGCGAATCCTCCACCGCCGCGAGCCGTCCCCGAATGGCCGCGAGATCGGCACTCGGCGCGAAGAGGTCCTCGCTGCTCATGCCGACGACCACCGTCGCCACCGCGCCGCCGGCGATGAGCACCAGCGCGACGAGTCCTCCGATCACCGCGAGTCGCTGCCACCGTGCCAGATACAGCGCACGTGTCTGCGCTCCCGGCGTTGGCGGTACGAGGAGGATGCGCCAGGGACGAGCCTCCACTGGCACGTTCCTGGGCCGCACGTTCGGCCCCGAGGGGCGTGGCGTTTCGAGCACCGGTGTGGAAGGCGGTGTGACAGCGCGAATGGGGAACACGCCATCGGACTGGCCTTCCGGCTCGATGGACGGCATGTTCCGGGGCGTCGGCCTCGATCGCGACACCTTAGTGCCGTCCCTGCGGAATGCTCAACTCACCGCTGTGCGGGCTTGTCGCACCGGTCGCGCTCGGTGGCTGCATGTCCACGCGGCCGTTGACCACGCCACCCTCCTGCACCAATACGAGCTGCGCTGTAACGTCACCCGTGACGACCGCCGTGGCCTGCAGCTCGATGCGTTCGCTGGCGTACACGTTCCCCGTGAGTGTCCCGCCCACGATCACTTCGCGAGCCCGTACGTCCCCATTCATGGACGCGCCCGCCCCGAGCACGACTGTGTCTGCGCGCCGGATGTTGCCGTCGAGGTGGCCATCTATGCGTAGCGAACCCTCCGTCTCGACGTCTCCGCTCACGGTGAGTTGGCTGTCGAGCAGCGAATATCCGCTGTTTGGTGTCTGTTGTTGCGAGGCGCCATTGCGCCGGGAAAGGAGGCTCATGGACTGCTCCAGCCAAAGGGGAAAGGGGGGCATACCGGACCTCGTGCGACCGATGAACAGTGAGGCCTGCTCGCAGCGTGCGCCAGAGCGAAAAGAAGGCATCCATGTGACGCAGCACACCGCATTTTCTCACCTGCAATCCTGGCGCGCTGAACTGGAACGTGGCACGCCGCCTGCCTTAAGAGAGTACGAAAATGAGCAGATAGTATTCGCGTTCATACATGGAGGCTCAATGCGCCCGTCATTTAAAGTTCTCTTCTTCGCGCCAGCCCTCGTCGTTGCGGCTGCTTGCAGCAAGGACAAGCCGGCCGACACCGCGCTGAGCAACGACCTCACGCTGGCCGCACAGGCGCGGCAGACAGCGACGCTCGATTCCATCACGGCCGCGGAGCGTGCGCGCACCGCAGTGGTGCCGGCGCCGGCGCTTCGCACCGGTTCCACGACGCCAGCGCGTACGACCACCACACGTCGCTCCACGTCGTCTTCGTCGTCAGGCCGGAGCACGAGTTCCAACGGCGGCAACGTCGTGGCCTCCGAGCCGCGCACGGTCACCGAGAAGAACACCAATCGTGACGCCGCGATCGGCGCCGTGGCTGGCGGTATCATCGGCGCGACGACGAGCGGCAACAAGGTCAAGGGCGGTATCATCGGCGCGGCCGCCGGCGGTATCCTCGGCGGCATCATCGGCAACAACGTGGACATCAAGAAGAAGCGGGTCCCGTAATCGTTCGGCACGGACTTGTGCACCACACAGGACGCCGTCGGCCCATTGGGCTGGCGGCGTTCTTCACGTTGACAGCCCTGCACTACACGGCTAATATGAGGGGCTGAGTCGCCTACGCTGCCTCCTCGCGCGCAGGTGTCTTTTCGTCTCCGTGGGCAGCATAGTACCGCGCGATGCGCGGAAACATTCAGGAAGGACGTACTGATGGTCGAGATCCATCTCGAAGAAAGCGATCGGCTGGATTGGGCGCTCAAGGCGTTCAAGCGCAAGATCGCCAAGGCCGGTATCCTCAAGGATCTGCGCAAGAAGCGCTATTACGTGAAGCCGAGCGAAGCTCGGCAGCTCAAGGCCGCTGCGGCCCGTCGTCGCAGTCGCACCGAGCGCTCGCGCTAACCAGCGCGAGTCACGGATGGCGAAAGAAGACGCAATTCAGCTCGAGGGCGCCGTCACGGAAGTGCTCCCGAATGCCACGTTCCGGGTGCAGTTGACCAACGGTCACAACGTGCTGGCTACACTCGGCGGCAACATGCGCCGCTTCCGCATCCGCGTCCTCGCGGGAGACCGGGTGACCATCGAAGTGTCACCCTACGATCTCACCCGCGGACGCATCACGTTCCGGCATAAGAACTAGCCACACCCCTGGCGATATTCGACATACGGGAGCCTCGCACCGCGAGCCTCCCGTTTTTGTCTTGTCCCTTCCTTCTTACCTCTCCCCTCTCACCTCTCACCTCTCACCTCTGACCCGCTCTTATGGGTCCGTCGCGAAGTGCATCACGTCTTCCTCCACGTGCGTCCGGGTGATGGCCCCCCGCATGCGATTCCGCATTCGCCACAGCAACAGCGCCGCGACCGCTCCAAGTCCCGCTACGAATCCCCACCAAAGTCCCACCGCGCCAAGCGACGTGTAGAACCCGAGCGCGATGCTCACCGGAAAGCCCGCTAGCCAGAACCCCGCCAGGTTGATCAGGAACGGCGCTCGCGTGTCGCCAAGCCCGCGCAGCACGCCGGCACATACCGCCTGGATGCCGTCGAATACCTGAAACACCCCGGCGATGGGAATCAGCGTCGCCGCGAGCATTCCCACCGGAATGTCCTGTGTGTACAGCGCCGCGATGGCGTGTGGCGCCACGAGGAGTATCACACCGGTGCACACCATGAACCCCACGCCGCACACGAGCGCCGCCCGCGCGCTCTCGCGCGCACCCTCGGCGTCGCCCGCTCCCGCCGCGTGACCCACGCGCACCGCCGCTGCTGCACCCACGCCCAACGGTACCATGAACGTGAGGCTGGCGAGATTGATGGCGATCTGGTGCGCCGCCATCTCCACCGTGCCCAGCACCCCCATCAACACACCGATCGCCGAGAAAGCCCCGAACTCGAGCATCTGCTGTAAGCCAATCGGCAGGCCGAGCCGCAGCATTGCGCGCAATGGGGGGAAATGCAACGACTCCGGCCGCCACGGAACCAGCGCGGGCGCCAGTGCGCGCCAGCCGAACACCAACAACAACACCGCCATCAGCCAGCGGCTGACCAGCGTGGCCCACGCAGAGCCGGGCGCACCCATCGCGGCGCTCCCCAGGTGTCCATAGACGAACACCCAATTGAGAAAGGCATTGCTCGCATTCGCCACGACGATGACGACGAGCAGCACGCGCATCTCGCGAAGCGCCTGGAGACTCTGTCGCAACACCACGAAGGCGAGGAAGGGAAGCACGCCGAGAATCGAGATCAGCACGTACGACGACCCGAGCGACACGAGCACGGGCGGCTGATGCAGCAGCACGAGGATCGGACGCACCGGTACGAGCACGAGGCTCGTCACGGCACCGAGCAGCAGCGCGAGCACGAAGCCGCGCTGGACGCCTCGTGCAACGCCTTCGTGGTCCTTTGCACCGACGGCCTGCGCCACCACCGGATCCAGCACCATCAGCGTGCCCGATGCGGGAACGACGAGCGTGATGAAATACAGGTTGCCAAGCGCCACCGCGGCCAGCGCCTCGGCCGAGACCCGTCCGACCATGAGCGTGTCGACGACGCCCATGGCCATCAGCCCCACCTGTGCCAGCACCACTGGCAAGGCAAGGCGGGTCATTGCGGCGAGCTCGGTGCGGTGGGGCAGTCGCATGGGGTAAAGAGCTAATCGGGGTGTCAGGTGTAGAAGGCTAAGTTATGCGCATGCTCCCCCTTCGTCTCGCGGCCGCATCCTCCGTGGTGATCATCACGCTGCCGTTTTCACTGTCGGCACAACATGAAGGCCATGACATGGCGTCGATGAGTCGCGACAGCACGCATGCGTCGGCGCATGTCATGGCCCAGGCGATTTCGCTCGTCACTCACGCCGACCCATCGACCGGCGGTGTCTCGCGCACCCAGTTCGCCGTCACGCAGATGGTCGTGATGGCGCGTGGTAGCGCCCTGCGCAATCATGTCGAGGTGAACGCCGCCCTGAACGGCGAAGGGCTCACCATGCCGAACGGCGAGCTCAATACCGGCGCGTATGGCGAAGGCTTCGTGGATCGCCGGCACCCGCATACCTACGTACACGAGCTCATGCTCACCGGGCGGGGCTCCACCGGACCTGCGTCGTATTCGGTGACGGCGGGTCGTGGCTTCGCGTCGTTCGGTACGGACGATCCCATGATGCGCCCGCTCGTGAAGTATCCCATCAACCACCATCTCTCGCAGGTCCTCGAGCGCGGCACGCTGGTGGGTGCGGCGCGGCTCGGTCTCGTGATCGTCGAGGGATCAACGTTCGGCGGCGACGAGCCGACGAGCCCTTCCTCGCTGCCGCGTGCGGCGCGGTTGGGCGACTCGTGGGCGACACGAGTGACGTTCCTGCCCACGGCGGTAAGCGAGTTCCAGGTGAGCTACGCTCGCATTGCATCGCCCGAAGAGCCGACGGGGCACGGCCTCGATCAGCGCAAGCAGAGCGTGTCAGTCCGCTCTGCGTCGAGCGATGGAGGCCGGTACGTGCTCGCGGAATGGGCGCGAACGGTGGAACGCGACCACGATCGCGATGTGGACGTCTTCGGCTACGAGTCTGCGCTCGCCGAGGGATCGCTTCGCGCGGGTCCAGTCGCCGTTGCGCTCCGCCTCGAACAGACCGATCGGCCGGAAGAGGAACGACTCGCCGATCCATCGCGCACGCCTCGCCCCGCGTCTGACTTGAGCATCAACGGCATCACGCGATGGAGAGTCGTCACCGTGCAGATGGCGGCGGCCTCCGTGACGCGCGGCGTTTTTTCCGGGTTCCCGTTCGTGGAGGTGGCGCGTCTCACCGCCGCCCCTCGCGATGCGCGTTCCCTCCTCACGCCCCAGCGGTTGTACGGCACCACGAACTTCTGGATGGCCACAGCGGGAGTTCGGCTCCGCGCCGGCGCCGCGCATTCACGCATGGGACGCTACGGCGTCGCACTCCCCAACCCTCACTGACTCTCGATGCGATTTTCTCCTGGAACCGTGGCGCCGGTGGTCATGGCATTCGCCGCCGCGTGCGCGAGTTCCGATTTCGTGACGCCACGCGATACGACGTCCGTGATCGTGAGCAGCAACCCCGTGACGATGACAGTGCTGGGGCAGGGCAACTTCCATCCCCTCCGCACCACCGGCGAGATATTCGTGCGCGGCACCACGGCCTACACCACGACCTGGGGAAATACCGCGGCGCAGGCCACCGTGTTCTATATCTGGGACGTCTCCGCGAACGTCCCGACGCTCATCGACTCCGTGAAGGTGGACAAGGCGACCACGCTCGGAGACGTCGCCGTCAGTGATGACGGGAGCCTGCTCGTCGTCGCATCCGAGTACACACCCGGTTCGATTCTCGTCTACAGCCTCGCCGATCCGCGGAAGCCGGTGCTCGTCTCTCGCTTCACCAGCAACCAGACGATATTCGGCGTGCACACTGCCGAAATCGGCCGCGTGAACGGAACGCTCTACGCATTCCTCGGTGTCGATCCGGGCAGCGGAGTCGGGAGCCAGCTCACGATCGTGGATCTCGGCACGCCGGCGAATCCGCGGCAGGTCTACTCGACCCAGATCGGCAGTCCGTACGTGCACGACACGTTCGTCCGCGACGGCATTCTCTACCTCGGCCTCTGGAATGCGGGCGTCGCCATCTGGGACATCGGTGGTGGAGCACTCGGCGGCACGCCCGCCGCGCCGAAGGAGATCGGCCGCGTGCAGACCGTGAACGGCCACGTGCACAACATCTGGTGGCTCAAGGATCCGGTCACGCGCATTACCCGCTATGCCTTCATCGGCGAGGAGAGCCCCGGATCGCTGGGCGTGTCGTCATCGGGCGACATCCACGTCGTGGACGTCAGCACGATGAGCGCGCCGAAAGAGGTCGCCTTCTATACGGTGGCTGGCGCCGGGACGCACAATTTCTCCGTCGACGAGCCGAACGGAATCCTCTACGCGGCGTACTACAACGGGGGCATCCGAGCTCTGGATGTCCGCGGCGATCTCGGCACCTGCACCGCGGCCCAGAGATCGACTCCGCTGAACGGAACGGTCACCTTCTGCGATCTTCGAAAGATGGGTCGCGAGGTGGCTATTGGACTCAAGGACCAAGGCAGCGGTGTCTATGTCTGGGGCGTGCAATACCTGGGCGGAATGGTCTATGCCTCCGATATGCCCAACGGCATCTGGAAACTTCGTGCGGTGACGCGCCCGTAGTGCCGGCACTCGGCGTCGAAGAGACAGCGGCACCGCGATTCAGTACATTGCTCATGTGACCGGGCGCGCGTCCGTGCCTCCGGGGCCCTCCTTCTGAGGTTGTTCGAATGCTTCGCGCGCGCACCGCAGCTGTCGCTTCGCTGCTGCTTCTCCCGATGGTTGCTGGGGGCTTTCTGCTCCAGGGCGCTCCGGCGGCCCGCACAACGCCGCGACTGTTCGAGCAGGTGCTCTCCATCGTGGCGAGTCGATACGTCGATTCGCTCCAGCAAGGGGCGATCTTCGAGAAGGCCGCGCACGGTCTCGTGCGAGAGCTCAATGATCCGTACAGCGAGCTGCTCCCGCCCAAGGCGAACGAGGAGTTCAGCCGCAACGTTGGCGGTCGCTACGGCGGCGTCGGCATGCTGCTCGAGGAGCAGAAGCCCAACGGCATCACGCGCATCGTCGTGGCGCGAGTCTTCCCGCACACGCCGGCGGAGGAAGGCGGCGTGCTCGAGGGCGACATGATCACCCGTGTCGATACCATGCCGTTGTCTGGCGACATCAAGATCGACCAGGTGTCCAACGCCCTGCGGGGCGTCGTGGGCACGTCGGTGCACGTCACGTATGCTCGTCCAAGCGTACCGGAGCCGATCAAGCTGACCTTCAAGCGTGCCGTCATACACGTGCCGGCCGTCCCATATGCCATGCTCGTCGGCGATCATATCGGCTACATCCCGCTCCAGACATTCAACGAGAACACAGCAGAGGAAGTCGAAACGGCCGCCACGAAGCTCGTCGCGCAGGGCGCGAAGGGCCTCGTGCTCGACCTGCGCGACAACGGCGGCGGCATCGTTGAGCAGGCGCTCGCGGTCAGCTCGCTCTTCCTGAAGGACGGCCAGC
Source organism: Gemmatimonadales bacterium (assembly GCA_038319955.1). Lineage (GTDB taxonomy): Bacteria > Gemmatimonadota > Gemmatimonadetes > Gemmatimonadales > Gemmatimonadaceae > AG11. Next base: position 26,589 of record JBBQDT010000011.1, on the reverse strand, counting down.
CGATCGTGAACGTGCGCGGACGCAACACGCCTGACGAAATCGCGCGCGCATCGACCGATCACCTCGCGTCGCAGCCACCGCTCATCATCCTCACCGATGGCAACAGCGCCTCGGCCAGCGAGATCGTCGCGGGCGCGCTCCAGGATCACGACCGCGCGCTGGTGCTCGGAACCACGAGCTTCGGCAAGGGACTCGTGCAGTCGCTCTTCCCGCTCGACGGCGGCTACGCGCTCAAGATCACCACGGGCAAGTGGTACACGCCGAGTGGCCGCAACATTCATCGCGATCGCAAGCTGCTCGCGGACGGCCGCCTCGTGGAGACCAAGCCGGATTCGCTCGAGACGGAAGCGGAGAAGAAGGCGAAACCCGCCTTCAAGTCCGACGCAGGACGCACGGTGTACGGCGGTGGTGGCATCACGCCCGATGTCATCGTCCCCGACGATACGCTTTCCACCGCCGAGCAGGAGTTCTACCGTGCGATGGCGCCCAAGGCGCAAGCGTTCGTGACGACGCTCAATCAGTACGCCTTCGAGCTCAAGGGCTCCCCGCGCGACTTCACCATCTCGCCGGTGTGGCGCACCGAGCTGCGTCGCCGGCTCTCCTCGGCTGGCGTCGTCATCGATCCCAAGCACGAGCCGGTGGTCACCAAGCTGCTCGACCGCGAGCTCGATCGCCGCGTCGCGCGACTCGTACTCGGCGACGCGGGCGCGAAGATCCGTAACCTCCAGGACGATCACCAGCTTTCCAGGGCTGTTTCGCTCCTGACCGCCTCGCGCACGCAAAACGCTTTGCTGGCCACCGCGCAGTCCTCGGTGAGCCCGGTGAAGGCGTCTCCGCAGAAGTAGGACACCATGGGCGCCGAGGCGAAGACCACGCTGAGAGTGGGGCGGCAAACGTTTGCCGGCACCGCTCATCTCGAGCCCAGTGAATTGCGCTTTCGCGGCGACACGTCGCTCCGCATCCCGCTCACCACCGTGAGCGACGTCGTCGTCAGGAACGGGGCGTTGCACGTGACGCATGCTGACGGCGTGGCTGTGCTCGCTCTGGGAGAAGCCGCCGCGTCGAAATGGGCCGAGCGCATTCGCTCGCCGAAGTCGCTGGCGGAAAAGCTCGGTGTGAAGACTGGTATGACGGTCGCCGTCCTCGGCGTGGAGGACGATGCCATTCTCGCCGATCTCGCGAGCCGGGGAGCCACGCTTGTTGCCGGTAAGGTACCGGCGGATAGTCCGCTGGTGCTCTGGCGCGTGACCAAGCCGTCTGCGCTTGCGAAGCTGTCGTCCATCGCCGGGCGGATCGCGCGCGACGGTGCGATCTGGGTGATTCACCCGCGCGGCGACGCCTCGCTCGCCGATACGGTGATCTTCGCGGCGGGCCGCGAAGCCGGCCTTACCGCCACCAAGGTCGTGCGCTTCTCCGATACAGACACTGCGGAGAAACTGGTCATCCCGCGGGCAAGACGGACGGGAAAGACGGGAAGACGGGAAGACGGGATGGACCGGCGACAGGACAACGCGATGACAGGATGATAGGATGAGGTGTTGGAAGCCTCTCGCGCCTTGGCTTCCGCATGCTTGTCCTCCCGTCATCCTGTCCTCCCGTCATCCCGTCTTCCGAGCTTTTCATGTCCGACCTCTCGAACGATCAATTGCCGACGAGGGCAATCGAGCACGCGATCGCGGTCGCACGCACGGCGCGCTACTACACCCTCGGCCCTACGCATGGCTTTCCGCGCGAGATCTGGTACGTGTGCCATGGCTACGGACAGCTCGCCGGCCGATTCGTGGAGCAGTTCGCTCCACTCGACGACGGCACCCGCCTCATCGTCGCGCCCGAGGCGCTGTCACGGTTCTATCTCGACTCGATCCCTGAGCGTCGTCACCAGCGCGAGCCGCGGGTGGGTGCGACGTGGATGACGCGCGAGGCGCGCGAAGACGAGATCGCTGATTACGTGGCGTACCTCGACCGGCTGGCGCTCGAGACGAAGCATCATCTCGCTGGTGCGTCGCCCCGCGTCGTCGTGCTGGGATTCTCGCAGGGCACTGCGACGGTGAGCCGCTGGCTCGCAACGAGTCAGCTCCGCGCGGATCATCTCGTGCTCTGGGGCGGGTCGATTCCGCCGGAACTGGATCTCGCCGCGTGGTCGCAGCGGCTGCAGGGGGCGCACATCACGCTCGTCGCCGGGGAAAGCGACGAGTATGCGACGCCCAAGATCGTGGCCGGGGAGGCGGAGCGTCTGTCGTCGGCCGGCGTCGAATTCACGATGCATCGCTTTGCTGGCGGCCACGCAATCGACCAGCAAGCGCTCGAGGCGCTGGCCGCGACATTCGCTGGCCACTGAGACGCGTCGGCCCTATTTCCTTCGCTCGTCCCTGAAGCGATCGATCTCCCGTCGATCCCGCTTGGTGGGCCGGCCTTTTTCCTCGAACACGAAACCGGCAGGCGCCATGCGCAGTTGCTCCGAGAGCTTTTCGCGAGCGGCGGCGCTTGCCGGCGTCTCCTCGTAGAGCGCCTGCGCGACGCTGGCCGGTCCCCGGCGCTCGGACAGCCCGCGCACGATCACGACGTGCTCGTACGGGCCGAGGCGCACGCGAACCTCGTCGCCCAACTGCACCATCTTCGCGGGCTTTACGCCCTCACCATTGAGCGACACCTTGCCGCCACCGAGGGCATCGGCGGCAAGTGACCGGGTCTTGAAGAAGCGGGCAGCCCACAGCCACTTGTCGATGCGCACTCGTTCTGCGCTGGATGATTCTGGCTCACGTGGCATCGGTGAAGAATACGTCGAGCTGTCGCTCTGGAGGACCCTTGGCGGAGAAAGAACGCATGACTATACTGCGACATCGAAACTTTCTATGACTATCGATGCCTTCACATTACAAGGGGACGACTGACGAGGTCCTCGCACTCAACACACTCATCAAGCTCAATCGCAGCGCGAACTCGCTGCAGGCTCATCTCGTCCCGCTGATCCAGAAGGACTTCGGGATCACTGAGAGCCAGTTTGCAGTCCTCGAGGCACTCTATCACCTGGGGCCGCTGTCCCAGGGCCAGTTGTGCCAGAAGATCCTGCGAAGCGGCAGCAACGTCACGACCGTCGTGGACAATCTCGAGCGAAACGAATTGGTGCGGCGCGACAGGGACGAGACGGATCGACGGGTGCAGATCGTCACGTTGACAGATCGGGGCAAGGACATCATTTCGGCCGCCCTACCCGAGCATGTCGCCCGCGTGACGGAGGTCCTCGGCATTCTCACGCCGGATGAGCAACTCGAGCTCGGTCGCATCTGCCGCAAGCTCGGCAAGAGCGTCCCCGGCTAGGCTCTCCATAGCAGGTTCCGCGCGATCACGCGAACGACTACGGTCCAGTATTTCGATGTCTCAATATTTCTTAGAGGAGTGTCCATAGTGCGTACCAATGTCAGTAACCTGGAAACAGCCGTCATCGGCCACGCGGCAGAAGCCGCCGACCGCCGTCGTTCCATCCGCACGTATGCCGACTCGGACATCCCCGAAGCCGACCTGCGCGAGCTCCTTCGCCTCGCCGGCCGAGCTCCGTCCGCCTACAATGTCCAGCCTTGGCGCTTCGCCGTCGTTCAGGATGACGAGCTCAAGACCCAGCTCTCGGCAGCCGCATATGGTCAGCAGCAGATCCTTCGCGCCCCAGCGACCATCGTCCTGTACAGCGACATGGAAAGCGCGCTCGATCGCATGCCGGAGTCGATGCACCCGGACATGCCGCAGGACAAGCGCGATGCCGGCGTCCAGAGCTTCCGCGCGCAGTTCGCCAACCAGACTATCGAAGAGCGCGAGAACTGGGGCAACGCGCAATCCAACATCACGCTGGGCTACCTCTTGCTCCTCGCCGAGTCGATGGGGCTGGCCACGTCGCCGATGCTTGGCTTCGACCCCGAGAAGGTGAAGTCGCTGCTCGGACTTCCCGCACACGTCCGCATCACCGCACTCGTCTCCATCGGCTACGCCGCCGAGGACGGCTTCCGTCCACACCGGCTGCCGAGCGAGTCGCTCGTCGAGTTCAGGTAAGCACCTTTCGCCGAAGGACTGACTCAGGACATGACCACCGCACTCGGAATTCATCACGTCACCGGTATCGCGCGAGAGCTGCTCGAGCTCGTGGCCACCGAAGGGGCAGACGCCCGGGGTCATTGGGCTGGCGGATCGGTGCCGGCGGAGCATGCGATGCATGGCGTGCACTCGGTGACGCTGTGGGAGCACTCACGCGAGCCCACCGAACAGGCGCTCGTCGAAAGCCTCGGCTATCGCAAGGTCGGATCGGAGGACACAACGACGCGCTTCGCCATCGACGGCGGCGGCGCATCGCAGTTCGTGGACGTGCGCGTCGTCGGAGGCTTTCTCGCTCCCGTGGGCGGAGCGGAAGTCATTCATCATGTCGCATTCAGGGTCGCGGATGACGCCGGGGAGCTGGAGCGTCGCGCACGGGTCGTGAAGCTCGGCATGCACCCCACCCCCGTGATCGATCGCGATAGCGATGTGGTGACCTCATGAGCGCGCGTGACCTGCACATTCACCGCTGGATACCCGCAGAGCGTTCCGGGCTGCCCACCCTGCTGATGCTTCACGGCACCGGGGGCGACGAGAACGACCTGCTCCCGCTTGGCCGTCAGGTCATGCCTGGCGCGGGGATGCTGAGTCCTCGCGGCAACGTGCTGGAGCAGGGCGCGCCGCGCTTTTTCCGGCGCCTTGCCGAAGGGGTATTCGACATCGACGACCTGCATGTCCGCACCGAGGCCCTGGCGGATTTCGTGGCTGCGGCGACGGACGAGCTCGGCCTGGATCCGGCTTCGCTCTTTGCAATTGGCTACTCGAACGGCGCGAACATCGCCGCGAGCATGCTGCTCTCACGGCCATCCGTCCTGGCCGGCGGAGTGTTGTTTCGGGCGATGGTGCCTTTCGAGCCGACCGCCGTGCCCTCCTTGACCGGAAAGCGGGTGTTGATAAGCGCGGGTGCCCTCGACCAGATGATCTCGCAGGAGGGCACCGAGCGGCTGGTCACCATCCTCCGCAACGGAGACGCCGACGTCGATCTGGCGTGGCAGCAGACCGGACATGGTTTGACGGCGAGCGATCTGAAAGCGGCGCGGAGATTCTTCGGCACAGTGCCTTGACCTTTGATAAGGCATGAGTAAGTTACTGACCAGTCATTAATAATAGCCCGGGAACCTTCCGTCCCGAGGTGCAGTTCCTGACCAGTCAGTTACTTAGTTCCCATGTCCGAAGCCGCATCCGAACCACGTTGGCGCCGCCTCCCGGAGGAACGTCCAAAGCAGATCCTCGACGCCGCACTCGCGGTGTTCGCGGAACGTGGCCTCGCGGCCGCCAGGCTCGAAGACATCGCCAAGCTGGCCGGACTCTCCAAAGGCACCATCTATCTCTACTTCCCCAACAAGGAAGAGCTCTTTCGCGAAGTCGTAAGGACGACCGTCGTGGCGTACATCGCTCGCGCCGAGGCGTCCTTCCAGGCCGAGTCGGATCCGATGCAGGGTCTGCTGGCGTGGATGGACAGCTACTGGACCTGGCTTCGTTCGCCCGTGTTTCCGGCCATGCACCGCCTGGTGCACTCCGAGCTGCGCAACTTCCCAGACCTTGCCGAATTCTACGCGACGGAAGTGATCGAGCGTGCGCAGCGACTCGTGCGCGACATTCTGGAGCGCGGCATGGAGATGGGTCTCTTCCGTCGCATGGATCCGCTCGTCGCCGCACGAATGCTCAGCGCCGTCTTCATCGCGCATGCGAACTGGTATCACCAGAAGCACAGCTTCAAGTCCATGCAGAAGATGCCAGACGACGTCCTGCTCCAACAAATCCGCGACTTCTTTCTCAATGCCATGCGTCCGGACACTCCGTACGCCACCCAGCACGCCTGACATGAATTGCCTTTTCTTCCGACGTCAGATCTCCGTGGGCTTCGTGCTCGCGCTGATCGTTGCCCTCGCGGCATTTCTGGCGCGATCCGCGTCGGCGCAACAGCCGGCCGCGGGCGACACCACGGTGCGCCTCACGCTCGGTGAGGCCGTTCGCCTGGCCGCCAGGCAGAACGCCGCCGTCGAGGGCGCCCGTGCGCGCGTGGACGCTGCACAGGCACGCGTCACCCAGCGCCGCTCCGACCTGCTGCCGAACGTCTCGGCCGCAGTCGCCGAGCGCGGCACGACGATCAACAGCGCGACCTTTCCATTCGACCTGCCGGCGACGCCAGGTCAGCCCGCGCTGTTCGATCCACAGGGCCAGATCCTCGGGCCGGTGAACACGTTCGACGCGCGGGCGCGCGTGTCACAGACACTGTACGATCCCGCCGCCCATACGCGCATCGCGGGTGCGAAGACGAGTGTGCTGGCGGCGACTGCCGACGTCGGCAACATCGCGGACATGGCGGCGGGCAACGCGGCCAACGCCTACCTCTCCGTACTGCGCGCCGATGCGGTCTACACTGCGCGTGTCGCCGACTCCACGCTCGCCGCCGAACTGGTGGGCATTGCGCAGGACCAGTTGCGTGCCGGCACCGGTGTGGCGCTCGATGTCACGCGTGCGCGCTCGCAACTCACCGGCGCGCGCTCGCAGCTCATCACCGCCCGCAACGACCGCGACCGCACACGCATCGCCCTTGCGCGCACACTCGGACTGCCGATGGTGCATCTCGAGCTCGTGGATGCGCTCGCGACGCTGCCTGCCACGGAGACGCCAAGCGAAGTGACGGCGATGGCGGCGGCGTCGCACAACAGGAAGGATGTGCAATCGCTCGATCTCCAGGCGCAGGCAGCGCGCCAGCAGGCGGACGCGATTCGCAGTGAGCGGCTCCCTACGGTGGGGGTCTTTGCCGACGAGGGGTTGAGCCAGCGCAACGGTCGCAGCTACCTGCCGACGTACGACTGGGGCATTCAGCTCTCCCTTCCGATCTTCGACGGCTTCCGCCGCGAGGGACGAGTGGCCGAACAGGTGTCAGCGGCGCGCGACCTCGAGATCCGCGCGAAGGACCTCCGCTCGCAGGTCGACGCGGACGTTCGCTCGGCGGCACTCAACCTTCGCTCGTCGGGCGAGGCCGTTGCGGCAGCGCGCGAACGTCTCGCGCTCGCCGAGCAGGAAGTGGCGCAGGCGCGCGAGCGATTCCAGGCAGGCGTCTCCGGTAACGCCGACGTCATCGCGGCATCGATCACGCTGAACACCGCCCGCACACAGCTCGTGGACGCACTGACGTCCTATCAGGCATCGCGCGTCGCGCTCGCGCGTGCGCAGGGCTCCATCGCCACGCTCGACTGATCCCAACATCGTTCATCGCTCGACTGATATCTCTCGCACGCTCCATCAAACCATGTCAACAGCAACGCAACCGCAAAGCAGCGTCCCGCTTCAGAAAGTTGGAGCCGAGCCAGCGCCCGCGCCCCCGAGCAGCAAGAGACGCATCGTGCTGGGCCTCGTCGTCATCGCGGCGATCATCGGCCTGGGCTGGGGTCTGAAGCAGTGGCTCTATGGCCGCTCCCACGAGTCCACCGATAACGCCCAGGTGGATGGCCATCTCGTGCCTGTCCTCGCAAAGGTCAGCGGGTACGTCACTGCGGTGAACGTGGCGGAGAACGATCGCGTGCGATTCGACTCGACGCTGGTGCGCATCGACGAGCGAGAGTACGCCGTGAAGCTCGCGCAGGCCGACGCCGATCTCGCGGCTGCCCGTGCGGCGGCTGGCGGCCGCGGTGTGGAGGGGCAGGCAGAAGCGATGGTGCAGACGGCAACCGGTCAGCGCGCTGCGCTGGATGAGAACATCATCGCGGCGCGCGCCAACGCCACGAAGGCCGACGCGGATCTCGCGCGCATGCGCGAGCTGGTGGCGAAGCAGGTCGTCTCGCGCCAGCAGCTCGATGCGGCGCAGGCGGCATCCGATGCTGCGCGCGCGCAACTCGCATCCGCGCAGCGTTCTGCCAGTGCGGCCGGTGCCGGTATCGTCAACGCGCAGGCCGGCGTCCGGCTCGCCCAGGCGCGGCTCGCGTCCGCACAAGCCCTGCGCGAGAACGCGCAGCTTCAGCTGTCGTATGCAAAGGTGACGGCACCCGTGGCAGGTATCATCTCGCGCAAGCAGATCGAGGTTGGGCAGCTCGTGCAAGCAGGCCAGCCGCTGCTCACCGTTGTGTCCGATACGGGCGTGTGGGTGACGGCGAACTTCAAGGAGACGCAGCTCTCCGACCTCAAGGTCGGACAGCAGGCGGAGCTCGACATCGACGCCTACGGCGGCTGTCACGCGAAAGGTGTCGTGGAAAGTTTGAGCGCGGCGACGGGAGCAAAGTTCGCGCTGCTGCCGCCGGACAACGCGACGGGGAATTTCACCAAGGTCGTGCAGCGTGTGCCCGCACGGATCAAGGTCACGGAAGGATGTGGCGCTGATCATCCGCTGCGCCCCGGGATGTCGGTGTTCGCACACGTCTCGACGAAGTAAGTAGCACGCGCGCGCTCGGGCCGATCCAATGACATCAACGACCTTTCGGCCAGACGGCGCGATCGGTGAGGCGACCGCCCGTTCCGGTTCGCCCGCCGTCGCGTCCGTCGTGGCTGAGGACATGTACAAATACAAGTACCTGATCGCCATTGCAGTCACACTGGCGGCAGTGCTTGAACTGATCGACACCTCCATCGTGAATGTGGCGATTCCACACATGATGGGAAATCTCGGTGCGACGCTCGACGAGATCTCGTGGGTCTCCACCGGCTACATCATCGCGAACGTCATCGTCATCCCGCTCTCGAGCTGGCTGTCGGGGTATTTCGGTCGCACGCGCTATCTCACTGGCTCCATCCTGCTGTTCGTCGCGGCATCGTTCTTCTGCGGCGCCGCGACGACGCTGGGCGGCCTGATTTTCTGGCGCGTGGTGCAGGGTCTTGGCGGCGGTGCACTCCTGTCCACCGCGCAGTCCACGCTGTTCGAGGCATTCCCGCCGAAGGAAGTGGGCATTGGCCAGGCGATGTTCGGCGTCGGAGTCATGGTCGGTCCGACGATCGGACCGACGCTCGGCGGCTACATCGTGGACAATCTCAACTGGCCCTGGATCTTCTACATCAACATCCCGCTCGGCCTGTTCGCGGCGTTCATGGTCTTTACGTACGTGAAGGATTCCGAGCATCAGGAGAAGGCCACGACCATCGATGGTACCGGCATCCTCCTGTTGGCACTGTGCGTGGGGTCGCTGCAATGGATGCTGGAGCGCGGCGAGCGGTTCGACTGGTTCGACTCGCGCTTCGTGACCGTCCTCGGCGTCACGTCGGTGGTGTCGTTTGTCCTGCTGATCTGGCGAGAGCTGACGATCGACGAGCCGGTGATCGACCTGCGCGTACTGCTGAACCGGCAGCTCGCTGGCGGAGTGATGATCGGAGCGTTCCTCGGCTTCGCGCTCTATGGATCCGTCTTCGTGCTGCCGGTGTTCCTTCAGGGGCTCCACGGCATGACGGCGAACCAGACCGGCATGATCATCCTGCCTGGTGCTCTCGCATCGGCGTTCACGATGGCGTTCGTCGGCCGGAATTCGGCGCGGCTCGATGCACGAGTCACGGTACCGATCGGCGCGGGGTTGTTCTTCCTGTCGATGCTGATGCTGTCGCGCCTGACGTACGACAGTGGGGCGCACGATCTCTTCTGGCCACTCGTGGCCCGCGGCGTCGGGCTGGGGCTGATCTTCGTGCCGCTGACCGGCGCGACGATGGCGGAGCTCCGGCCGAACCAGCTGGCGCAGGGCACGGGCATGTTCAACCTGACGCGACAGCTGGGTGGATCACTCGGCATCGCCATCAGCGCAACGCTCCTGTCGCGGTTCACGGCGCAGTCGCGCGCACTGCTAGCCGAGCATGTCGTAATCGGCGATCCGGTCGCTCTGGCGCGAGTGGATGGAATCACGCGGGCGCTGATCGCCAAGGGGATGAATGCGATCAACGCCAAGCAGCAGGCGCTGATGATCATCGACCGGCAGCTTCAGGCGCAGGCGAGTGTGCTGGCGTTCTCGAAGCTGTACCTGTTGAGCGGCATCGCGCTGCTGGCGTCGTTGCCGTTGCTGCTCCTGTTCCGGTCTGGGAAGTCGCGAGGTCACGGGCCGGCGGTGCACTAGCGCCGCCCGGGGCGGGCCCAGTGTTGTCCCGAGCAACGCGACTTCGCACGGGACGACAGCGTGCGATCGTCAGCTGTCGGAGGCGTAAACCTCGACCTCGGCCGCGCCATCGCGTCCGTACTTCACGTACATGAGCCACGGTCGGCAGCAGACCTGGCAGTCCTCCACGTATTCCTGATCGGTTCCGCTGCCCGGATCGAGCGCGACTTCGTTCGGCTCTCCGCAGTGGGGGCAATAGACGATCGCTTCCGTTTCGGCAGTGCCATCGCCGAGCGGGAATTGCGTTTCGATCTCTTCCTCGTTCCAGTCCTGGTCCTCGAAATCCGTCATGTCAACACGTTGGGCGCACCGGGCGCGTGTTCGGGTCTGTCCCTGAAAATTGAAACATGGCCGTCCACCAACGTGGACATGGCCATGGATGCGGTAAAGCTAAGTCATTGTAGAATGACAAGTTGTCAAACGACGAGAACGCGGTGCATCCGATGCTCTGACGGAGTGTGAACCACCGCACACCCAGGAGCCCACCCATGTCACATCGTCCGTTGTTCACAGCCGCCGCGCGCGTAAGCGCGGCGCTCCTGCTCCTCCTCACCATCGGGGCATGCTACAGCAAGCGTGTCACGCGGATCGAGCCCTCTGCCGTTACTGACCTGTCGGGACGGTGGAACGATACGGATTCCCGGCTCGTCGCCAACCAGCTCGTCCAACAGACGCTCGACGCGGGCTGGGCGAAACGGTACACCGAGCTGCACGGCGGCGACGCTCCAACGGTCATCGTCGGCACCTTCGCGAACCGGACGCTCGAACACATCCAGGTGGGCACGTTCGTCAGGGACATCGAGAACGCGCTGATCACCACCGGGTCGGCTCGCGTGGTGGCCTCGGGCACCGAGCGCGCCGAGCTTCGCGACGAGCGGAAGGATCAGCAACAGAACTCGCGAGCCGACACGCGGACGCGTCCGGGGCAGGAGATCGGCGCGCGCTACGCGCTCACCGGCGAGGTGCAGGCCATCGAGGATGTGGATGGACGAGAGCGTATCGTCTTCTACCAGGTGGACGCGGTGCTCGTCGATCTCGAGACGAACACCAAGGTCTGGGTCGGCCAGCACAAGATCAAGAAGTACGTCGAGCGCGCCCGCTTCGGGCTCTGACACTCATTCCCGGAGACAACCACCATGTCCAATCCGACATTCCCCCAACTCGCGCCGACGATCTTCATCACCGCGTTGCTCGCCGCCTGTGCGAACCCGAAGCGCGTGGACGAAGTGCCTCTGACGCTGATGCGCAACGGCGAGCGTGTGGAGTCGCCGACGCGCAGCACGGACGGCGCAATGACCCAAGCGCTCGAAGCGCGCATCGCCGGTCACGAGCGGCGCGACTCCCTCACGGCGGTGGCACTCTCGACCTGCAGCACCGACGTCTGTGCCGCACTCGGTCGCGGCGAAGTGACGCTCGGCATGACGGAGGCGCAGCTCCTGGCGACGACGCGCACGACCGACCTCGCATGGGTGGCGCGACGTAGCGGCGGCGTGGAGGTGTTCTCGCCGCGCGACGCTGACGCCGGCCCGACCGATATGGTCGGCTCGCTCGCGCTGGTGCAGCTCTCCGGCGGACGCGTGTCGAGCATCGTGTATCGCGAATCCCAGGGGCTGCGCACGGTGAGCACCGCGACCGATGCGAGCACGGCAAATCAGGCGCGGGCGGCCTCGCTGGTGCAGGAAGGCGATGCGCTCGCTGCCGCGGGGGACTTCACATCGGCACTGGATCGCTACGATCGCGCGAGCGTCGTCACGCGTGCCGACCCGGAGCTGCAGTACAAGATGGCCGCGTCGCTCGACAAGCTGCTGCGGCCCGTCGAAGCGCAGTTGCGCTATCAGTTGTTCCTGAACCAGCTGGAGATCAGCCGCATCGAGGCGACGGGCACTGCGAACGCGAAGCTGGCGGACGCGATCGTGCACGCCCGCGAACGGCTCATCGTTCTCGAGAAGAAGTAGTCATTCGGCTCCTCACACCTCGGCTCATGCGCCCCCTCACCACTGCGCGACGGATGCAAAAGCTGGCCAGTCGCGCGACGCTTGCCGCCGCGCTGCTGGGCCTAGGTGGCTGTGCGACGATGCGCGCCACGGTGGGCGCGTACGAGACGGGGCCGAACGGAATCGCGCGGCCGCAACAGCAGCTGCGCGAGGCGCTCGCGCGCGCGGATTTCGCGACAGCGCTCGGCTGGTCGGAAGACGATGCGCTGCTGCGCGTGCTCACCGTGGGCGTGAGCAGCTATTACGCGTCGCAGTTCGCGCGCAGTGCGGCGATCCTCGATTCTGCAGCGCTCCTCGCCGACGATCGCATCACGACCAGCGTGTCGAAGACGGCGCTCGCGCTGGTGACGAACGACATGGCGCGAGACTACCAGCCGAGGCGCACGGAGCGCCTCTTCATATCGTACTACGGCATGCTCGCGTTCTGCCGACTGGAACAGTGGGAGGATGCGGCCGTGGAGGCACGACGCCTGACGTCACTGCTCGAGGAGTACGCGAGCGATCGCTCGGAGTCCGAGCGTGCGACGCATGCGACGCTCTCCTACCTCGCGGCCGCCGTGTTCGACCGTGCGGGAGAGCGTGAGGAAGCACGGGTAGCCTATGGGAATGCGCGTGCACTCGTACCGGCAACGGCCGACAGTCTCGCCGCACGCAGCGCCAACGACGAGGGCGATGTGCTCGTCGTGGTCGAGCGAGGATTCGTCGCGCACCGCGCCACGGAGTCGATCAACATCTTCTTCCACGATGCAGAGCGCGATTCACCGCGCGGCGGACCTCGGCACGGACGCGGCCAGGAGAATCGCCGCCGTGACGGCGATGTCGACGGCTATTGGTTGTCGGTGGCGCTGCCGTCGGTGCGTCGGTCGCGGCGGTCGTCCGGTGAGCCGACGGTATTCGTCGACGGTGCAGAGGCACTGACGGCACGCATAGGCACCGTGCTCGATGACGCCATCCTGGCCGACGAGGCGCGGGAGCGTGTGTCGCTCCGCACGAGGGCGACGGCGCGCGCTGCGGCGAAGTATGCGATCACCAAGGCAGTGAAGGACACGAAGGGCGACGTCGCCGGCTCCATCGCGAATATCGGCGCGTCACTGATGGAACGCGCGGACATCCGATCGTGGCATCTCCTGCCGCAGGAGATCTCGCTGCTGCGGGTGCGGCTGCCGGCCGGCGCGCATAGCCTGCGGGTAGCGATCGGTGCGGACTCCGCGCACGTGGACATCGGCGAAGTCTTCGTGCGCGCCGGGCGCACGACGATCGTGACGGTGCGGCTCTGGAACGAACCCGCACAATCGCTGATCGCCATGAAGTAGGGTCAGCCTGCGTCAACTACATTGGATGCTCGCCCGGCTTCAGCGTCGTCGCGTGCGCCTGGGCCTTGAGCGCGAGTTCCGTGGCCAGGAAGCAGTGCGCCTGCGGCATCGCCGTCTCCGTGCGATTGAGCACATCGTCCACGAGCTGCCTGCCGTACGGCAACGGCGTGTCGGCGCCCGACATGCGCTGGACGCCCTTGCCGTCAACGAGGAAGAGATGATTGCCGCCTTTCTCGCCCCCGATGTCGACGTACTTGCGCAGCTCGATGTAGCCATCCGTGCCGAGGATCGTGAGGCGTCCGTCACCCCACGTGGGAAGGCCCGCGGGCGTGAACCAATCGCAACGGATGTAGCCCGTGCCGCCATTGCCACGCACCATGACGTCGCCGAAGTCCTGGAATTCCGGATGCTCCGGATGCCGGACATTGCGTACCTGCGACGACACGATCTCGCCCTTGGTGGAGCCGGTGAAGAACAGGAACTGGTCGAACTGATGCGACGCAATGTCCGTGATGATGCCACCATAGCGCTTCGGGTCCCAGAACCAGTCCGGTCGCACCGGCGGGTTGATGCGGTGCGGTCCGAGGCCGACGGTCTGGATGACGGTGCCGATGGCGCCGGCCTTCACGAGATCGCCCGCCTTCACGGCAGCGCCGACCTCGAGGCGTTCGCTGTACATGATCGAGTAGATCCGCTTCGTTGACGCCTGCACGCGGCGCACTTCGGCCAGCTGGTCGAGCGTGATGATGCCCGGCTTGTCGGACATGTAGTCCTTGCCATGCTGCATCACGCGGATGCCGAGCGGCGCGCGCTGGTCCGGGATGATGGAGGAGAGCACGAGCTGGATGGACGGATCTTCGAGGATCGCGCGTTCGTCCGACACCACCTTCGCAGTCGGGTAGCGCTTGGCGAACGCTGCGCCGAGGTCGGGTTCAGCCGCGTGAAACGCGACGAACTCGCCACCGCCGCGGACGACCGAATCCACCTGGCTGTTGATGTGGCCGTGGTTGATGCCGATGACGCCGAAGCGGATACGCGCCGCACGCGTGCCACGCGCCGCGGTGTGCACTGCCGCGCTGAGTCGCTCGGGGATCAACGTCGTCGCCGCCAGTCCAGCGACGATTCCGGCAGAAGCCTTCATGAGGTCACGTCGACTCAAGGCGTCCATTTTGTGGCACTCTGGTTGAGAGGTTCTCCTGAGGATGCGCCGGAGCGAAACCAGACGCAAGCTTGCCGCGTCCATTGCGCTCACGGATGACCAACTACAAGGCGCTCTTGCTCAACGCGCCGTTCACCAGCCGCCAGATCCCCAGCGCATTGCCGTTGCGCAACGCCACAGGTAATGACGCATCCGGAAAGTTCTGGTAGCACACCGGTCGCGCGAAGCGGGTGATTGCCGCCGTGCCCACGGACGTCGTCCGTGAATCCGACGACGCCGGGTACGGCCCGCCGTGCTGCATCGCATGCCCCACCTCGACGCCCGTCGGATAGCCGTTGAACAGCAGGCGTCCCACCTTGCGCGTCAGGATCTCGACGAGCCGGGCATGCGCATGCAGCTCCTCGGGCGTGCCATGAATCGTCGCGGTGAGCTGCCCTTCGAGTCCCTCCGCCACGCGCTCGAGCTCCATGTAATCGCTCGCGGCAACGACCACTGACACCGGTCCGAACATCTCCTCACGCAACTCGGGGTCGGCGAGAAAGGTCGCACCATCAGTGCGCAGCAGCGCAGGCTGTGCGCGCAACGGGTCCTCGGCTCCGGCGCGTGCAAGCACTTCCGACTTCGCGCCCGCGCGATCGACGGATCTCGTGTAGCCGTCGCGCAGCTGGCCGTACAGCATCACGCCCGGCTGCAGCTTTTCGATCTGCGACGCAAGGTCCGCCGCCAGGTTGTCGAACGCGGTACCACGAACGCCGACAATCACGCCGGGATTGGTGCAGAACTGTCCCACTCCCATCGCGATCGACTGCGCGAGTCCCTGCGACAGCATCGCGGATCGGTCAGCCATCGCCGACGGAAGGAGGAAGACCGGATTGACGCTTCCCATCTCGGCGTACACGGGAATCGGCTCGGGTCGCGCCGCGGCGGCGTCGAAGATCGCACGACCGCCACGCAACGAACCGGTGAACCCCACCGCGGAGATGCGCGGGTGACGAACGAGAGACAGCCCGACATCGTGTGACCAGCCGTGCAGCAGTGAAAACACCCCGGGCGGGAGGTCGGCCGACACGGCGGCCCGGTGAATGGCGCCCCCCGCCAGCTCGGACGTGCCGGGATGCGCAGGGTGCGCCTTGAAGACCACCGTGCACCCTGCCGCCAGTGCCGACGCCGTGTCGCCACCGGGGACGGAGAATGCGAGCGGAAAGTTGCTCGCTCCGAAAATCGCCACCGGTCCGAGCGGCACGAGCATGCGTCGCAGGTCGGGCTTTGGAAGGGGCACACGCGCTGGATCGCCCGTGTCGATCCGCGCTTCCACCCACGATCCCTCGTCGAGATGATCGGCGAACAGGCGCAGCTGGCCCACCGTCCTACCGCGCTCACCTTCGAGTCGGGCCAACGGCAGCCCAGTCTCCGCACTTGCCCGCTCGAGGAGCGGAGCGCCGAGCGCGACGATCTCGTCGGCGATAGCGCGGAGAAACCTGGCGCGTTGGTCCGCGGATGACGGACCGTATGTCCGGAATGCATGCTCGGCCTCGGCCACCGCGGCGTCCACGTCCGTGTTCGTCGCCTCGGCAAACGATGGCTCCAGTGGGGTTCCGGTGCTCGGGTCCGTCGCCGTGAAGCGAACGTCTCCAGACGCCGCAGATACTCCGCCGATCAGATTTCCGCCGATGAGCTCCATTCCGTCCTCTCCAGTGCGTTCAGACATCAGAAAAAGTGGATGATATCACTTGTGGCTGGCGAGTCGTGCGACGCGCGAGCAAGCTTTGAATATGGACAAGTCACACGCTCTTCCGCCTCTCGAATCCGTGCTCGGTTCCGCGGCCGCCGTTGCCGCCGGGCGAATCATCGGCGACGGGCCGGCCGGCGCGCTGCCGCTCACGCCGGAAATGCTGCGCAACTCGCCGAGTGGCGATCTCTTCGGTCTCACGCAGAACGTGGGAATGGGCTGGGACGCCGCACAATTGCAAGGACCGGAATTTCTCATCGTGAGCACGATGGGAGGGCTGCGCGCAGAGGACGGCCAACCAATCGCGCTCGGACTGCACACCGGCCATTGGGAACTGGGCCTGCTGGTTCGCGAAGCGGCAGAGACACTGCGCGAGGGTGGCGCGGTTCCGTTTGCGGCGTATTGCAGCGATCCATGCGACGGCCGCACACAGGGCACCACGGGCATGTTCGACAGCCTCGCCTATCGCAACGATGCGGCGATCGTGATGCGCCGGCTCATTCGCTCACTCCCGACCGCGAAGGGTGTGATGGGGATCGCGACCTGCGACAAGGGCCTTCCCGCGACGATGCTCGCCCTCGCCGGCATACGCAAGCTGCCGGGGCTCGTCGTGCCTGGTGGCGTCACGCTGCCTGCACAGGACGCCGAAGATGCCGGACAGGTGCAGAGTCTCGGCGCGCGTTTCTCGCGCGATCTCGTCACGCTCGACTACGCGCAGGAGATGGGATGTCGCGCGTGCGGATCGTCGGGCGGCGGATGTCAGTTTCTCGGCACGGCCGCGACGTCGCAGGTCGTTGCGGAAGCGTTCGGGCTCGCGCTGCCACACAGCGCGCTCTCGCCGTCTGGCGAGCCGTCGTGGCTCGAGCTCGGGCGACGCTCGGCGCTCGCCCTCATGCGACTGCGCGCGCTCGGCATCACACTCGATCGCATCCTCACGCCGCATGCGCTCGAGAACGCGATGCTCGTGCATGCGGCGTTCGGCGGTTCGACGAACCTGTTGCTGCACATTCCCGCCATCGCGCACGCGGCGGGAATCACGCCGCCCACCGTGAGCGACTGGATTCGCGTCAATCGCTCGACGCCGAGGCTGGTGGATGCGTTGCCGAATGGGCCGCGTGGACATCCCACCGTGCAGGTCTTCATGGCCGGCGGCGTGCCCGAGGTGATGCTGCACTTGCGGCGTATGGGACTGCTGCATGGTGACGTGCTCACGGCCACCGGCGACACGCTCGATACGACGCTCGACTGGTGGGAGACGAGCGACCGTCGTCGCGCAGCGCGCGCTCGGCTCGCCTCCGGTGCGGCCATCGATCCGGACAACGTGATCATGTCACCCGACGCGGCGCGCAAGGCGGGACTGTCGAGCACCGTCGTCTTCCCCGTGGGCAACCTCGCGCCGCATGGTTCGGTGATCAAGGCGACGGCCGTCGACGCGTCTGTGGTCGATGCTGATCAGGTCTATCGCCATCTCGGGCCGGCGCGCGTCTTTGCCGACGAGCGTGAGGCCATCAAGGCGGTGAAGGGCAACAGCGCCCGCCCGATCGTCGCGAACGATGTCATCGTGCTCATCGGCAACGGTCCGTCGGGCACTGGCATGCAGGAGACGGCCCAGATCACCACGGCGCTCAAGTACCTGCCGTGGGGCAAGCATGTCGCGCTGCTCACGGACGGACGCTTCTCCGGGTTCTCGAGCGGCGCGTGCATCGGGCATATCGGCCCCGAGGCGCTGCACGGCGGACCGATCGGCCGGGTGCGCGACGACGATCTCATCGAGATCATCATCGACCGCAACGCGCTCGAGGGATCGGTGGACGTCGTCGGCCAGCATGGCGTTCGGCTCGCGCCTGATGTGTGCGCCGCGATGCTCGCCGAGCGCGCACCTCACGATGCGCTCGCGCCGCATGCCCAATTGCCGGACGACACGCGTCTCTGGGCTGCGCTGCAGCGGGCGAGCGGCGGTACGTGGGCGGGATGCGTCTACGACGTGGATCGCATCATCGCTGCGCTCGAGCAGCCTCCCAGCGTCCCGTCTTCGCCGACGTGAACAGCGCGTCGATCACGGCCATGTTGCCCCGCGCGTCCTCGAGACTCACCGGCACCGTGCCGGTGCCGAGCACCGCCTCCGAGAACCGCTCGGCCTGCAATCGGTACTGGTCCACCGCGGGAAGTGTGATGATCTCGCCCGCTGCGCCGACGAACTTGCTGCCGTCGTCGATGAGGATGCGGCACTCGTGGTTGAACGGGGGGCTGAATGGAATTTCGACCTGGATGCGTCCCTCCGTGCCGAAGATCTGCATCACCTGAAATGGCACGAGCTGCATCGAGCAACTGAAGGTCGCCTGGCCGGAGGGAAACTTGAGCAGCCCGGACGTCAGTCGGTCGACGTGAAATTCAGGATCGTTCTCGATGACGCCGACGACCTCCGTGGGTTCCTCGCCGAAGAGCCAGCGTGACAACGTGATCGGATAGCAGCCGATGTCCAGTAACGCGCCGCCGCCCCACTCCGGTTGGCTGCGCACGTCGTTCGGGTCGCGGCGGAAGTAGCTGAAGTGTCCCGCGACGAGCCGCAATTCGCCGATCCGTCCCTCGGCGATGAGCTCACGCACCGCCGCCCATTGGGGATGCGTTCGCAACATGAACGCCTCGCCGATCTGTACGTGCTTCCGGTCGCGCACTTCGATCAGCGACGCGATCTCATCGGCCGAGAGTGCCAGCGGCTTTTCACAGAGCACGTGCTTGCCCGCCTCGGCCGCCTTCAGCGACCACGGCACGTGGAGATGGTTCGGCAGCGGATTGTAGATGGCATCGACGTCGGGATCGTCGAGCAGCTCCTGATAGGAACCGTAGGCGCGCGGAATGCCGAGCTTCTCCGCTGCGTCGTGGGCCTTGCGGATGTCGCGCGACGCGATGGCGACCACGGGCGTGTGCGCGCTCTGCTGCATGGCGGGAATCACCTTGCCGACGGCAATGTTCGCGGCGCCAAGCACGCCCCACCGTACGGGCCTCTGTTCGTCGACCACTGCTGTGGAAATCCGCGGCGTTTTCATACGGTGGAGTCTGGAGAGGCCCCGCGCTTCGCGACAGGGGACGATTGCGACATATGCTGCAACGCGTCATTCTCTTCGCTTCGCGCTCGGGGTCGCGAGCGCTCACATCACACCCTATCCCATCGATCGCCATGGCGAACTGGAAGCCCGTCTACGTACCCGATGCACCATTGCCCAAGGTGCCCTACAGCCCCGCCGTGCGCGCGGGACCCTTCGTCTACGTGAGCGGACAGGTGCCGCGCGATCCGGCCACCGGCGACATCCTCGGCGATGATGTCGCCACGCAAACGCGCATCACGCTGTCCAACGTGAAGCGGTTGATCGAGGAAGCCGGCGCGACGATGAGCGACGTCGTGAGTGTCACGGTGTATCTCTCGGATATCGACGACTGGGCCGCGATGAACGTGGTGTACTCGGAATTCTTCTCGAGCCCGTTTCCTTCGCGCACTGCGGTTGGCGTCGAACTACGGGATATCTTCGTGGAGATAAGTGCAGTCGCATACGTCGGCGAGCGCACTTAACGACGCTTGACCGTTGGCGTCCACCAGTGTGGAGCGCGATGATGCGCTCCATCATCTGGGGGACGCATGCGAAACTCTCGTCTCGTCGTATTCGTCGTGGCAGCGCTCGCGGCGACTGCCTCATTCGCCGGTGCGCAGGCCCGCACGACCAGCGCCCAGCGCGCGGGGCAGGGTGTAAAGCGTCAGGCACGGGCCGGCTTGCTTCGCGGCGTCGCATTGACGCCCGCGGAAAAGAGCAGGCTCGAGGATGTACGCGGCAGGTATCGAGCGGAAACGAAGGCGCTGCGTGAATCCATGAAGCCAGTCAAGCAGCGTCAGACGGCCGACCTGCGCGCGGCACTCTCGCCCGAGCACCAGAAGCAGTTTGACGCCAACGTTCGGCAGCTCGCCGAGCGACGCGCGAGCGCGAAGAAAGGACGGGGAAAGGCGCACGTTGGACGACGTCAAGCAAAGGCGCAGACACTCCCAACGGCTTCTGAACTGCCACTGTAATAGTGTGTAGCAAAGGGGAGTGACCTGGGCGCTGGTGGGGCGCACAGACACGAACCGGAGCGAACCACGGGTGGGTTGGCAGCCATGCGCCTGCCAGCCCATTCGTGCGTATTATCCCTGACGCGCCCTGTCCGCACACACCGTGCTGCTCCCACCCGAGAGGCTCTCGATGCACATCCTTGTCCGTACGACGCTGCTCGCCGCGCTCAGTGCCGCGCCCGCTGCCGCCCAGCAGAGTGCGACTTCTCGTGCGTTTCAACTCGCCGACTGGTACAAGCTCACCACCCTGAACGCTCCAGCGATGTCACCCGCCGGCGATCGCGTCGCCTTCACGGTGACGACCGTGCGCGAAGCGGAGAACAAGCGCCACAGCGAAGTCTGGGTCGTGCCCACGTCGGGCGGCGAGCCGCAGCGCTACACGTCGCCGAGTACGGAGAGCAGCGCGCCACGGTGGTCGCCAGATGGCCGGTATCTCTTCTTCACGTCATCCCGCGCGGGCGGCAAGGGCAACACCTGGGCGATTCGTATGGACCAGCCCAGCGGCGAGGCCACCCAGCTCGAGAAATACCCTGCCGGCTCCACGCCCTCCGACAACCGGTTCGCCGTCTGGGCCGACGCGGACACGGCGGCGGCCGCGGATTCCGCGAAGATGAAGGACGATCCGTTCGGCAAGATGCAGCCGATGGCGCGTCCGCCCTTCGCATCGGTGACGAAGCCGGTGAACGCCGCACGGTTCGACGGCAAGCACATCACGGACATGCGCTTCAAGTCGAACGACCGCGGCTACGTGCCGTCGCCGAAAGAAGTGCGTGTGTGGCATCCCTCGCAGCTCTGGATCCAGAAGTTCGACGGCAGCGACAAGGTCCAGCTCACGCACACGGCCTATTCCCATCGCGGCGCAACCGTGAGCCCCGACGGCCGCTGGATCGCCTTCCTCGCCGACCCTGACCTTCGCGCGGATTCCACTGTGGAGCGCGAGCGCGACTCGCTGTCGTATCTGCCGTACGATGCCAAACGCGACGAGGCCACGCGCAATGAGGCCGATCTCTTCGTCGTGAGCGTCGACGGCGGAACGCCGCGCCGCGTCGCTCGCTGGATGGGTGCCGAAAGTGACCCCGCGTGGTCGCCGGACTCGAAGCGCATCGCCTTCATCGGTCGGGAGACGCGCGTTGCTTCGGCGCGCATATATCTGGTGGACGCCACTGGCGGCACGCCGGCCAACGTGCTCGCGCCCTCGTTCAAGTACGAGCCGGCCAACGTGGAGTGGCTCGCCGACGGCAGCCTGCAATTCAATGCGGATGTGGGCGGCAGCAGTGGTCTCTTTCGCCTGAATCCCGACACGAGGCAGCCCGTGCAACTGCTCGGCGGCCGTCGCAAGATGAACGGCTTCAGCTACGACGCGGCGGGCAAGCGCGTGGCCTTCGTCGCGACGAGCATGACGAAGCCCACGGAGCTCTTCGTTGCCAACGCGGACGGCACTGGGGAGCGGAGGCTTACGAGCTTCAACGACAAGCTCTCCAGCGAAGTGGCCTTCAGTGACGCTGAGCGCATGACCTACAAGTCGGTGGGAGGGCTGGAGGTCGAAGGCTGGCTGATGAAGCCGTATGGTTACCAGGCAGGCAAGAAGTATCCGGTCGTGCTGTACATCCACGGTGGCCCGCACTCGCAGTACGGCGAAGGCTGGTTCGACGAGACGCAGAACCTCGCTGCGCAGGGGATGTACGTGCTCTTCACGAACCCGCGTGGCTCGAGCGGCTACGGGGCGGACTTCACGTATTCCTCGCGCGGCCGCTGGGGCGCCGAGGACTACCAGGACTTGATGAAGGCGGTGGATCTCGTGGCCGTGCGTGCCGACATCGACTCGACGCGCATGGGAGTCACCGGTGGCTCGTATGGCGGCTTCATGACCGCGTGGATCACCACGAAGACGACCCGATTCAAGGCGGCGCAGACGGACCGCATGATCTCGGACTGGACCTACTGGTATGGCGCGAGCGACGCACAGGGCCTGACAGAATTCGAGTTCTACGGGAAGCCATGGGACAACTTCCGGATGTATGACGACCTGTCGCCCATCCGGCATGTCACGAAGGTGCGGACGCCCACGCTGATGGTGCAGTCGGAGGACGACTTCCGGACACCGATGGGGAACGCGGAGCTCTGGTTCATCGCGCTCAAGAAGCAGAATGTGCCGGTGGAGCTGGTGCGGTATCCGCGGTCCACGCACGAACTGTCCCGCTCCGGCGAACCGTGGCTCCTTGTCGATCGACTCGGCCGCATTCGCCAGTGGTTCGCCTATTGGCTGCAAGGTACGAATCATCCGCTCACGAGCAATTGATCCCTGTGTGGCACGAAGCGTGACCTCGAACCAGCCATGATCCGCACTCATGGCTGGTTTCTGCCGGTTCTCATCGGAATCTCCGCGGCCTGCGTCGACGGCGCCGACGCGCGCCGCGCCGACAGCATTTCGAGCGAGGTCGATCTGGCGCGCGCGCCGGCCGCTGTCATCGCGCAGGGTGATCCGCTCGCCAAGCGCGCCGATTCGCTCCTTCGCACCGGACACGCATGGCGTGCCACGGCACTCCTCGCGCCTCGACTCGCCACTCCGGCGACGGCGACACCCGAGCTGCGGATTACCGGCGCACGTGCTGCCGCCGGCTGGGAGGGTTGGAGCGAGGTCGATCGGCTGCTCCGTGACGCCCCGTGGCTGGACTCCCAATTCGGAGGTGAGGGCCGCGAGCTGCTCGTACGAAGCGCACTCGAGCGGGGCGTTGATGCACTGCCTGATGCTCAGCGCGCCATCGCCTCCGCGAGCGACGACGCGAGTCGGGTGACGCGCCGCGTGCTGCTGGCGCGCGCGCTGGATCGTGGCAACCAGCGCGACAGCGCGGCGGCGGGCTACCTCGCTGCAGCCGCGAGGCTGCCTGGCATTGCCGATTGGCTTCGCCTCCGCGCGGCTGGCGTTTCCGGCGACAGCTCGGCGCGCGCAACACTGTTCGCACGCGTGGGCAGCTCCACGGCGCGCGCGCGCATCGCCGCCACGGACGCGCAGGCGCGCGAGCGCAGCGGCGATCTTGCGGGCGCCGCGCGATCGTTCCGCCGTGCGAAGGACGAAGGCTCCGCATTTCGTGTGGAGGCAATGTCCGCACGCGATGACCCCGCGAAGGCCGCACTGGCACAGCGTATCGTGGCATTCCTCCAGAAATCCCCGAACAGCGCCGAATCGCGGCAGTCGCTCGAGGTGCTCGACAGGCTCGGCACTCTCTCGCCGCGCGATGAGCTGATCATCGCCCGTGCGGCAGCCGCGGCTGGAGCGACGTCGCGCGCCGTGACCGGGTACACGAAGGCGGCTGCGGCAGCGCCGCTCTCCGCGACGGACCGCATGAGCTATGCAGGCGTGCTCGTTCGTGCAGGTCGTCCGGCGGACGGTGTGCGCGTGTATGCCACCATCACGGACGACCCGACGCGCGCACCGCTCGCGGCGTATCAACGCGCGCGGACCATGGTGCAGATGGGCGACGGCAGCGGCGGCCGCTCGGCGCTGCGCACCATCAGCGAGCAGTATGCGTCGGTGCGAGACGCGGCCGCGCCGGCGTTGCTGTTGCTCGCCGACCTACAGGTGGACGACGGCAATCTCACCGGAGCGCAGAAGACATTGCGCCAGCTCGTCGCCCGATTTCCATCGGCGTCGCAGGCCCCGCTCGCGCGATTCCGATCGGGCCTGTTGCAATGGGCCGCGTCGGCCGAGGGGGCGGCCCAGACGTTCGACTCGCTTGCCATTGCGCACCCCGGAGACGAAGAGGCGCTCGCCGCACGATACTGGGCCGGCCGCGCATACCAGCGCGCCGGCAAGAAGGACATGGCGGCCGAGCGGTGGCGTGCCATCGTCGCGGACTCGCCGCTCAGCTACTACGCGATGCTGTCGGCGAAGCGACTCGCCGTTCCCGGATGGGCTGCCCCCTCAGGCGCCGATACGGCCACGCACTTGGCGAGTGTCGACAGCGCTGTGCAGCGCATCGTCGTGCTTCGACGACTCGGCATGGATGTGGAGGCAAACTTCGAGATCGACGCGCTCGCCACGCATGCCGCGAGCGCACCCGCCAATGCGCCCGCGGTCGCGCAGGCACTGGGTGAGGTGAACGAGCCAGCGCGCGCGCTGCGCATCGCACTTGCGGCGATCGACAAGGGCAATGCGTCGCGTGCGCTGTTTCGCATCGCCTATCCCATCGTGCACGAGGATGCGCTGGTCGAGGAGTCTCGCCGCAATGACCTCGATCCGGCGCTCGTGGCAGGGCTGATCCGACAAGAGTCGAGCTGGAATCCGCGGGCGGTGTCACCCGCATCGGCGCGCGGGTTGATGCAGCTCATGCCGGCGGTCGGCGCGTCGATCGCAGCGAGCCGGACGTATCCAATGTGGAACACAGCATTGCTGTTCGATCCGGACGTGAGCCTGGAGTTGGGCACGGCCCATCTCTCGTCGAGCCTCAAGCGCAACACGCCGCCCGAGCGCGCGCTCGCCGCATACAATGCGGGCACCTCTCGTGTGACGCGCTGGCTCGCTCGTCCCGGCGCAGATGACCCGGAGCTGTTCACGGAGTGGATTCCGTTCACGGAGACGCGTGACTACGTCCGCGTGGTGCTGAGGAATACGGCGGTGTATCGGAAGCTCTATGACGGGATGACGGGATGACGGGAAACGGATCGCGGCCAAGTTGCGCCGCGATCCGTTTGGTTTCCGGTCATCCGGTCATCCCGTCCTCGGGTCGTTCACCATCCCGGCGCCAACTGAATCCCATACACCCAGTTCCTGCCCGGGCGCTGGAACGGGTGCGCGTAATACGCCTCGATCACCGCATAGCCGAGCAGGTTGACGCGGGCCGAGATACCCGTGCTGATGACGGGAATGCGGAAGTTGGCTTGGTTGCTGCTGAACGTCGGAGCCTGACCCTTGCCGCCGCTCCACGCTTCGCCCGCATCGATGAACGGCGAGATGGTGAGGGGCAGGTAGGGGAAATTGAACAGGCCATATTCCGGCACGCCAAGCACGGGGATGCGAAGCTCCGCACTCACGACGGCGAGACGACTGCCGAGCAGGCGATCGAACACCGGGCAACCTCTCGCCGTGCACTCGATACTTGGATCGAATGAGCCGTAGCTGTAGCCGCGCATCAGCGTCTCCTCACCGAGGAAGAGCGGATACATGTGCGTGGAATCTTCCGAGCTGCGGCCGTACCGGCCGTAGTGCAGCCCGCGGAACGCCAGCGTCACCGGTCGCATGAAGAAATACTTCCGGTAGTCGGCGAGCACCGAGTTGTAGGTCAGCGTTCCCACCGTGGGTGCGAACTCGAACCGGTAGCGTCCACCCTCGATCGGGTTCGTGAAGGCCGAGTACGAGTTGTCGCCCACATAGGCGATGCTGCCCGAACCGTAGTACACCGGATCGAACGACTTCAGGTCGGTGACCTGCTGTTGCACCGGTTGGCCGGTGAACGGATCGTACAGGATGCTTTGCTGCTGCGTGCTGTAGCCGACGCGCGTGGCCGCGACGCCGAACTCGATGCGGCGCGTGGACGAGAACGGATATGCCGTGCTCAGGCCCGCCTGGTCGAGAAACACACGCTGGAGAATGAGGTCCTGTTGAATGAGACCGTTCGACGACCCGGAGTTCACGTAGTAAGCGTACTGATACGGGATGTGTTCGACTGACGCGCCCCAGTTCCAGCGGTTTCTCAGGTTTGCATACTGCACCTGGCCGCCGATATCCTTCACCGTGCCGTTCGCCTGCACGGCGACACCGACCTGCCGATCGCTCAACTGGTCGCCGAAGAGAAACGACACGCCTCCCGACACGCCTGTGCCGAAAGGTCCGCCAGCCGTGACGCCGAGCGCCGGCTGGCCCACCGCGTCGAGCGAGAATGCCGGCCGATAGGCCGCGATGCTGAACTCAGTGCCGGTCGCGAGACCGGTGAGCGGATCCTTCAGGTAGTTGGATACGGTCGCGCGGCCCGGTGTGTCGCCCGGAGGCAGCACGCCGGCCGATGCAACGACTGCATTCGCCGACACTGGCTCGCCGCGCGTGCGCGTGGCATCCAGCGCGTACACGGCGTACCCCTGATCCTCGAACACGGAGAAGAGCATCCGTCCCGTGGAGGGAGCGACGGACATCGCCGGTGACGTCGC